>JAZDLX010000134.1:0-2681 GCA_043801585.1 bacterium | reverse complement strand
AAATCTTCAATTTCTGCACGTTCAAGTGCCTCTTCCCATGCACGACGAAAGTCAATCGCTTTCTCGGGATTGCTTGGGCTTGGGAATATGAGATTGGTGTCCAGTCGTCGAATACGTGATTTCTCTTCCAGTAATTGATAGGCAAGATGTTGGAGTGGAAGGGATCGACGTTCGTTATTTTTAGTGTCGTGTAGAATGATCCTCTTGTGTTTGAAATCAACCTGATCCCAGGTAAGTTCCCACGTCTCGGCTTTCCGCGCACCTGTTGACAGGGCTAGGACAACCGCTAGGTAGAGATCAGTATTCTTGCTCGCTTTACACTCGTCCAGAAGCCGCTTGCGTTCATCATCATCCAAGAAACGGACACGACCTCTCGGCTCTCGCAGTTTCTTTACTTTCCGTGCTGGTGAATCTTCAAGCCAACCCCAATCCCTTAACGCCACCGTCAACGCCCTCGACAGAGACACGACATAGTGATTTGCTGTAGAGTTGGCCTTTCCTTCCTTGCAGAGCTTTTCTCGGTGTTCTACGATCAGAGCTGGGGTTAAATCGGACAACAAGCACTCACCTATCTGCTTCTTCCACCAGAGGAGATGTTGTTTTGGTTTGGCAACGTCTCGGTAGTCGGGAAGAACCTGCTCGATGTACCGAGTTGCCATCTCCGAGACACTGTGTCGCTTCGCTTCTGAATTGGCAAAGTGTTTTCCTTCTCGGATTCTTGCCTCAGTGATTTGAGCCCAATGCTTTGCATCCGTTCTTCGTTCAAAGGTGGCGGTTTCTTGCCTTGCGCCCTTGACTCGCACCTGCACACGAAAGCGGATGGATCCGTCTTGCAGGATGCGCTTCTGAATCGCAGCCATGTTTCCCTCCTTGCCATAATACATCAGAAAGGTAAGGAAATTGAGCCTAAGTGTGCCACCAGTGTGCCGTAGAAAAGAAAAAGAGATCAGGCGAAAGCCTAATCTCTTGATAATGAAAGTGATGGTGGTGGGACTCGAACCCACGACCTTGGGCTTAAAAGGCCCCTGCTCTACCACCTGAGCTACACCATCTACCCGTTGGGGAATTAAGTGACAGTTACCTGATTCTTGAGGGCTCGTAAAAAATTATTTCGTAGAACCTGGGAATCAGGTAACTGTCACTCAATTCCCACTGAAAGCTTGCGAACCCAAACCTAAAAAAATCGAGACCGGAATGCCCGTCTAAAATACCTTTTCGGGCTCTCGGTGCACTCTTTCTCATGAACGGAGCGGGATCACCGCGTCCCGTTCCGCTCCGACGCTGACCCACGCGTTGGGGACGCCGGTGCGATCCTGGATGAAGTCCAGGTAGTTTCTGCACTGGAACGGCAGTTGGCGATAGCCGCGCACCTCCGAGATGTCCGAATTCCACCCCGGGAGCGTCTCGTACATCGGTTCAATCTCCTCCAGCAGCCATGGCTCGCTGGGGAATTCGTCCACGGTTTCCCCGCCGATCTTGTACCCGGTGCAGACCAGGATCTCCTCAAGGTGCGAGAGCACATCCAGCTTCGTAATGGCCCAGGCGTCCACGCTGTTGACCCGCACGGCATAACGGGCGATCACCAGGTCAAGCCATCCGCAGCGCCGCGCACGACCCGTTGTTGCCCCAAATTCGCCGCCCCATTCGCGGAACTGGCTCTGCAACGGATCCTCGAGTTCGGTGGGGAAGGGGCCGTTACCGACCCTTGTGGTGTACGCTTTCAGCACTCCGACCACCTCGGTGATCACTCTCGGCCCGAGTCCGACTCCGGTGGCGGCGGCGCCTGCCGTCGGGTTGCTGCTGGTGACAAACGGATACGTTCCGTGGTCGATGTCCAGCAGCGTTCCCTGTGCGCCTTCGAGCAGAATGTTCTTTCGTTCCTTGATCGCCTTGTGGAGGTACACCGAAACGTCCTTGATGTACGGGTCCACGTGTTCGTCGAAGGCGAGGTACTCCTCCACGATGCGGTTGACGTCGAGCTCGCCGCTGTTGTAATAGTTCTTGAGCAGGCGGTTCTTGTCGGCGAGGTTCAGGCGAAGTTTCTGCTCGAGCGACTCCCGGTCGAGCAGGTCGACGATGCGCACTCCGATGCGCGCATACTTGTCCGTGTATGCGGGTCCGATGCCACGGCCCGTGGTGCCGATCTTCTGTGCTCCTGCGGCGGTCTCGGCGGCCTCGTCGATCGCCCTGTGGTAGGGCATGATCAAATGGGCTTTCTGACTGATGAACAGTCGACCCTGTACCAGGACGCCCTTGTCCTCGAGCATCTCGATCTCTTCGAAGAGAACACGCGGGTCGATCACGCAGCCGTTGCCGAGGCAGCAGACCGCCTGTGGATGAAGAATGCCCGAAGGGATCTGGTGGAGAATGGTTTTTTCTCCTTCATGGACGACGGTGTGGCCGGCATTGGGACCGCCCTGATAGCGCGCCACGACATCCGCATCCCGGCTCAGCAGATCCACAATTTTGCCCTTGCCCTCATCGCCCCACTGACAACCGACGATCACGCGCACGGACATGGTTTCCTCCCCGGTTCAAATTCGGCGAACGTTTCTTCGCCGCTACCGCAAAAGAAGCGCCCGAAGCAGCAGCTCGGGCGCGGAAATTGTCAACGATGGGCCCGCTTAGCCCCTGCTCCGTTTTTCCGGTCGGCGAAGATTCCATTCCACAAGAATCGGACT
>JAZDLX010000089.1:0-17460 GCA_043801585.1 bacterium | reverse complement strand
CGGGCTTCTGTGCCCGCCAGGTGCTGATTCGTCGCGGGCAGGGACGCCCGCGCCACAATTGATGATACTTGAAACCCGGCTATCGAGCTGGCTGGGCCATCCTGTTGCATTCTTTCGGGTTTGAAAATCTGACGGATCATGGTAGAAACCCGTTCCGAAGCGCCGGATGGCCGAACCATCAAAACTGTATCTATCTTTGTTGTCATTGCCCGGCTCGACCGGGCAATCCACAGGGAAGGATCAGTTTGTCCGGCAATCCGGATCCCCCGGTCAAGCCGAGGGATGACAAAGAGTGAGCGCAATGAACGAGTATTTCCGTCAGGTCTGAAAACCTGACGGAACTTGAATTCCGTCAAGTCAGTGAACCCAGCGGAACGTTAAGTGAGGTTGTCTGGAGGATTCATGCACAGGTTTGTTCCGGTTGCCGTGTTACTTCTGCTTGCATCGACCGCAATAGCCGCCGATTTCTACGTGGCGACCAACGGCACCGATGCGCCTGACCGTGGAGGGGAATTCACGCCCTTCCGCACCATCGGGTACGCCGTTGCGGTCTCCGACACGACCCCCGGCAGACCGCACACGATTCACCTGTCAGCAGGCACCTGGACACGATCCGACGAACTGTTCCCGATCAGCTTTCCTGACAGCACAACCCTCTCCGGCAGTGGAATGGGTGCAACCGTTCTCGATGGCCTCGGCCAATCCGGAAACGTCCTGACGTTCGCAGGTGACACCCTGATCACGGTGGAACGGCTCACCGTGAAGGGCGGCTACTCACCCCAGGGCGGCGGCATCATCATCGGAACCTACGCGGATCGGATTACCCTGCAATACGTTGAAATCAAGGACAACGTAGCCAGCTCGATTCCCGGCAAGACCTCCTCGTCGAACGGTCTCGGTGGCGGGGTGCTGATTGCGAACGCAACCAACATCATCCTTCGAAACAGCATCGTTCGCGGCAACGTTTCAGATTTTGAAGGGGGTGCGATGGCGATTGTCAACGCTTCCCCTCTGCTCGCCAACCTCACCATCATCGGCAACAGCAGTACCTATTCCCCCGATGCCGCGTCCGTTTCATCGACGGGCACTGGAACCGCGGTCCTGAAAAACTCCATCGTCTGGGGCAACCCCTCGCTGGATGGACTCACCGCAACGATCAGCGGCAGTGTCACGGTTTCCTACAGCGTTGTCGAAAACACCGGCGGGGTCGCCTGGACGGGCATGGGAAACGTTTGGGGCGATCCACTCTTTACGGATGCCGCACACGGCGACTTCTCCGTTCTCGAAGGATCCATCGCGGTGGATGCCGGGAACCTTGATGACGAGGTATCCGACGAACCGACTCCCAACGGCGACGTGGTGAATGCCGGCGCTTTCGGTGGCACCTCTTCTGCGACGATCAGCGGCTCGAACTTCACACTCGACCGCAATTCCCTCTACTTCATCGGCGTGCCCGTCCAACCGTCCAACACGAATCCGACCAGCGTGTTCGGCGACGATTTCGGCACACCTCCCAGCGACTCAACCTGGAACGTTTTTACGGATTTCATGTATAGTTCGTTTTCTGGAGTAACCGATTCGGCATTCACACTTGAACCTGGCCGCGGTTACATCCTGCGTCAGCGACAGACTCCCAGCTTCACGGTGAACGCGGACGGTCACGCGCTTCCCCAGAACGAGACGTTCACTCGAAGTATGCCCGATTTAATCGCAATGGATTTTTTCCAAACTTTGACGTTCGTCGCAAATCCGTTTCCCTACCCCATCCATCTTCAGCACACAAAAATTGATGGACAGTCATTCCTCGACGAAGGGGCGTCCGAATGGGCTCTCGTCCTGAGACCGAACGGCCGTTACATTCCCACATCTGGCGTGCTGCAACCGTGGCAGGGGGCGATCATTGTGAATGGCAATGGAGAATGGCAGGTTCCACCCGACCGGAACCTCGAATCGCTTTATGATCCACTCGCGACAACAGATTGGGTACTGCAGGTCGCTTTCCAGACCGTGGAAAGTGCTGACACCCTTGTCAGGGATGATGGACACCTGTTTGGGCTCGGGCCGGATCGCAGTGACTATTACGACCCTCGCGACGCCCTGCATTTTTCCCTCTTCGACACCGTTTTCAGCGCCTGGAGCGTGGTGGGAATAAGTCCACACTCGGACGCCCTGTATCATGATTTCCGCTCAAACAACCGTTCCACAAAACCCGTCTGGACCTGGCATGTTCGTGGAGACAATAGTCTGCCTGACAGCATCGAAGTACAGCTTTCCGGAATCGACACCACCGAGGGAGGTGAGTACCCCGATCCCACCGTGGGTCTCTACGCGAGCATCGGCGATTATCGAGAGAATCCGGAAACGCAACCTCAGTTCAACCTGCGTGAGCAGTTCTCTTTCCGGGTCCCCTTTGTCGACAATGGCAACGGCATGCGGGAAGCCTGGGTGACCATCTGGGCGGATTCCACCGATTGGCAGTGGGCCTCGACGCCGGAGACACCGGGTTCGTCTCTGCCCTCCCGTTTCGCCATCGAGAGCGCCTACCCGAACCCGTTCAACCCGACGACGACAATCACCCTCGCCCTCCCGGCACAGGGACACCTTAGCCTGCGTGTCTACGATCTGCTCGGACGGCAGGTTGCCGTTCTCGCGGACGGGGAGCGGCAGACGGGGCGTTCGCGTTTCGTTTTCGACGGCCGTGGGCTGGCAAGCGGGATCTATTTCGTGCGGGCCGCCGGTCCCGGGGGAGCGGTTGACACACGCAAGGTAGTGCTTCTGAAATAGCTCATACGGCGGAAACCCGCGTCAGGAAAGATGTTTTTCGACATCTCACCAAGATAATACAGGAGAGTGTGGCCCGACACTTTAGGGTCGGGTCTCTTGAAGAAACGCGAAAGAAACCCGACTTGACAAGCAAGTCGGGCCACCCGTTCGGCAACAGAAATAAAACCGCGTTATGATGCCAACGAGACCACCGGACTACGCCGCTACTGTATCACCTTTTTTCAGCTCTCGCTTGAGAAACTGGCCGGTGAAGCTCGTCTTGACCTTGGCGACGTCCTCCGGGCTACCCGCAGCGATGATCTCCCCTCCGTTGTCTCCCCCCTCAGGTCCGAGGTCGATGATCCAGTCGGCGGTCTTGATCACGTCCAGATTGTGCTCGATGACGATCACCGTGTTGCCCTTGTCAACCAGTTTCCGGAGCACTTTCAACAGCAGTTTGACGTCGGCGAAATGGAGGCCTGTCGTCGGTTCGTCGAGGATGTAGACGGTGTTGCCTGTGGCGACCTTGCCGAGTTCGCTCGCCAGCTTCACACGCTGCGCCTCGCCCCCTGAGAGGGTGGTCGCCTGCTGGCCGAGGTGGATGTAGCCAAGGCCGACGTCGTTCAGAACCTTCAGTTTCCGCTTCAGCTTGGGGATCGGTTTGAAAAACTCATGGGCCTCTTCCACGGTCATATCGAGGATATCGGCGATGGACTTCCCGCGATACTTCACCTCCAGCGTCTCACGGTTGTACCGCTTGCCGCGGCACTCCTCACAAGTGACATAAACGTCCGGGAGGAAATGCATCTCGATCTTGATGATGCCATCGCCCTGGCAGTGTTCGCAGCGCCCCCCTTTGACGTTGAAACTGAACCGTCCGGCTTTGTATCCCCGGGCGCGGGCTTCGGGAACCTGCGAGAATAGGTCGCGGATGTCTGTGAAAATGCCGGTGTAGGTCGCCGGGTTGCTGCGGGGTGTACGCCCGATGGGTGACTGGTCGATGTCCACAACCTTGTCGACATATTTCATCCCGAGGATTTCATCGTGCGGAAGGGGCACCTCACGGCTGCCGTTGAGCGTCCTCGACAGCGCCGGGAACAGAGTTTCGTTGACCAGCGTCGATTTTCCCGATCCGGAGACACCGGTGACCACGGTGAACAACCCGAGAGGAAATCGGGCTTCCACGTTTTTCAGGTTATGGCCCCGGGCGTTGCGGATCGTGATCCAACGGTTTTTCACCGGTGTGTGGCGTTTTACGGGAACCTCGATGGATTCGGCCCCCGAGAGGTAACGGCCTGTAATGCTGCGTCCGACTCGCATGATCTGCTTCGGGGTTCCCTGGGCGACGACTTCTCCACCGTGCCGTCCAGCACCCGGCCCGAGATCGACCACGTAATCCGCCCGTTCGATCGTTTCCCGGTCATGTTCGACGACAATGACCGTGTTGCCGAGGTCGCGCAGCCGTTCGAGGGTGGAGATCAGCCGGTCATTGTCACGCTGGTGAAGGCCGATGGAGGGTTCGTCGAGGATGTAGAGCACGCCGACCAGTTGGCTGCCGATTTGTGTCGCCAGACGGATGCGTTGCGCTTCGCCGCCCGACAGACTGCCGGCGGAACGGTCCAGCGAGAGGTAATCGAGTCCGACGTTGACCAGAAAGCCGAGTCGTTCCCGTACTTCCTTCAGCACCTGCGCGGCGATGGTCTGATTCCGCTCGGAAAGCTGGAGATTGTTGAGGAATTCCAGTGATTCGCGGATCGAAAGTTCGGTGACATCGGCGATGTTGCTGTCAGCGATGCGTACCGAGAGGGATTCCGGTTTCAATCGTTTGCCGCCACAGACATTGCAGGGCACCCGGCCCATGAATTCCTCGATCCACTCACGGATGTAGCCGGACGAGGTCTGACGGTAGCGGCGCTCCAGGTTCGGGATCACCCCCTCCCACTTCGCCTGGTAATCCCAGGTGCCGCTCGACTTCTCGGACTGCCGTTCCCAGCGGAAGCGGAGCTTGTCCGGGCTTCCGAAAAGAACGATATCCTGCTGCATCTTGGTCAGTTTGTGCCAAGCGGTGTTCAGCGAGAATCTGTAATAGCGCGCAACCTGTTCGAGCATCCGGAAATACCAGGCTTCCCGCGGGCTTCCGAGACTTTCAACGGCGCCTTCACGGATCGATTTCGCCGCATTGGGAACGATCCGGCGCGGGTCGATTTCCATCTTGAAACCGAGACCGTCACAGACGGGGCAGGCGCCGAAAGGGCTGTTGAACGAAAAGTTTCTCGGCTGCGGCTCCTCGAAGAAAATGTTGCACTCGTGGCAACCGTAGAGTTCGGAGTAGAGCTTCTCTTCCCCCTCTTCGGTGAGAATCGTGACAAGCCCTTCCGCGTGTTGCAGGGCAACCTCGATCGAGTCGGTCAGCCGGTTCTTGATCTCTTTCTTGATCACCAGGCGATCGACCACGATTTCGAGCGTGTGCTTCCGTTTCTTGTCGATGGCCGGAATTTCACCGATGAGATGGACCTTGCCATCCACGCGCATGCGAACAAAGCCGTCGCGTTCGATTTCCTCGATCATCTTCCTGTACTCACCCTTGCGCCCGCGAACGACCGGCGCCAGCACCTGGATTTTCGTTCCCTCCGGGAAAGTGAGCACGGCATCGGTGATCTGCTGGATAGTCTGACGTTCGATCCGTTTTCCGCAGTTGGGACAGTAGATCACACCGATCCGAGCGAACAGGAGGCGCAGATAATCGTAGATCTCGGTCACCGTGGCTACGGTCGAACGGGGGTTGCGACTGGTCGCCTTCTGTTCGATGCTGATCGCCGGGCTCAACCCCTCGATCATGTCGACATCCGGTTTCTCCATCAGGCCAAGGAACTGGCGGGCATAGGCGGATAGCGATTCGACGTACCGGCGTTGTCCTTCAGCGTAGAGTGTATCGAAGGCGAGAGAGGATTTTCCGCTTCCGCTCAGCCCCGTAATCACACTGAGGCGGTTGCGGGGAATCGTCACGTCAATGTTTTTCAGGTTATGTTCGCGTGCGCCGCGAATTGTCAGCGTGTCTGGTTCGTGAGGGGCCATGCCTGTCGTCCGCTCAAGGGTTGTCGTGCATTTACCGGATACTGAACATAAGAACAGTTAGTGGGTAAAATGCAAGCGTAAAGCGTGATTTGGAGGAGACGATACAGCCTGTTACACCTCCTTCGCACACCCACATCGGATATTATGACCTTTTCACTTGAAGTATCCCGATTTTCCCGGTGACGTTTCCTCCGTTCCGGATCCTTTCTGGAGGTCGTATTTCACGTCTTATACATTGTTATTTCTACTATTACATTCTTATTGTATACTTGAAGAAGATGGGCAACGATGTCGCTCCGGATGGGGTGGATTTCCCTGGTACCTGTACCGAAAACTTTAAGAATCGTTGCCTGCAGGAGAGTGGATTTTTGTTCCCATTTGCAGGGTTTTCAGCGAGAGCAGATGGTAACGACAAAAACCGATAACAAGAGTGACCAACAAGGTCGTTTGTGGGATCTGCACACGGCTCGCCAAACGGGGCAAACCCTGCGCCTTGCCCCGAAGACGGCGGGCCGTTGTGCGTTTAATCGTTTGATCCACCCCATTCACCCCCTATTTTCCACTCTGTCCATCAACTGAAAGAGTGCATGATGCTTTCTGATTCAACCCATGCCCCGCTGTTGATTCACACATCATCAATTGACATCAAACCGGTATTAAGTGCCATCGAAAGTCAAGGTGTCGGTGTCATTGAGAAAACGGTTGAAACAGGTCAACCGTTCACCTCCATTGAGGAAGCCTCGCATCTCCCGCTGCAGCTCTGGATGGCCGAATCGTTGTCACAGGAATTGTTAGAGGATCTGCGGTCAGTTCTTCGCGTACTTCCCACTGCACAGGTTTGCCTGATCGTCCCGAAGCTGAACGGGGATCATTTCGAAGTGGGAATCCGTGCCGGGGCGGGTGAGGTGCTCGACCTTTCCCAGGTGCAGACTCACGTGCAACCCTTTTTGCATCGCGCCCACCGTAAAATTCTGCACATTGAGCGACTTTTCCATCAAGGAGTTTACAACGCTTCAGGCCTCGGATTTCATCATGGCGCTGCGCGGCTGCTCCATGACATCAACAGCCCACTCACGGCAATCCAGAATTCGTTCGAGATGATTGAAATGGATCATGAGGTATCCGCTGAGGAGTTGAACGCGAAAGAGAAGCTCCTTGCAAAAGGAATCGATAGTGCCAGGAAGATAACAGACAGTTGGCACGAATTTCTGCACGCTCAGGATCACCCTGAGGCGGGATGCGATCTTCATGCTGCAATACGAAACGCCGCCAACGTTGTGCTCGCCGATCATCCGGACATCACTCTCGAGACAAGTCCGGAATTCCTCTCTCCCACTTTTAAAGGATCGTTCCCCGCGCTGACCATCCAGGGCGGTCCCCACGCCTACGAACTGATCTTCTTCCACCTCTTCAGCAATGCTGCTGAAGCCCTTCAGGACGCTACCGGAGGTAAAATTCGTGTCGAACTTGAAGAAGAGGACTCAATCCTGCTTGTCACCGTTGAAGACAACGGCCCCGGCATTCACCCGGATATGAAAAACACTCTGTGGAAGGATTTTCAAACGACGAAGAGGAACAGCGGGCATTTCGGGATGGGGCTGGGAATTGTGCGCTACCTGCTGATGACTGTCGGCGGCTCGATTCGGTTTGCCGATCAGAAAAAACTTGGGGGTGCCGCGTTTGTCATCGAACTCCGCCCATGGCCTTCAAGGAAACCGATGTAGCCGTTGACGGATCAGAACGAACTCCCGAACCTCCTGCGCAGTATGTTGATCTTGTCGAACCACCATTCCAGGTCCATCACGCGGGTGATCATCGGCGCCAGTTTCTCGCTCTGGACGAAACCATAGATCACCGCGATCACCATGAACAAGTGAGCGTACCAGGGTACTCGACGCCGTCGCAGCAGGCTCAACCTCTTTCCCTTTCACAGAGAACTGCCTTGGAGAACTTCGGATACAGCAAGCTACAGGATACGGCGTCTCCTGACAAGGCCGTTCCCCACCCACCCTGCGAGGCCGCCTCTGGTTCATCTTCCGGGAGATGCGTATCTTGGCCTTCGCCAGCAGATAAGCGAGGGAGTGCAAGCATGGCGAAGAAGAGCGCTGAAGCCGGACCTCGCGGCAGCGATGTACGTTCCGACGCCTGGATTTCGGTGACAAGGACATCCACCGGCGGACCTGTCGTGAAATTGCGGAGCAAGGTCGAATCCCTCTACGGCGAGTCGATCGAAGAGCTGATCCACGAAGGGCTGGCCCACTTCGGGTTCGACCATGCCGTCGTTGAAGTCGAGGACCAGGGTGCGCTCCCCTTTGTCCTGATGGCCCGTCTTGAAGCCGCAATCTGCAGGCTGGAACCGACCCGTGACCACGCTCCCTGGCTGCCGCCGTCCGGTCCCAGCCGGAAACCGAGCGACCGCCGCCGTCCACGCCGCAGCCGGCTTTACCTCCCTGGGAACAGCCCGAAATTCATGATCAATGCAGCGATGCACCGGCCGGATGGATTGATTCTCGATCTCGAGGATTCCGTCTCACCCGGGGAAAAGGACGCCGCACGAATCATCGCCAGGAACGCCCTCCGCCATCTCGATTTTGGCGGATCGGAGAAGATGATCCGTGTCAACCAGGGACAGCACGGCATCGATGATCTGCCCTTCATCGTACCCTACGGGGTCGATCTGATCCTTATCCCGAAGATCGAGTCGCGAGAGGAGTTGCAGAGATTCGATGAAGCGTTACGCGAAGTAAAAAAAGGTCACGGGGTCTCACGTCCGATCTGGCTGATGCCCATTGTGGAATCCGCCAAAGGCGCCTGGTTCGCCTATGACATCGCCAGCGCTTCGGAAAATATCGTCGCCCTGACCATCGGCCTCGAGGATTATACGGCTGACCTCGGAGTGCAGCGAACCGTCGAAGGGCGTGAATCCCTCTGGGCGCGGCAGCAGGTGATCAACGGTGCGAAAGCCGCTGGCGTTCAGGCGATCGATACGGTGTTCTCGGATGTCAGCGACAGGGAAGGTCTGCTCGCCTCTGTGCGCGAAGCGAAAGCCCTCGGTTTTGAAGGAAAGGGGTGTATCCACCCCCGCCAGATAGCGGTCGTGCACGACGGCTTCGCCCCCACATCGGACGAAATCGCGAAAGCCCAGCAAATCGTGGTCGCTTTCGAAGCAGCCGAGAAGAAAGGACTGGGGGTCGTCAGCATGGGGAGCAAGATGATCGACGCACCGGTTGTGAAACGGGCACTCCACACCATCGAGCAGGCTGAACGGGATGGGCTCGTCGCGAAAACCTGGAGAAAACAATTCCGCGTGGGCTGAGCGCGGCAGACCTGCCATCACCCTCGATTGGATGTTTTGCCGCGGCCAGTGGAGAGGACCAAGAGGCACTTGAGTTGTGCGAGAAGAAAGGCGGGACACTGCACATCTACGACATCGGCACTGCATCCGAATGTTCCTACGATGAAATCGTCCTCGGATTGTTGGATGAAAAAGTGAAAACGTTGTCTTCCATTTCACACCCGACCGTCTCTCCCTCCCGATAATAAATCGCCCCAGACCTCGCAATAACGCCCTGTTTGTCCGATCCCGCACCCCCATCGCCCTCCCCGCTTTTCGCCGTCCAAGAACCATCGAAGCCTGACGGAACGGCGGAACGGGAAACAGTCGGTCTGGCCAACCTTGATGGATCCCTCGTCTATTGCTTCGGTGGAGGCTGGTTGAGCAACAACCAATACATCCCCAGCTCTTCGACGGAAGTGACAAACTTCTCAAAATCAACCGGTTTGGTGATAAAGCTGTTGACCCCCATTTGATAACTTTCGACAATATCCTTCTCTTCGTTCGATGATGTCAGCACGACGACCGGAATCGATTTAGTCCGTGGATCAGATTTGACCTCACGCAGCACCTCGAGACCGTTCACCTTGGGCAATTTCAAGTCAAGAATGACAACCGTGGGGCCATGTTCAATGTCTCTGTCGCCGTACTTTCCGCGGGCGAAGATGAAATCCAACGCTTCCTCACCATCCCCGACGTGGTGGATGATATTGGCGATATTCTTTTTCTTCAGTGCCCGAATGGTCAATTCAGCATCGCTGGGATTGTCCTCGACGAGCAGTATTTCCACTTCATTCTGCCGATTCATACTCAATCTCCTTCACTGGTAACGAGAAAGAAAAGACAGCACCCTCATCGATTTTCCCCTCCGCCCACACCTCACCACCGTGCCTGTGGACGATTCGTTGTACAATTGCGAGGCCGATTCCAGTCCCCGGAAATTCATTCGCCCGGTGAAGCCGCTGGAAGATGCCGAAGAGTTTGTTACTGTACTCCGGGTTGAACCCCGCTCCGTTGTCCTTGACAGAGTAAACGTTTTTACGGCCTTCCGTGTGCCCGTTCACCTCAATGCGAGGTTTCTCCCGCTTGGAGGTGAATTTGACCGCGTTTCCGAGCAAGTTAACCCACACCCGTTGCATCAACGTTGCATCGCACTGCGCTTTGGGAAGAGATCCGAGTGAAAACTCTATATGCGAATCCTCTTCTGGAACAATTTCTGAAAAACAGGACTCGACCAGTTTCGTCATATCGATGTTCCTGACATTCATTTCCGACCGTGCAGTGCGTGAAAGAGACAACAAGTCTATGATCAACTGGTCCATCTGCTGAACGTTGGAATAAATGATGTTCAAGTATCTGCGTCCTTCGTCGTTCAACCGATCCGCACTTTCTTCCTGAAGGATGCTGGAAAAACCTCCAATGGCGCGCAGCGGCGCACGCAGGTCGTGCGCGACCGAATAGGCAAAGGCTTCGAGTTCCTTGTTTGTCGCTTCCAATTGTGCTGTCCGTTCATTCACCCTTTCCTCAAGCTCCGCGTTTAATTTTCGGATTTCCATTTCAATCTGTTTTCGCTCCGTCGTATCGAGAGAGAGGATAAAGATTCCCTCCTCAACCGGTTGAATAATGTGCTCGAACCACCTTTTGTCCCCGTCAGGGTAGATGAACTCATATTCCCTTTGTATCGCGATCCGCTTTTCCATCGTCATCTTCATGTCATTGAACAATTCAGTTGATTCAATACCGGGATACTGCTCCATTATAGTTATACCCAGCAGCTCATTTCTGGGCTTACGGGCATACATGACTTCGGCATCGTTGAGGTAGAGATAGCGCCAGTCAAAGCCGATGGTCTGGCACCCCTCGAGCATGTTGTCGAGGATGTCCTGATAACGGATCTCACCTGCCCGAATCGCCTCTTCAGCCAGTTTGCGCTCTGTAATGTCCCGGAGGATGACGTGGAGAGCTGTCGAGCCTCCTAAGGGAAAGGTTGCGGCAACCGCTTCGACATCTACAAGTCGTCCATCCAACCGCACGATCTTCTCTTCGATAAAAGGGACGGATTCTCCCTCTTTAATAAGTTTCCTTGTCCGCTCACGGATCAGATCGTGATAGTCGGGATGAAACAGGTCAAAAGGAGATTTTCCTAACAGATCGTTCTCTGTTTTCGCACCAAACAGACGCAGGCACGCCTGATTCACCAGGATGATTCTATTGTCCACGTTCACAAGAATAGCATCGGGTGATTTTTCGACCAATGCTCGGTATTTTTCCTCGCTGGCACGAAGGTTTTCCTCGGCCAATTTCCGCTGGGTGATGTCCTCAACAGTGCCGTCAAGATAGAGAGGGTTGCCGTTGGCGTCGCGGATGACCCGAGCACTTTCGCGAATATAAATTTCCGCCCCATCCCTGTCTAGCCACGCAGCCTCCAATCCTCTGATTTCATCTTTTTCCTGAATTCGGAGGAGAAACTGTTCACGGGGATAGGTTGAGCTGAATCCGCCTTCTTCGAGATTCCGTTTGGCGAGTTCCTCGAAGGAGGAAAATCCGAGGAGGTCAATCAACGCGGCATTCGCCATCAGAATGGTTCCATCAGGGGTTGTCCGATAAAGTCCGATCGTCGAGTTTTCATAGAGGTTGCGAAACTGCTCCTCACTTTCATGTAATGCCTGGGATAATCTGATCTGCTGTTGAAAGAAGTAGAGCCGTTGCCGCCGCCAGAAGTACTCCACCCCGCCACCGGCCGCCAACAGGAGGAAACTGACGAGCGCTATAATGAAGCTCAACCGCTTCTTCAACGGCGCATAGACTTCTTCCCTGTCGATCCGTGCGACCATAAACCAGGGTGAATCGGGAATCGGACGGATGTAAGCGATGACATCGTGATTTCGATAGTCCTTCCCGTGGAAAATACCCCGGTATCCCAACACAGCCTGAACCGCGGACACGTCCGTTCTTTCCAGGGGGATCCTCAATCTGACTGCGCTGTCCTTTCGAAACCTCAGCTCGTTGAGGAACAACACATCATCGCCCTCACGCCTCAGAATCAGAGTCTCAGCGGAGCGACTCGGAGTCGGCCAGCGCTGGATCAGAGGAAACAGATGAGTAGTCGGATCGATGCGGAAGCTGAGGACCCCCAACACGTTCTTAGGATCATTGGGATCGAGAACAGGACACAGCAGGGACATGTAAACTTTCTGCTGTGACTCATTCCAGTACAAATCCTGCTGGTTTTCTTCTCCATTCTCGAGTACACCTCTGATCAACGACACCACAGAACTGTCAAGCCGAGATGATTCCGGTGGATAGACCAGCCTGACCTTCCCCCTGCTGTCAAATAACCGAATGCTTTCGAATTCATTGTGAATGCGAATATTCTTCAACCAATCTGCGAGAAGACGTTCTGCTTCCCGGTTGCCTGAATTCCTGAAATAACGTTGAACCAGATTCGCAAACACGATGTTCCTGCTCGGTCCCAGGGCATCCTCAATCTGTTCCCGGCGCCAGTTGATAATGTCGATGGTCTTCAAGTCTGCGATGGCTGCCAACTCTTTTTCAACCTGGCTGATGGAATGGTTTTTGAAGGTCCTGTAGCTGGAAATCCCAAGGAGGACAATCCCGATTGCGAGAAGCGCAAAGACCGACAGATTCTGCAACAATCCGCGTCTGCCGGGATCCACACGTATCCCATGCAGTTTTCGGTACCGTTCGCTGAGCGTCAGCAGAGAAATTCCGAGACTGATGATCGCTAAACTGGTCACCACCGCGATGGGAATGAACGAAGTGCCATAGAGGATCGGCGTGTTCAGCAGATAGGCAAAAAACAGGATCGTTCCAACTTCGATGAGGACGATGGACAGGCGGTTGGCCAGCATCGGGTAGCGATTTACCATTGCCTCACCGCGGGGGGACGGAAGCACTAACCAGTAAATGATTCCCGATAGAAAGAAACAAAGTGCTGTTATCGGCGACATATGCCCGACAGAGACATTGCCGACGAAATCCTCCGCTGTAAAACCGAGATGCTCGATCCCCAATCGGATTCCCGACGTCGAAAGAAGGAAGAGAATGAGTGAAATACTCATCGCGATAAGATTTACGATAAAATTGATTCGATTCAGAATCGGTCGAAACGGGAAAAACCCCTGTGTGAGGATGAGAACCGAATAGACGACAAACAGGAGGGCGGTGCTCGGAGCCATGGGTTTGATTCCCTGACTCAATTTGGCGAGGATCAACAGATCAAATCCCCATCCAATCAGAGCAAGAATACCTGCAAGACCTGCAAAAACCGCAAAAACTGTCAGGAAGATCCTGTATCTTCCGTCTTCGTGTTCCGGCTTATTCGTCACTATTATCACTCCTCAGGTTAGAGACAACCGAGGAATACGAAATAACATAACCAGAATTTTCCCCATATGCCAGAAAACAGGTAAAAAACCAATTATACTACTTTTTTAATGAATTGGAAAGAAATTATATCCCTGTTTCAATTCATGCATTATTAGTATGTTAAAAATTTTCCACTATTTTACAGCCATTTCAAGAAGCTTCAACACCGTCCGCCAGTTGCGCACGGTACTCGTCGTTGACAGCGTCCTGTCAAAGTAATCGTTCGTCAGCTTCGTTCGGGCGAAACCGTTGGGGCAGTGAAGGTAAATCTCCCTTCCGCGGACGGCATATCTATCCGGAGATGAACGGTGGGGGTCGAGGGAGGCGACTTTCGCGGCGTCGGGTCTTGATCTGAGGAAGACAACATGCAAGGCCTGCTGATCCGCTCCAGCCTGCAGGAATGGGTTGTTTCGCGTAATTTCACGAAGCTCGTCCGCCGTGCGTGTTATCACTGGAATCTGCATGTTGAAGCGGTCAAGAATGGCCTCGGTTATCCGTTCGGGAATACGCTCGGCAAGAGATCCCGGAGAGCGAAAGACAATATTGCCGCTCTGGATGTAGGTCCGGACCTCACTGCAACCTGCGGCGGTGAACATCTCCGTCAACTCAGCCATTGGGAGCTTGTTCTTGCCCCCGACATTGATCCCTCGAAGCAGCGCCAAATGGAGATCGGACATTTCTCGCCCGCCCTTTTCCTCCCCCACCCACAATCGCTATCCGTTCCGCAATCCGATTCACAGGAAATATCAAGGTTTGATAGAAACAGATTGCGTTCTTTTTTCTCTGCTGACTATATAGCCCTCCTCATGATCCCGATCCAACCCGGGGAAAAAGATGATGAAAAAAGCGCCGAACAGTGTATCCGACCGTGTCCAGCTTCGTGATGTCACGGACGCCGATCTTTCCCATTTTTTCGAACATCAACTGGATACAGAAGCCAATCACATGGCGGCGTTCACCACGGAGGATCCAACCGACCATGACGCGTTTCTGGCGCACTGGACCAAAATTCGAGGTGATCAGGCAACTGTGATCAAGACCATCCTTTTCGACGGGGATGTGGCCGGTCATATCGCCAGTTTCCGGCGGTTCGGCGACCTTGAAGTAACCTACTGGATCGGCAAGGAATCTTGGGGCAAGGGGATCGCCAGCTCGGCGCTGGCACAGTTTCTCGCAATCCAGAAGGAACGGCCGATTCATGCACGCGCAGCCAGGGATAATGTCGCCTCGCTCCGGGTGCTGGAAAAATGCGGTTTCACGATCACAGGCGAGGACAAGGGATTCGCCAACGCACGCGGCGAAGAAACAGAAGAACTGATTCTCCGTCTTGATCTGGATCAAAGCTGACAGGTTTCAGTGTCGCCATCACCTGCACGATTCTTATGACTTCCTCCATTCTTCATTTCTCGGACATAGGTAAATTCGTTTGACCCCAGGAGGGTTGTCCGGATGACCTCACCAATCCACGCAGGAACAAAGTTAGGTTATATTAACTGGCCTCTGCATCTACCCTATCGGTGAACGGCAATCGAGCGCTTCGATGTCTTCACGGGCAAGAAGAGTTGAACCAGAGCAGTTCGAGGAGAAAACGACATGAAACGAAAAGCATCGGCTGTATGGACAGGCAATTTGAAAGGCGGCAAAGGGACGATCTCCGCCGAGAGCGGCGTTCTCAAAGAGGCGCGGTACTCCTTCAGCACACGGTTTGAGGATGTCGCCGGCACCAACCCCGAGGAGTTGATTGCGGCGGCTCATGCCGGTTGTTTCTCGATGGCGTTTTCCAGTGAGTTGGAAAAGGCCGGATTTACGGCGGAGAAGATCGGGACGATCGCAACCGTTACAATCGAAAAAACGGATGTGGGGTTCACGATTACGGCGGTGCATCTGGACGTCAGTGCAAAAGTGCCGGGAATGGATCAGCAGGCATTCGTGGCAGCGGCAAACAACGCGAAAGCCGGGTGCCCGGTCTCCCGTGTTCTCAACGCGGAGATCACGATGGACGCGACTCTCGAGGAGTAACTTGAGGCCCTGATCCCCGGATTTTCCTTCGGCGGCATCTCGCCGGCAAGCGCACTCGACAGACGGTTGATCGCGTAAATTTGAAACACTGTTCTCCGCGTCTCATCCTCGAGACGAGGCATACCCCGCGAGACAGAAACACCTGCATTTCGGTTGCAAGGTCATCCACGACTGCCAGACATTGACGATTCAGGAGGCGCCCTTGTCGATCAGACCCATCAAGCGGATGATTAAGGTCACACCATGCCGGTGCAAGCACCGGCCACCAGCTGGGCGCCGCTGAGGAGCCGCAATGCCAATCGATACCGTCATCGTTGCTCACGGCCTCGTCAAGCACTACGGCGATGTGCGCGCTGTTGACGGCATCGACCTGAGTGTTCACCGGGGCGAGATTTACGCTTTCCTGGGTCGAAATGGCGCGGGAAAGACAACAACCATCCGTATGCTGCTCAGCCTTATTCGTCCGACCGCCGGTGATATCATGATGCTCGGTACCCGCGTCGTGCGCGGTGAGCAGGGTATTTTCGCGCGTGTCGGTTATCTGGTCGAGACTGCGACCGCCTATCCCAACCTCACCGTGCGCGAGAACCTTGATATCCAGCGCCGACTGACCCGTGCGCCGAGCGAGGCCGTCGCCGAAGCCATTGGGCTTCTGCGCCTCGACGAGTATGTGAACCGCCGTGTCGGACGGTTGTCGTTCGGCAACAAGCAGCGGCTCTCTCTTGCCCGTGCGCTCTTGCACCATCCGGACGTGCTCCTGCTGGATGAACCGGCCAATGGGTTGGACCCCGCTGGTATCGTTGAGATTCGCGGTCTTTTGCGCCGTCTCGCCAACGAACGCGGAGTCACGATTTTCCTGTCGAGTCATATCCTCGCGGAAGTGGCGCACCTCGCCGACCGCATTGGAATTGTGCACTCCGGCAAGCTCATTGAAGAGCTTAGCTATGATGAACTGCGCGCCAAGGCCCGTATGTATCTGGACATCACCGTGTCGAATCCGGATCGGGCTGTTGCTCTGTTGGCACAGCACCTGGGCATCGCACATGTGGAGCGCACGGTTGAGCGTGGACTGCGCGTGTTCGACGGTCTCGATCGAACCGCGGAAATTGCACGGGTGCTCGTGGACAACGGTCTCGACCTCACACGCCTGTACCCCGCTGAGGAGGACCTCGAAGCGCACTTCATGAGGTTGACTGGAGGGCAAGCGTAATGCTGGGACAAGTTCTTGCCACCGAGTTTCTGAAGTTGCGACGCAGCAAGATCACCTGGCTGTCGTGGCTCGCGTTCTCGATCATGCCGCTCGCCGGGGCGCTGTTCATGTGGATCGTCATGGAACCGCAACGCGCCGCGCAACTTGGACTGTTGGGTCAGAAGGCGCGGTTCGCGGGCGTGTCCGCCGATTGGACGTCTTACTTCACCATGCTCATTCAGGAAGCCTGCGCCGGGGGGATGATATTGCTCTCGATCATTACAGCGTATGTGTTCGGGCGCGAGTACTCCGAAGAAACTGCGAAGAATCTGCTCGCACTGCCGGTTCCACGGCACTGGTTTGTGGTTGCGAAATTTGTCGTGATTTTTGTATGGTTCGGCATTCTGACCCTGCTCCTCATCGCCGAGGGGCTCGTGGTGGGCGCGCTGTTGGGACTGCAGGGTTTCTCGACGCAGCTCGCGGTGTCTTCGTGCGGCGACGTCCTCTTCGCCGGGCTCGTTGGATTTTTACTCGTTCCAGTCGTAGCCTGGATCGCGACGCTCGGCCGAGGCTACCTGGCGCCGATCGGCTTCACCATTTTCATGCTGGTGATGGGAAACGTGTTTGGCATGACCGGTTGGGGAAAATGGTTCCCGTGGTCGATCGCACCCATGTTGGCTGGCATGGCGGG
>JAZDLX010000006.1:0-4269 GCA_043801585.1 bacterium | reverse complement strand
GTCCCACCCGATGGAAACCATCGAATCCGTGGAAAAGTATTGACATGAATGAATTTACTGAGAAGACCAGAGAATGGCTTGAAGAAAGATGCCGCGAAGGCGTCGAGATCCTCGCCGAACACCGCGGCGACCCCGTCCTTGTCCGCAAAGACAACATCTGGCTCGCCACCTTCCACCCCGAGCGGACGGACGACCGCCGTCTACACAAATTGATTTTCCAAGGAAAAATCCAAACGGTCTAGGTGATCAACTCACCTGAATTAAGAAGTAACGCCTCTCGTTGCAGGAAAATGTACCAGGTACTTTCTTCCCGTCCAGGATCATTGTTCGATCTCGCATGTGATAAGGTACCTGGTACATTTTCCTGTACTGAACTTCTCCGAACAGAGCAACGCCCGCAGCCTCCCGACAAGGCCACGGGCGCTTGTGCATGGGAGTGGGGACCGGCGGGTATATGAAGGGTCTTCACCAGTCCCCACCGGGGAAGAGTACTGCGTTATTGTCTATGACAATCAATACACGCCTTGTCCGCATGACAGACAAAGCAGTTCGTATGCAGTGCAACCTTCGACTCCTGCACGTCCACCGTCCGCACCTGTTTGCCGTGGCAATGCTGGCATCCTTCGACATGGTGGCACTCGATGCACTCGAGGCCGAGGTCCTTGGTGTGCAGTTCGTGGTCGAAAACGATCTGTGTCCCACCCAGATACTGGGTCTGGAAAACGTGCTTGCGCGGAATTGGAGCGTGGCGGTGCTCCCAGTCGTAGACAAAGGGATTGTCCGGTTTCTTATCCTGCACCCAGGCTGTTCCGGCAAGAAGGACCACCGCCGCTACCGCGAACAGCAACCGTTTCAGCATGACATTCATCATCGACTCCTTTTCGCAATCCGTCCCCCCACTGGGGAGTGCGCGACGGTTTAAACAATTTCTGGTTTCGCCGGGGATGCCATCATATCGGCTCCATGGGCATCCGGTACATGCTCTTCCGAACCCTCCTTGGGGAACACCGGGAAGTACTTGGCAATGAAGTAAAAAGCGATAGCACCGAGCGTGACCAGGAAAAGACTGATAAGAATTTCCGTGATCCGCGGGCTGTACTGTGTCCCCGAGGCACGAAGCATCCCGATCCAGCTCACATTCAGACGGTTGTAGACAACACCACCGACCACCATCGACGCAGCCGTCAACAGCCAGTTCGGACTGAACCGTTTACCCGGGATCGCAAGGATGATGAAAGGAACGATGAAGAGCAGGTTTTCGAGCCAGAAGTGAAGGGTCTCGAATTGCAGTGAGAACACCTGACTTACGAGTCCACGGGCAAAGACATCCTGAAACCGAACGCCGATGTAGAGGATCAGCGCCACCTGCAGGAAACGAGCGAGATCCGCAAGAATCGGGAGTTCCAATCCACGTCGGAACAAGCGTGAACTGAAGTTCGATTCAACAATCACCATGGCCGGCCCGACTGCCACAGCGGAGAGGAAGAAGTGCAGCGGCAGGATCGATGAGTACCAGAACGGGTGAAGTTTTTCCGGCGCGATCAGGAACAGGCTGCCGAGAGATGACTGGTGGAGCGTCGAGAGAATGACACCCGTAAGGATCAACGGAATGGTCAATTTCTGCATGACCTGCAACGCCTTGCCCCACTTGAATTTCTCGAAAACAACCGGCAGGAACTCAAGGAACAGAACGGCCAGGTACAGCATTACGCACCAAGCTACCTCGAACATCACGGAATGTTCGTTCCAGAAGACGATCGCGTGCCAGATGTTGAAGTATTTTCCCAAATCGTAAAGCAATCCGACGGCTACGAGCAGATATCCAAGGAACGCAGTCAGCACCGTCGGACGCACGATGGAATGGTAGCGGTGGTATCCGAAAACGTAGACAAGGCAGCAGAGGGTGAAACCACCGGCCGCTAATGCGACGCCGCCCATCACGTCAAATCCGATCCAGAATCCCCATGGAAAATGGTCGGACAGATTGGTCACACTGCCCAGGCCGAGCAGATATCGCCTGCCGGTGATGTAGAATCCCTGGATCAGGATCAACACCACGATCACCCAGATCACCTTGCGGCGGGGAGTCAAGGTCGCGAACCATGCAAGAAAATCCTTTATCAGCTTTTTCATGCGTCCCCTCCCTTGCCGACTTCTTCCTTTTTCGATGCGGTAGGCTGATCGAGATTCTCACGCTCGATGTCCATTCGACGCTGAATAATCCACGTCAAACCACCGAGCAGAATCGTACCGGTGATTACCACGTTGGGGATCTTGCTCATCACCGTCCACGTCAGTTCAGAAAGCGGCTTTTCGCCGAGGTCCATGCGGAATCCGAGATCCTTGAAAGGAACACCGGAGAGCATGATCACCCCGGTGCCTCCCACTTCCTCCTCACCGTAGATGTGATCGACGTAGCGATCGGGAAAAGCGGCGATGCGGCGGTGGGCGATGGCAAGCAGGTGATCCCGATCGCCGAAGCGGCTGGCGCCGGTAGGACAAACCCAGGTACACGCCGGCTCCTTTCCCTCCTCCACCCGCTCGTTGCACATGATGCACTTGCGAATAACAGGGATCGGATTGTTCCACTCGTAGGTGGGCACCTGGAACGGACACGCCATCATGCAGTAACGACATCCGATACACTTGTACGGATCGTAGACAACCGGTCCCAGCTCCGTTTTTTTCAATGCACCCACCGGGCACACGGAAACGCACGTTGGAGTCAGGCAGTGCATGCACATGCGGCGGTAGTACTGCCCCTGAGCCTCGAGGACCACCGTGAAATTCTTCCAGGAGAGGCGGTCATCGGGAGGGTCGGCAGGCAGGTTATTCTGCTCCGCACATGCTTTTTCACAGGCCTGACATCCGATGCAGCGCGTGAAGTCCAGCAGGATGGCCTTTGGCATGAATTCCCCCTTAGTAGCGGCCGGTGCTGCGGAGTTCCCTGGGGGGTCTGAAATGAATGGCGTTCAGGGCACGTCCGGCGTTCCGGACCAACCTGTGTCTCTTGTTACATATTTCCGAATCAAACAGCCTTGGACTGCCAACGCTAATCTTAGGAGGAAAGGAAAAAAGCGAACATATCAAGCAGTTGGATTATCAGTATTTCGCCCCCTTCCCCCACAGGGCTGCGATGCAAACGTAGGAATGTTGCACCCGTCAGCGCAAGTCATGTCTCGTGACTCTTTTCACAGGTGGGAATGTCCCGCGGGAGCTGAAACAAAAATTCCTCCCGCTGCATGACGGATCACAAACAATGGCAGAATTGCAGGGTGTTCAAGGGTTTCCTTCGGGCATGAAAAAGCGCCGGGATCTCATCCCGGCGCTGAAAAAACGGGAACACGCCATTGCCCCATCAGACCTTCACTGTCTTCCACGTACCGCTTGCGAATTTGATCGTCACCACCGTTCCAAAAAGAGTCAGGTAGGAACCGAACGCAATCCACGCACCCGTCAATCCCCACCCGAAAACATAAGCGGCAAGATAAGCGAACGGCAGGAAGATCAGCCAATTCACAGTCAACTCAGCCACAAAGACCCATTTCGTCATTCCTGCGCCTTCGAGCGCCCCGCCGAGCACCATTCCGACGGCGTCGAACACCTGGACGAACCCCATCAGGCGCAACGGAATCACCCCCGCCTCGATGACCGCAAGGTCGTCGGTGAAAATCTTCATCAGGAATTCCGGTGTTCCGATGAAAAGGATGCCCATCATTCCCATCGTGATGACACCGAGACGACCCGCTTCCCAACCATATTCCTCGGCAACGTCCGGCTCTCCCTCGCCCAGCTTCTGACCGATCAGGCTGGCCGCCGCGATGCCAAACCCGAAACCGGGCATGTAGGAGAGGGAGACGATGTTCAGGATAACATTTGTCGTCGCCATCTCCACCGTTCCGAGCCGCGCAACAATTCCGCTGAAGGTGGCAAAGCCGAGCATCACCAGCAATGACCGGGACCCGGAGGGAATGGTCAAGTTTAGGATCTTCCGGGCCATGTTCCGTGAAAGGTTGGCGATGTGGTAGTAGCGGTATTCTCTGCGCCGTTTATGTCCGAGTCCAACAGCAGCGAAGAGCAGCATGCCGATCACGGTTCCGAGAGTGCTGCCGAGCGCCGCCCCCCGAGGCCCCAGGGCAGGCAACCCGAAATGCCCGAAGATCAGCACCCAATTGAGACCGACGTTGATGACATTCATCAGGATGCTGATCACCATGAACTGGTGCGTTTCGCCGATCCCGTTGAAAAATCCCCGGTGTGCCATGATGA
>JAZDLX010000053.1:0-4821 GCA_043801585.1 bacterium | reverse complement strand
GGCGCGTCAGGATGACTAACTCATCTAGTCTTGACCATTGTTTTTCCGATCACACGAAAAGAATCCCGCAAAACGCTAAGCTTTGCGGGATTCAAACGGAAGAGGGATGGAAAGAAGGTGAGACCGGAGCGGGTCTCCCTTCATCGGTTTCACGATCCAGTTCCCTGCCGGTTGCCTTGGGTTGTGTCCGGTGGGCTCGAGGGCTCTCCTCCGCCGGGTTGCAACTGCAAAGGAGGCAGCAATTCCCCACTCGGCAGGAATCTCCTGGGAATAGGCGGTGCGGAGGTCAACGAGCCTTCGGAGGAACCTTGACGGCGGAGCTCGGGGGGAGTCAGGTAAAGATCGCGCTGCCGGTCAAGCGATGGCGCGGGCGGTGCGTTCGGTTCTGTGTCCTCATAGCTGCTCTCGAACAGGGGAGGAAGAGACGCGCGGGTATCTTCTTCAATCTTCTGCTTGGATGTCTGCTCTGGTTGAGCGGGTTTCGGTTCAGTCGCTGCGGCTTTGACAGGTTTCAGCACATCCTCGCCGTACCGGTGAGCAATGCTTGGAATGAAGCCCCTCTCGACGCGCAGTGAGGAACTGTACACTCGCTTCCCCTTGCTTGGCAGCGGTTCAATCGCGCCTTCAGCCAGTTGTTCTACGGCCAGCTCTTCCTTGTTGCGCTGTTCGGCAATGATATCAAGCCGTTCTTTCAGATCCGTGACGAGTTGGCGGAAGAGCAGGGTTGTCCTGTCGAGGAAGTTGGCTCCCGGCGACACATTCTCAAGCCGGTTGATCGACCAGTAAATCCTGCCCGTGTACGGATCCATGATCCGAACACGCACACCGATGTGCCCTTTTTTACTGCCGAGCAGCGGAATGCCGCTCGTTCCTGAATCCCAGCGGTAGATCTCAACGTCAGCAAGGGCGTCGACCCGCGCGGAGTCGCGAATGACTGTCTCATTCAAGGACGAGAGCGCGTCCTCGAGGGTGAGACCCTTGTCCGTCAGGTACTGTTCAAACCGGTCGAGATCGATGACCTTGTAAACACGGAGCAGTTCCGTCGCCAGCAGCGCGGAGATCGTTCCTGCATTCACCTGGCGAAGGCTTCGATCCTTGGTCGCAGGAAGTACAACAATCCGCAGTTCGATGCGCGGATCGTAATCCGGATCGATACGGATGTCCTGCTTCGCCAACGCAGGGAAGGCGACCAGCAGACTTAAAATGAAGACCACGAAGGATTTAGGCATAGTCTTTCCGCTTTGGGTCCTATTCATATATCGGCGGTTCAGGCAGGAATCTTGAGCGTCTGCTTGAGGTTTTCCCTTGGTGTCATCACCAGCTCTCCCGCATCAGCGGGAGGGCGCGGTGATCTCCTGTCTTCTCAGGCTAGAAAACCGAATTGGAGATTGCCGTGCCATCCGCCAGCTGGCGGATGGTTGGCAATGACAAATAGGGTGCCATCGCCGGTGATCGGTGTGTTGGGTTATTCGTCTCGAACAGTCTGGACAGAGACCCGTCGCGGGCGGATCGTTTGCATTGTCTGACAGGTTGGATTTCAATGCAATAAAAACGGGGACACGTACCTTTTGCTTCGCAAAAGAGATCATGTCCCCGTCCCCAATAACCATTTTACGCCTAACTGGCGACGATGTTTACCAGTTTCCCTGGAACGACAATCGTTTTCCGCAGTGTTTTTCCTTCGAGGAAGCTGGTGACCTTTTCGCTGTTCAACGCCAGTTTTTCCAGCGTTGCGTCGTCCGCGTTCGCCGGGGCATCAATTCTGTCGCGAAGTTTTCCGTTGACCTGCACCACGAGCGTGATCGTTTCCGCGGCCAGGGCGTTTTCGTCGAAAATTGGCCAGGTCTGGTAGAACACACTTTTCTCGCCGCCGAGCTGCTCCCACAACTCCTCGCTCAGGTGAGGTGCGAAGGGCGCCATGACAGTCGACAGGACTCGCAGCACGCGCCGTACAGACAATCCATCCTGGTTCGGATCGTTCTCCTCGCCGAGCCAGCGATACATCTCGTTGACGAGTTCCATCATCCGGCTGATGCCGGTGTTGAACGAGAGCTTTTCGAGATCCTCACCGACAGCCTTGATCATCCGGTGCATCGTTCGGAAAACCGTATCTGGAACTTCGTTCCTTGAAGGCATTTTATCATCTGCGGAACCGGGGAAACGGTTGAGCAGCCGCCAGATCCGATTGACGAACCTGTCGACTCCGATGATGCCCTCGTCGGACCAGTCGCCGCCCTGAGTGAATTCACCGGTGAATTGCAGGTACATGCGGAAGACATCACTGCCGTACTTCTCAATGAACTCGTCGGGAGTGACGACATTGCCCTTCGACTTGGACATCCGCATCCCATCTTTCGTGATGATCCCCTGGTGCACCAATCGGGTCGCGGGTTCCGGGACAGGGCAGATACCGATGTCGTACAGAAACCGGGTGATAAAGCGGATGTAGATCAGGTGTCCGGTTCCATGCTCCGGACCGCCGACGTAGAGGTGGATCGGCATCCACCGTTTCATCCGCTCGCTGTGGAAAGGTCGATCGCTCAGGTCCGCTGCCAGGTACCGCAGGTGGTAGAAGGACGAATCCACAAAGGTGTCCATCGTATCCGGGTCACGGTGGGCGTGTCCGCCGCATTTCGGGCAGGTTGTTTCGATCCACTCTTTCACCGCGCCGAGCGGGCTTGAACCCTTGGGGCGAAATTCCTCGATGTTGTCGGGCAGCAACACGGGAAGCTGGTCTTCTGGAACCGGGACAATCCCGCAGGTTTCGCAGTGGATCATCGGAATCGGCGCCCCCCAGTATCGTTGGCGGCTGATTGACCAGTCACGGATGCGATAGGAAACCGATCCGGATCCAAGGCCTGTCTCTTCCAGCTTCTGCGTGATCACTTTTTTCCCGCGATCACTGGGCAAACCGGAATAAGCGCCGGAATTGAACATCACGCCGGGGCCTTCGTACGCCTCTTCCATCTCCTCAACTTCGATCAGGCCGTCCATGGGACGGATTACGACCTCGATGGGAAGATTGTATTTCGTTGCGAATTCAAAGTCACGCTGATCGTGTGCGGGCACAGCCATCACACCACCCGTGCCGTAGCTTCCAAGCACGTAATCCGCGATCCAGACGGGCAGCTTTTCTTTCTTCAGCGGATGCAACGCGTAGGAACCTGTGAACACGCCGGTTTTGGCTCGCGATGTCGTCACACGGTCAACTTCTGAGGTGCGAAGCGCGTTCTCCCTGTATTCCTTCACCTCTTCCCGATGGTCCGCAGTCGTCAACTCTTCAACCAGGGAGTGCTCCGGCGCGAGGACGACATAGGTCACCCCGTAGAGTGTATCCGGGCGGGTTGTGAACGTTTCGATCTGGCGGTTTGGATCTTTTTCCAGCGGGAAATAGATCGTCGAGCCCAACGATTTCCCGATCCAGTTCTCCTGCCGTTTGATCGTCGATTCCGGCCAGTCGATCTCCTTCAACCCCTCGAGAAGCTTGTCCGCGTACTCGGTGATCTTGAAGTACCACTGCGTCATCTTCCGCTGAATGACCGTGCTCCCGCACCGCTCACAGCTTCCGTCCGCTTCCACCTGCTCATTGGCGAGCACCGTCTGGCATGAGGGACACCAGTTGACCAACCCTTCCTTCTGGTAGGCGAGGCCGTGTTCATAGAGCTTGAGGAACAGCCATTGGGTCCATCTGTAATACTCCGGATGGCTGGTGACCACTTCCCAACGCCAGTCGTACATGGCGCCGATGGTCTTGAGCTGTTCGCGGATGTAGGTGATGGACTCTTCGGTTACATTCTTGGGGTTCGTGCCAACCTTGATCGCATAGTTCTCGGCGGGCAGGCCAAAACTGTCAAATCCCATCGGTTGAAAAACCCGCTTCCCTTTCATCCGCAGGTAACGGGCGTGAGTGTCCACTCCGCCGTAGTTCCACCAGTGCCCGATGTGGAGCTTGCTCGATGAGGGGTAGGAAAACATGACCAGCAGGTAGGCCGGATCCCCGGAGGGATCGTCCAGATCCACCTTGTGGTCCCCGCGTTCATCCCAACGGTGTCGCCACTTTTCTTCCACTTCCCAGAATGGATACCGCTGCACGTTCATCTTCTGTCTGCTTTCATGCCGCTGATCGGATTGTTGCGTGAGGGAGTGGTTCCGTAAGATCGCAGAAGTACGGAGCTTGACCCCCGCTAACCGAATCTGAAAGGTACTTCGCTGAGAGGGAGTGGGCAAGGCAGCGTTGCGATGCATTGAGACAACATGTGCATGAGTATGACAAAACCCCTCGTGCTGACGGGGTTGTAAGGGGCGAATGGTAAAATGGTCAAACCGTGAGTTGACTACTCTTCGTCACTCAAGGACGCCGCGAAATCGATTCTCACCACTCCCGCCAATTGGATGTGTAAGGTATCGCTTCCGACCTCCAGCTCCATGACCTCAGGGCTGCTGCCGAGAAAGATTCCTTCCACCAATGATCCACCCACGAGCTGGATCCGGTCGTAGCCCGGAGTCGGCAGATTTGCCGAAATCTCGTCATTTTCGCCGTCTGAATTCTGATCACTGGCTACTGGTCTTTCGACGACGACGTACACATTGGCACTTGGCAGGAAGAAATAATAGGTGTCAAAGTAGTAGTAATAGGTGCGGTTGTCGATGTAGAAGATTGACACGCCAAAGGGCAGCCGGGGAACGCGGAAACCGATTGGAGCGGGGACCCTGCAATAGCCGGAGTGATCCTTTCGGTAGAAGATGCCGCTATCGTAGTAATAGTTGATATTGTTGTATTTGGCGTGATAAGACCTGGCTGGCAAACGGCGCACAATGTGT
>JAZDLX010000223.1:0-5453 GCA_043801585.1 bacterium | reverse complement strand
CGATACCACGGTGACGCACTTGACGAAACCACAGTGGACCCTGGAAAAGCACGCTCCTACCGCAGCCGGATTTCCGGACCGCTGCTCGACCGGATCGACCTGCACGTGCCGGTTCCGGCGGTGAAAGCGAAAGAACTTTCGCTGAAAGATGAAGGCGAACCGAGCGAAATCATCCGACAGCGTGTGATCGCCTCACGCCAGCGCCAACTGCAACGATTCGATGGAACCGGGATCTATTCCAATGGGGAAATGACCAACCGCCACCTGCGTGAACTCGCAAACATCACCACGAACGCAGAAGCGGCGTTGCGGAATGCGATCGAGCGGCTGGGGCTCTCCGCCCGCGCCCACACGAGATCATTGAAGGTGGCCCGCACCATCGCCGACCTGGAAGGACGATCCGACGTTGGCGAAGGCGATGTGCTCGAGGCGGTCTCGTTCCGTGACCTGGACCGGGCTGGAAGTTTTTAAACACTTGTGTATTTGAGAAGACTGGATGCAAATGACTCGGACAACACTTGGTGTGGCAGGTCGGGAATCAGTCGGTTGACTGATGGAGACCTGCCACGATGATTTTTTCAGGTCTCCGCTTTCCACCAGAGGGCGGACAGGCGCTACCGACCTGACGGAACCAGAGTATGTCATTCCCGCGACCTGTCCAGATTCGTCGGGAAAGCGGGAATCCAGAAGCTCCTCCATCGATTTCTATCCGGACCCCCGCCTTCGCGGGGGTGACAAACCGGGGTATCCCGGCGTGAAAAGCGATCACTCAAGCTGCCGCTTTATTTGTCCAGCATCGCCTCCACATCCGCGACATTCTCGTTTGCCATGTTGAGCAGCCGTTCGAGTTGTTCGAAATCCCATCCCAGTTCTGCGAGAATAGTGAGTATATTGAGATTTTCATTGCGAATGCTTTTTAGCGCTCCGTTGTTGATGCCGTAAATCGAACAGACTGCATTGGCGACGTACACTTGTTCCGAGTAGGGATGGGACGCGGGATGCTGGCTCGGATGGGTATGATGCAGCCGGACCGCCTGGACGATAGTCGGATCGATCTTCCAGTTTCGTTCGATAAAGTTAGCCCCCACCTCCGTGTGGTCGATGCCGAAGAGTTGTTCCTCAACGAAATAGAGATCCCTTCCGATGTCCGGTGCCTGAGTAGTGATCTGGTCGTAATGTTCCGGGATGGCTTTAGCGAAGAGCAGTATTCCCAGGTCGTGCATCAATCCTGCGAGATAACCGTGATCCGCCGTGTCCACAGCGTTCTGATCCTTCTGCAGCACCAGATCACGGGTGAGAAAAGCGACTGTCAGCGAGTGTCTCCAGAACGCTTTATGGTTGAAAGCAAATCCTTTTGAATGGAACAGTTCAGGCAGGGCAGCAGCATAGACAAGACTGCGCACGGTCTGCATGCCAAGGCGTGAAACCGCACGATCTACCGTGTTGACATCATTTCGGCCGCTACCATAGTAGGCGCTGTTGGCAAGGTGTACGACTCTGCCCGCAATTACGGGCTCAGATTCGAGCAGAATCGCCACATCTCCTGAACCCGTATTTTGCTTTCCGAGCAGGTTTTCGAGGCTCCGAATGATCTGTGGAAGAACCGGTAATTCCGTCTCTGAAAAAATGGCACGCATCACATGACTGCGACGGAGCCATTTACTGGGGTAGTTAAGCAGATCTGGCATAGAGAAGCTTTTCGCAAGGTTCTCGGGAACGAGAGGGCACCCGTTTCCCATTTCTTAATTACGGCCGACCGTGCCCGCGTACGTACTGTTCAGCTTTATACGACGACATCGAACTTTTTGCATACTACTCTATTAAACAGCGATGTCGCTGCTCAAGCACAAGATAGCCACCTCTGCCTGATCAAGCAATTGTTAATGAGGAATTGGAAAAATACCCCAAAAAAGCCATGTTTTCATACGTATTACGGAACATGTTTTCAGCACACCACTTAGATACAATAATACAGGTATAGTTTCAAACCACTCTGCACGGAATCTGAGAGCTTCTCCTCCCCACCCTGGAGAAAATCCTGTTTCGTCATTTCAGTCTTGTTCGGATGGTGATCACCGGAGAGGATTTCACGCATAACTGCAACAATTGTAATGAAAATCCGGAGACCTGAAAAGGTCGGAACAACGGTGTACTGTCTCTGACGTCGACCTGTCTCCGGGATAGCGGACGTTCAAGTTCCCGTGTTAGAATCAGCCACCCGCGAAACAGGGATGCACCTTCATCAGGAAAACTCGTTATTTTTTGTCGTTCGAGTGTTCACGCAGGTAATTTATGATTTTCGTCTGATCGAACGCCCGTGTGCTTGCATCGAAGTATTCGGCGAAGGCGCTGATTCCCGCACGTTTAGTCGCACTTTGGATCATTCCGATCTGGTCTTGGCCGCCAACCACGAACACAATTCTACGGGCACCCTTTTTCGCAATCTTTTTGAATCCCATCTCAAGTGTCGACCAGACTCCCCCTTCCGAAGCACGCATTTCCCGCATGTCGATGATCGCCCAATTGCAATGCCCCGTTGCCGACACCTTGTCGATCCAACCATGGATCTGTTCCAGTGAAAGCCGCCCACGCAAGGAGGCGACGATTCCATTGGCGATCGAGGTCAGCTTCGCTTCCGATTTGACCGGAGCTGCGCCACCTTTCGATACCATCATAGATCCTCCAGACAAATTTCACGCTTAAGGAAAAGTAATTACCATCAGGTCCTTCTTCCTCCTTCCACAACCCCTGAAGAGTTTGTCATCACCCAGCTTTTCCGGATGACTCTCTCTCTTTTCACGCTATATTCCGAAAAACGGCGACAAACGTCCGTTACAACGTCAAAAACTACTCGCCTGAGAGGTCGAGCATGATTGAGGATCTCCGTTCTGTCCAACAACGGCTGAATAAGAATCGAAATCTGAAACGGATTCTCACCCATGAAAATCTGCCGGTTTTACCCGAACTACTGAGCAAGCTGGAAATGACACTGCGTGATCCCAAGACCGATTCGAGCCGGGTCACCCGTCTAATCGAGAACGAACCTGTGATTGCCGGACGTCTGCTTAAGGTGGCCAACAGCGTACTCTACGGCGGACGGCAGAAGATTACCGATCTTCAGATGGCGGTGAGCCGGATCGGGCTCAATACCATCAGACACATGGTCTATTCACTGGTGTTGCCCCACCTGTTTATCGATATCCACATGGTGGATCACCGTCAATTCTGGAAGCACAGCCTGGCAGCGGCGAACATCTGCCGGAAGCTTGCCGTGGAAAAAATGCAGGATCCGCACAGCGAGGAACTTGCTTACCTGGCAGGCCTAGTCCATGATGTCGGTATTCTGCTCCTCGCCATCGGGCTGACTGAGGAATATACTGAAATCATTCAAACAGCGTTCTCGGAGGGAAGACCCCTCAATGAAGTGGAATATGAAGTTTGGGGTCTGACACATGCGGACGTTGGAGCTATTTTCATCACGGAAAACTGGGAGTTGGACGAACGAATCGCGGAAGCGCTGCTGCAGTTTGAACAGGCGCCCGATCTGACTCCGCGAAATCCGCTTGCTGAAGCTCTCTACGTTGCCGACAGTCTCTGCATCGCTGCAGGACTGACAAACGGCGCCCTTGGGGATCCGAAACTGCAATATCCAGAACCATTGAAACGGATGGAAGAGTTGGGGTACTCGGAGGGGACGGTTGAGGCGTTGATGAACATCATCACAGAGCTTGCGGGATCTCTTGAACACTTCCTCATTTAATCATCATCAGAATTCAACGGCACAGAAAGAGCCCCGGTCCGCGGACCGGGGCTCTTTATTCTCAACTTCAAAAGTGTCAGCCTCTTATCGGCCGAACACTGCCACTTCCCGGCGTGGATACATCCACATAAGGGCGTCCCTTGTACCAGAGACTGCCGCTTCCGGAGATGGTACCGGTCAGCTCATCTGACACATTAACCCGGATGCTGCCTGAACCGCTGATCCTGACGTCTGCTTCCTTTACCTGCAGGGCCGAGGCATCAATGGATCCCGACCCGCTGATTCCTGTTCGCAACGATGTGGCAGTGCCGGTCAATTTCACATCGCCCGATCCGCTGATGTGACTCTGAACTCTTTCAGCGCTCAGCTTTTCAACGATCACAGTTCCGGAGCCACTAATTCTCGATTCAATCCATTTGGCTTCTATTTCACCGAAAAGGATATCTCCGGATCCGCTGACCAACAAGTCGAGCTCATCCCCTTTGATACGTTTGCAGGTCACATCAGCGGAACCGGAGAGCGATACTGCGGAAAGGTCTTTGAATCTGACTGTAACAACCACCCTGGTGCTGGGACTGAAATGCCACCCCCACCTTTCCGATTTGTACTCGATAACAAGACGCCGTCCCCGCACTTTTGTGATGATGTGTTCCATCATGTCGGATTCGGCTTCGACCGTAACTCCTTCAGTATCACCCTGTTCGAGAAGAACCCGACCAGCGAGGGCAACAGTAACCTCGTTGAATCCAGAGACGTCTCGATCTTCCGTGATGACTCGATCTGATCCACTCTTGGCGAAAGCAATTCCCGAAAAAACAAATATCAGGAGAAGAGCCCAGGAAGCTGTCCTGTATCCTTTAACGATCATCATTCCCTCCAAATCGTCGTCCTTGATGATTGGACGCTTGAAAAAGGAACAGGGTTACATCCTGTTCAGGGAAAGTCCTTGAACTGTGGAATGGAACTGTTTCGAATGACCGTTTCATTTTGTATAAAAAAAGAGCGCCCGTTTAAGTGGACGCTCTCAAGTGACCCCAAGGGGGCTCGAACCCCTGTTGCCGGGATGAAAACCCGGTGTCCTAACCACTAGACGATGGGGCCACGGGGTTCCAATGGAACCCAGCATATTTCGGGGAGGGATCGCCCCTCCCCGAGGGTCCGAGATGGGGGTCGAACCCACGACCTCCTGAGCCACAGTCAGGCGCTCTAACCAACTGAGCTACTCGGACCATAGAGCGACCGAAACCGTTTCCGATTCCAGCCCTCAGAACAGTTCGCGAATCACGGGAAGGTTTCCCTGTCCCGTCCGGCTCCGCGAACCATTTACACCCTCTATTCTTTCGGGTTTCAACCGGATGGCAATCTGTCTGTTCACCATCCAGGGTTCGACCCTGGTACGCCTGCAGGGACTCGAACCCTGAACCCCCGGCTTAGAAGGCCGGTGCTCTCTCCGGTTGAGCTACAGGCGCTCACTGAAATGCCGCGTCCGATCCCAACCGTACGGCGTTTGAAGCCGTCCTCCCGCCACGCCTGCTCGGCGGGTCAATTGGGCTGGGTGCCCCGCGGCATCCGGGTCGGGGCGACTGGATTCGAACCAGCGACCCTCTGCTCCCAAAGCAGATGCGCTACCGGACTGCGCTACGCCCCGCCTTCGGGCAGGCGCCCGAAAACAGGCCCGAAGATACGGGCTACC
>JAZDLX010000014.1:0-7613 GCA_043801585.1 bacterium | reverse complement strand
TTTTTCTATAATTATAGAAAAGTTAGAATCGCTTAATTTAGAATATGGAATAGGTAATATAGTACTACCAGTAGCTCTTAAATTCCAAAAGTCTATGATATCTTGTATATTTTTAGAATCAAAGATAAATATAAGTTTGTCACTAATTATTGGGTTTTTGAGCTTGTAAGATGTAAGATCAATTGGAAATATGTTGGAATTATATAGATAATCAGCATAATTATTAATATTTATATCAACAAAATTAAAATAATTTGGGTATAAATCACCATGCAGTGATTCTGCTACTTCAGTTGGGATGTTGCCAAATAGGGCTTCAAGAAAAAGGTTGTGATATCTTGAGATTGTCGGTAAATATAATTTAAGATTATCTTTCCTAATATATTTAAGTTCATTATTAACAAAATTATCATATATAATTTTCAAACTAATACCAAGATTCGTGTTAGATCGTCCATAAGCTTTAGAAAAGAAATCGTATTCACTAATAATTCTTCTATTATCATCAAATGGAGGTTTATAGTTAATTGTGCCAACAGAGACTAACACATCTGGGTCAAATGCTGCAATATATCTATTTATAATTTCATTAGATTTGTTAGAATTTACAGAATCTTTAAGAGACCATTTTTTCGTAACTTTATTTAGTGAAGGGATAATAGGATTGTATTTTCCTCCCCATATGTATGTACTTAAAGAAAAAGCCCGTTTTAGATCATGGGGATTGTTTGGATTGACTAAAAAACCAACCCTAATAGGCCTTACTCTCAAATGAACTGTTCCAATACTCATATGAATATCCCCCAAAATAAAAATAGTGTTTTAAATAAGTAATATACGGTTGCAGCAATTATATTTAGGGAAATATCTTTAATAAAATACTAATATAAAAAATATTACAATGTAGTTTGTATTAATCTAATGTAAACCGTAATAGAGATTCTTCTTATTTAATTGGAACAATAAGAATTGAGTTCACTGAATAGTCTCCTTCTCGTCGTAAACTCCCCTCAGGTTCTCGAGCATGTCGACCGCCATCGCCTCCAGGTCATACTCCGGTTTCCAGCCCCAGTCTTCCTGTGCGGCGGAGTCGTCGATGGTTTTCGGCCAGCCGTCGGCGATCGCCTGACGGTAGTCCGGTTCGTAGCTCACCTCGAACTCCGGCAGATGCTTTTTAATCACTCCCGCGAGTTCTTCCGCGCTGAAACTGAACGATGCCAGGTTGTAGGAGTTGTGGTACCGCAGACGGCTTCCGTCCGCTTCGGCGAGGTCCACCAGGGCTCGGAGCGCATCCGGCATATACATCATCGGCAGCGTCGTCTCCGGCTTGACAAAGCACGAGTAACGCCCGCTTTTGATCGCCTCGTGGAAAATTTCAACGGCGTAATCCGTTGTCCCGCCGCCGGGAGGGGTTTTCCAGGAGATCAGGCCGGGGTAGCGGACACCTCGAACGTCAAGGCCGAATTTGCGGAAGTAATAGTCGCAAAGGAGTTCCCCGGCCACCTTGGTCACGCCGTAAATCGAGGAGGGGCGGAGCAGGGTCTCCTGCGGCGTCTGGTCTCGCGGGGTGGAGGGGCCAAACACCGCGATCGACGACGGCACCATCACCCGCACCATATTCCGTTCGCGGGCGACATCGAGGATGTTTTTCAAACCCTCCATGTTCACATGCCAGGCGAGATCGGGATTTCGTTCTCCGCTACCGCTGAGAATCGCGGCAAGGTGATAGATCGTATCAATTTCATAGCGGACGCAGAGATCACGGAGTTTTCGGATATTGGTGACATCGAGGGATTCCAACGGTCCGGAGGACGCTACTTCTTCAGGAATGTCATGCCGCAGGTCGGATGCGAGCACGTTGTCGTTCCCATACCGTTTCCGCAGATAGAGGGTCAGTTCACTCCCGATCTGTCCGACCGCGCCGGTCACAAGAATCCGTTTCGTTTCCCCGTCCGTCACAAATCACCCCCTCATAAGTCGCAGAACGCCCTTTGTGATCATGCCCAGTCCAGCCAGCATCACGATGAATCCGATCACGCACCCGATGTAGGGAATCATCCCGATCAGAGAAATCAGCAGTACGCCGAGAGCGAGGCCAAGGTAATGCGACGGCATCTTTTTCGTGAGACTCTGGAGTATCATGATGCCTGCAAGCCAGCCACCGAAAATCCAGGCGACATAAAGCAGAGGTCCGTACAAAATGAGCAGCATCAGGCTCACCGGAATGGTGAGGATCAGGATTGCACTGACAACGACAGCCACCGGAATCACCGCGAAGGTGAGAAAGCCGAATCCCAATGAGGGGAGCGGAAGGGCGAGTGCCCAGTCGAGATCCTGGCTGATGCAACGCCGGGAAACGAGCAACAGCAGCCAGCCGGTAACAATGGAAGCCAGAATAAACCACAGTTTCGTCCACCAGCAGGACCCACAACCTTTTTGTTCTTCCTGGACCAATGTGATTTTTCCGAATACAGCATCCTCGGGAATCTCGGGGACCTGGTCGCGGTAATGGAGCGTCAGGTTGCCACGGATGCTGCTACCCTCCGCAAACAGGAGGTCATCGGTGTAGAGAACGGCGTCGCCGTCCACCAGTGCACCAATTCGAATGGATTCTCCGGCGCCCGTGAGTTTCCCCTGGATATCACCGTTTACCGTCAGGGACTCTCCCGCGACGGCTACATCGCCTGCCACCGTCGCATCGGACCCGAGGGTTATGTACTGTCCGGCGAGGAATACATCACCCCGAATGGGAATGTTCAGGAGAATCCTCTGAGCCGCTCCACGGAAGTCTTCGAAACCTCCGTCACTGACGGTGATCTCCTGGGCGAACACCAACCCATCACCGCCGAATCCTCCATGAATGCTCACGGTCCTGGCTGCCGCGAGAAGCTGGCCGTCCACATAACCGTCAACGAATACTGCATTCGCGGATGTGATCAGGTCGCCGTGGATCACACCGGACATATGGACGGTGGTTCCCACCGCGGTGAGGTTTTCCTGCAATTCCTGCTCACGTTCGATGGTGATCGTATCGCCGTGTCGGAACAGTCCGGCATCAGCCTGACCGGTGGCGAAGATGAGTATCAAAATCGCGATCAGAAAACGGTGGATTCTGGACATGTTGATCCCTCCCCTCTGTATGATCCATGGCGGTCAATATACGATGTGCTGCGGATCGCCTCGGTGGGTTGAAGGATGCTGAACGATGCTGAAAGATCGCTAAAAAAACGTACTCGCATAAGAAACTTCCAGTTATAACCAGAGATCAGGGGATTGACCGGTTGTCTCGAGAGCCAAAAAAATGAGTGTTCGTCGGATTACGTAATTGTGATAACCGGTACGATGTCCTATCATGATGCGGTCTGCTTGCAGAGGCTGAACCATACCTGAAAATATTCACCAAACATCCTGAACTTTTGTTCGTTCACAGTGGTTGCGAGGGGAGAATGCAAAGATTTGTGGAGGTGAAGCGCATTCTTAAATCAAAGCGCTTCTTTCAACGTGATGTTGAGATCGATGTACTTGCAGAAACCATTTCTTCTTATGCCTGGCAATACGGTCCGCGGCTCAATCAGGAAATCTGGGCTGCAATGCTGAAAAACCTTTCCGTAGTCCTGGATGTGATCAACGATCAGCAGGCTCGCGAGGAATTCAGCAGTCCGGAAAAGATCCTTCGTTGCGTGGAGTGGTTTGAGACGGATCTGCACTCATCGCTGGGTACACCGAGGCAGAGGGTGTCAGACAGGCGAAGGGACTCGGAACGCCGGAGAGCGGATCGTCGCTACCATGACGGTACCTACAAGGATGGACGCGAGCGTCGGTTGAGCCTGCGTCGCAAACAGGATGACCGGCGGGATCGGGCCAGTCGCCGCGACCGCCCCGAACTTCTGTAGGAGTGCTGTCGGGGACAGTACCAGCGCCAGCCGTTTATGGGAAAGAAAGCATAGTCCGAATTCTCCGACTTGTCCGCCCTCTGGCGAAAGCGGGTTTTCCTTTCCTGTCATTGTCGCCCCCGCGCCCTCTGTCGCCCCCGCGCAGGCGCGGTCCAGCCTTTTCCCGGTTTCGAGAAACCGGGCTACGATTCAACGAAGAACCCGGCTAACGCCGGGTTCTTCGTTCTCGAATTCATCAAATCATCCACTGTCAATTCATCGACGGATGCTCGGCTCCGATGGTAAGATCGATCTGGCGTTCAACCACTTCAGCCATCAGAAGGTCGGCGAATTCCTCGATGCGGAGAGGTTCCGGCAACTGCGCGCCGTCTCTCCGACGCACCGCCACGGTGCCGTCCGCCATCTCCTTCTCGCCGACCACCAGCATGTAGGGCACCTGCTTTTTCTGGTTGTCACGGATGCGCTTGTTCAGGCTTTCGTTTCGAGCATCGGCCTGCACCCGCAGTCCGAGACGGTGAAGGTAACGGCGCACTTCGCGGGCATACTCCCCGAATTTCTCATCCGAAATCGGGATCACCACCGCCTGTACAGGCGCCATCCAGGAAGGGAATTTCCCCGCAGTGTGCTCAATCAGGATCCCGATGAATCGTTCGAGGCTGCCGAAAATCGCCCGGTGGATCATTACTGGCTGTTTCCGGTCACCGTCGGCGTCGACGTACTCCAGACCGAAACGTTGTGGCATCGAGAAATCCACCTGAATCGTTCCACACTGCCAGGTCCGCTTGATCGCATCCTTGATGTGAACGTCGATCTTCGGGCCGTAGAACGCACCATCACCTGGATTCAGCTGGTAATCGATCTTGATCTGGTCGAGAGCTTTATATAGCACGCTCTCGGCAAACTCCCACTGTTCATCCGTGCCGATGGACTTTTCGGGCCGGGTCGAGAGTTCGAAGTGGTACTCATCGAAACCGAATTGTTTGTATACATCCTGCACCAGGTTCAGGCAACCGATCACCTCGTCCACAGCCTGATCGGGAGTGCAGTAGATGTGAGCGTCGTCCTGGGTGAAACTGCGGACCCGGAACAGGCCCGAAAGGACTCCGGATTTCTCGTGACGGTGCACGACGCCGAACTCCGCCTGGCGCACCGGGAGGTCACGATAGCTGTAGAATCCATGCTTGAAGACACGGGTGCCGCCGGGACAGTTCATCGGTTTGACCGCATATGCCTTTTCATCAATTTCCGTGAAGTACATGTTTTCGCGGTAATGGTCCCAGTGGCCGCTGTCCCGCCAGAGCTGCTCGTTCAGGATCAGGGGCGTGCGGATCGTGTCGTAGTCGTACTCCTGCAGCTTCTCGTACATGTAGTTCTGCACAGCGTTGAAGAGGACGGAACCGCTGGCGTGCCAGAACGGGAAACCGGGTCCCACCGGATCGAAATGGAAAAGGTCCAGTTCCGCGCCGAGTTTCTTGTGGTCTCGTTTCTTCGCCTCCTCAAGCTGGCGCAGGTAGGCCTTCAGCTCCTTCTCGGTGAAAAAGGCAGTCCCGTAAATCCGCTGAAGCATCGGGTTTGTCTCTTTGCCCCTCCAGTATGCACCGGCGACGGAAAGCAACTTGAACGCACCGACGTACCCGGTGCTGGGGAGGTGCGGGCCGCGGCAGAGATCAGTGAAGTCGTTCTGAGTGTAGAAGCTGAGTTGCTGCCCTTCCAGCCCTTTGAGCAGTTCTCGCTTGAATGTCGCCCGTTGGTTGCCGAGAATTTCCTGCGCCTCCTCAGCGGTGACTTCATGACGGACAACAGGATAGTTTTCCGCGATGATCGTCCGCATCTCAGTTTCGATGGCGGGAAAATCCTCAGGTGAAAGCACGTGCTCGAGGTCGAAATCGTAATAGAATCCATCTTCGATCGTGGGGCCGATGGCGAATTCGACGTCCTTGAACAGGCGCATCACTGCTTGGGCCATGACATGAGCCGTGGTGTGGCGCAGCAGATGCAACGCCTCTTCGGTAGGACCTTGGCGGATAAAGGTGATGGTTCCGGAATCGTTGACCTTTGTCTGTAGGTCGATCACGTTCTTGTCAAGCTTCGCGCCGATGACTGTAGGATCGTCTATGCCGAGCTTCGCGATCAGCTCGCTAACTCGAATGCCTTCATCGACTTGAATTGGATTGCTGTTTTCCAGCTGGAGTTGCAGCGACATCTGAGTCTCCTTTCGTCAACAACGTCCCCGCAGGGATCCCAAAAGGGCTATTTTCTTCGGGAAGTTTGAGTAAGGTACGCGCGTAAATGAGGATCGTCAACGACAATCCCACTGCCCCGGGAGATGCGGCTTGGACGTGACCCGGCAGTTGTGGAAGCCCCAGATTGCACACCTGACGGCGGGAAATACTTGAAACGTTAGACGAAACAGTCACTTGCGGAAGAACGTAATGCAACGAAGAGTGAGTCGAATCGTTGCACTGTCGGTAATCGGTATGTACGTTAGCGAACGCGTTGATGATTCCCGCATCGGAGAGGAACGGACATCATGGCGTTGAAACTGACGGTACCGGACACGATCAAACCCTTCCTGCTTCGCTCGGAGGTGAAAGGTGTCTACAGTGTGGCTGACTGGACCGTGTGGTTGAACCGCAGGTTTGCAAAAGTCGGCATGCTTCGGATTTCCGTCGAGAACCAGAAGGATCTTCAGTATTCCTCAAAAATCCTCGGCCTGATCACCGGGAAGGGCACATCCTCGCTGATCGTGGACCATTTCGTGCCGGAGCCCGATCCCGCATTTTTCGACCAACCGCGTAAGCTGACCTTGCGGCTGATGTATGTCGAGTGGGGATTTGAGGTGATCACAACGTTCGAGGCTGTCACCGCCCGGAAAGTCAACATCAAGGGGAACCCGGCGATTGAGCTTGTGGAGATAGACGACCTGCGCATCCGTCTGGGCATTCATGTGACCAGCCTCGGATCTCAAAGCGGCGTCGAAGTGGGTCTGTTCATCCGCGGATCGTTCACCGAGGTCAAGCCGAGCAGACTTTCGCTCAACCAGATCTGGTTCACCGGCAAACTTCCCGACGACATCGGACCGGAGGGGATCATCGTCGAGAAGGCTTCGCTCAAACTCGGGGTGAACGAACCGGACATGATGTTCAAGGTGAAGGCGATCCCGGAACGGTCGGGCGATTTCATCGGTGAACTGATCGAGATGGAGCACATCGCCAAGCTTGCGAACTTCATCGAACAGCGCTGGACCAACCAGGCGGCTCGACTCGCTCTCGAATCGGGGAAAATGGACCCCACCGGCAAGGGGGGAGCGGGGAAACTTGCGACGACGGAACGAAAGGTCGAGGATTATTTGAAACCTCACTTCTTCCTGCTCAGCGAGGATGAAGAGTGGGTGAAGAGGCTGAACCGGTTTGGCATCTGCGTTCCGGTGACGCCCAGGGTTACCAGCGAAGTGTTTGCCCGTTTCGAAGAATCCCGGTGCGATGTGATCATCGGTGATGCGGATTACTGGGATGCTGCGGCGCTGATGATCGCGCAAGAGCTGCGGGGACACGAAAAATACTCCCATGTGCCGTTGTTGTGGATCGCCGGGCCGGACAACCTGTTCGCCGAAGCAAACGGGCAGGATCTGATTGACCTCGGCGCCTTCGATTTCCTTGACCGTGGCCTCCCGGAAGAAGAGCTTGAGGAGCGTTTCAACTGGGTGAATCCGAAAACGCT
>JAZDLX010000008.1:0-7736 GCA_043801585.1 bacterium | reverse complement strand
GTCGAGCCGGAATCGAGCGTCGGCGATCTCCACATTTTTCTGAACATCCGTAAGCGCAAAGACCGTAAGGTTGTCCGCCTCATCCACGAACTCCATCCTGCGAGTGAGCGAATCCTCTTCGTCTACCCAGACTTTGATGCGTTTGACACCCAACCCTTGTTCTTTGGGGACAAGGTCAAGAATGTAAACACGATTCCCGGACAATGTGCCTTCTTCGACTTGGGTCACATTAAATTTCTTTGGAAATTCAAACAGAATCTCGCGGGGAATCAGTCCCGGTTCCACATCATCGATCGTATCGATGATCACCGTTGGCGGATCGCCCACCGGATTGTATCTCCAGAGCGTCCTGCCATTGCACACCAGGATCATTTCAGAGGTCTCAAATCGAAACCGGTCGTCGCTGGCAAGTTCCATCGTCCCTTCGGTAACTGCCGGTTCGTCGTCCATCAACGGCAGCGATGATTCCTGGCGGAATTTGCAGCGAAGGGTTTTCAGCTCCTCGTAGGCGTTCTGTACGCGGTCGATGATCTTTTTGCCCGAGGGTGGTTTTGCACTCACAGGGAAAGCAACTGTGATCAACAGAAAAACTGGAAGGATCAGTAAGGAGCGTCGTTTCACTCGCTCTCTCCATTTACGCCAGGATCAGTCCTCATCATCATCCGATCCACGGTTAAGAAAGGACTCCACATCCTGCTGATCGATGAAAACTTCACGAGCTTTCGAACCTTCGAACGGGCCAACGATGCCCGCCTGTTCGAGTTGGTCCAAAAGTCGGCCGGCACGGCTGTACCCGATTTTCAGCTTGCGTTGCAGGAGGCTGACACTGCCCTGCTGGTGCCTGGCGACAATGCGCACTGCTTCTTCGAACAATGCGTCCCGTTCATCAGCCATCTCCAGTCCGTTATCGCCGTTTCCTCCGGCAGCGATGGGGAGTGTGAGCACGACGTTTTTCACGAAAATCGGCTGCTTGCGGACGTGCGCGATGAGGTTGCGCACCTCGTCCGTGGTCACCAGCGCACAGTGGAACCGTTTCGGGAATGGATCCGAGTTGTCCAGGTAGAGGCCGTCGCCCTTGCCGATCAGCGCCTCCGCACCCGAATGGTCCAGAATGATCCGGCTGTTGGTCTTCTCCGCGACCTTGAAGGCAATGCGAGCCGGGAAGTTGGCCTTGATCAGCCCGGTGATGACATCGGCGCTTGGACGTTGGGTTGCCAGCACGAGATGAACGCCGACGGCGCGAGCGAGCTGGGCGAGTCGTGTAATCGGCTCTTCCACGTCGCGCGCTGCGGTGATCATCAGATCCGCGAGCTCGTCCACCAGCAGCACCAGGTAGGGCAGACATGGCGGCAGCTTGCCCTCTTCGTCGGGTTTGATCCGTCCATTTTCCAGCATCCGGTTGAATTCGGTGATATTCCTCGCCCCGGATTCCGAAAGCAGATCGTAGCGGCGCTCCATTTCACGGACGATCGAAATCAGCAGGTTGACCGCACTCTTTGGCGTCGTTGCGATAACCTCGTCATTCTCTTCGAGAAAGAGCAGGTGGTGGCGGCGGAGTTCCTGATAGATGGAGAGTTCCAGCTTCTTCGGGTCCACCATCGCGATCATCACATCCTGCGGGCGGTTGCGCATCAGCAGGGAAGCGATGATTGTGTTGATACAGACGCTCTTGCCGGAGCCGGTGGTTCCCGCGATCAAAAGGTGAGGCATCTCCGCCAGATCGACAACGAATTCGTCGCCCTGCGCGGTTTTGCCGAGGGCGATGGTCAGTGCACTGTCCGCTTTCTGGAACTCTTCGGATTCGATGATCTCCCGCAGTCTGACGATGCGAGGTTTCGGATTCGGCACCTCGATCCCGACGGCGCCCGCTCCCGGGATCGGCGCAATGATCCGCACACGGGCAGCCGTCAGACTCAGGGCAAGGTCATCGGATAACGCGGCAAACCTGGACACCTTGACGCCGGGAGCCGGTTTCAAATCGTAGCGGGTGATCACAGGCCCGGGATGGATCGCGATCACCTTGGCCTCAACGCCGAATTCGAGCAGTCGTTTCTCGAGCATCTGCGCCTGCTGTTCGAGCATGTCCGGATCGAGATCCGCCGCCTCCTCGCTGACCGGGATCAGCAGGTCCGATGTCGGGAGATGGTAGCTCGCGGGATCGGGCTCCTCGACGTTGACGGCATCCTTCGCAGGAGTTTTCTTTTCCGGTTTTACAGACGGTTTTGGTGTGGGCGCTTGCTCCGGAGGCATGTTTGGCGGACGGCTGGCGTAAATCACACGGGGGCGTTCCTTGACCGGCGGTGGCTCCACATCAGCGGGGAGCTCGGGGGATGCCTCTTCTTCATGAGGTTTCGGAACGGCTTGATCCGCTTGCGTTTTCACAATCACAGCGCTTCGACCGGACCGCAACGGGATACGGGTCGATTTCGGCAACGACAGTTTTGGCAGCGAGAACCTGCGTGGCGAAGGAATCCTCCTGAACTGAACGATCAGCCATCGAAATCCGTTGACGATTGCCGAACCGATTCGCCTCCACTGAATCCTGAGTAGAATGGTGACATGCATCAGGGTGATCGCCGAGAGCAGGATCACCGCTCCCGTTTTGCCAAGGTATTTCAACAGCAGATAGGTCAATCCCCAACCGACCAGCCCGACCGCTTCAAGGCTGTCCGGCATGCCCTGGAGTCCTCGCACGGTGCCCCAGATCGTTACGGCAAGCATACTCGAGGCGAGCGTGGGGATCAACAACCGTTTCAGCAGGCGCGGACCCTTCCCCAGCAGCAGGTCAAACGCCCCGGCCGCGAGCAGCAGCGGGAGGATCAGCGAAATCCAACGTCCGAAGGTATATTGAACAAGAGCATAGGCGATGTGCGCTCCCGTGCGGCTGAGCAGGTTGTGAATCACTTCCGAACTGCCGTTGGGGGGATCGGAGGGATGGAAAGAGATCACCGACAGCGCAGCCATGACCGAAGCTGTCAGCAGGGCAATACCCAGCAGATCCCGCCAGACAGGTGTGGCGGGTCCTTGCTGCGGACGTGATTTGGCGGTTGCGGACCGCGTGGAGCGCTTACCTGATGTGCGTTTTGCCATGGTGTTTTTTTGTTAGACCGCTTGAAGGTAGGGACGCCTCACCAGACACGCAAGAGGGCACCTGCGAACGGGCATCTATGCTGGGACATCGCTATATTCTCTTGGACCATGTTCTTTAGGTGAACTCCGTTACCGGTGTAATCTGCATGCGACGCCATCTGCCAAATTTGCTCACAACTCTTCGATTTCCTCTGACTCTGCTGTTTTTGTACGGATCGTTTCAACTTGAGGCGATCTGGAAAGTGTGTGCGACCCTGGCGTTTCTCCTGAGCATGCTTACCGATTTCCTCGATGGTCTGATCGCGAGGCGGATGAATGCCACAACCTCAGTTGGCACCTTCCTTGATCCCCTTGCGGACAAATTTCTGGTTCTGTCAGGCTTTTTCGTGCTCCTGGTGCGGCCTGATCTCCACTGGGGAGCCTGGAAAATCTGGGTTCTGATCTCGGTGGGTCTGGTTGCATTGCGGGAGCTTGCGGTGACCGTTCTCCGTTCATGGCGGGCGGTGAGCGACCGTCCGATTGTCACGACTGTCTGGGGAAAAGCAAAAACAACCGTCCAGATGATCACCCTGGTAGCCGCCCTGTTGTTGCTTAACGCTCGCGACATCTACCATTGGCACAGTGAAAGTGTGCTCGATTTTATTGCTTTTGGAATCCTCGCAAGCGCCGCCCTCGCTGTATTCAGCGCTGGCGATTACTTCCATACGGTGGCAACCGATTCCTCGGCTACTGAATCCGGCTCTCAATCGTAGCGCCATCATGCCCACTTCGACCAACTGCCCGATTCCACGCCTGTCCCGCCGTCTCCCTGTTCTTACTCTTGGCGTCATTTTGATCCTGTTGTCGATCTCCAACGTTGATGCCGGTCGTTTCCCTGAGAGTGCAAGATGGATGGAGTGGAAGCAGGGGGAAGTCACGCTGATCGTGCCCAAGGGGTGGGAGAGGTACGGGATCTATACAATGCAGCGCGGTCTCGCTCACCTTGACTCGCTGTACTGCTGGTACCACCAGAGGCCGGAGACCGTCCGGATCATCCTCAATCCCTGGCAGGACGCGGGGATCGATTTCGCCACGGTACAGCCGATGCGTGTTGAACTGACCCTGACTCCAGCGCTCGACAAAGGCATCCGGCCCCAGGGTGGACTGTTTCTCGACCTTGTTACCGCACATGAACTCACCCACACGGTTCAATTCTCGACACACGCCGGGATCACCCGGCCGCTCCGTTGGATCTTCGGCGATGCTGTCGCTCCGCTCGGCATTTCGCCGGACTGGAGTGTCGAGGGGCAGGCAATCTGGACGGAGAGTTCCGGTGGCGGCGGGAGACTGCATTCGAGCTGGCATGCGCAACTGCTGCGCACCCGTCTGCTGGAAGGGAAAGCCTGGAGCACCGCCCAAATCGCCCATCCAGGCACGGTCGCGCCGGATGCGAACCGTGCTTACATCGCAGGCGCCTATCTCTATGACGACCTCGTTCAGAATCACGGTGGCACCGAAGCTGCGGCTGCCTGGATGAGATCGCGCGCGGCATGGCCGTTCGTTCTCTCCGTTCCGACTCGAAAGACCTACCGCCACGGCGGTGTCGACCTATACAGGAGTTTTTTGAAATCCTGGGTGGATAAGTGGTCGGAAAACCATCCGCATCGTGAGCTTCAGCCACGGGGCAGGATACTCGCTGCCGAGCCAAGAACCGATTGGCGCAGAGCTGTGTGGACCGATGGCGGTGACCTGCTTGCCGTTGAACGCAGTTATGACCGCCCCACTCGACTCGTCCGATTGCACCCTTCCGAATCGAACTTGTCCGATCCAGAACCTGTCGCCACTCTCGGCTATTCACCACACAATGGAATCACGCCGTTTCGGGACGGTGTGATCGTCAGCGAATATCGCCGGGGTCGGTGGGCGAGCGAGACTGGGTACGTTTATCTCGTTCGCATCGACAGCAGCGGTGATCATCATGACCTGAGTGACCCGCCCCTTCGCGGCTTTGCGCCCGCCTGGTCTCCCATCGGGAACCGCCTCGCCTATGTGGAGAAGACCCGTGGAGGTCCACATGAACTTCGAATCGTCCCATTGGATGCAAATGGCGTTGTCAACGGTGCCCCAAGCGTCGTTTTTCGAACAGCCCTCGGCGTCATCGGAGAACCGCGTTGGTCGGAGGATGGACGCCGGCTCGCATTTGGTTTCGATGCCGGAGAGGGGGAGAGGGTCGGGATCTGGGAGATCGGCAACGACTCGCTGTTCCAGGTACGGATCGATGGTGCTGCAAACACGATGGATCCCGTGTTCGCCGGGAGCGGTTCCCTTTGGCTGACCGCCGATCCTGATGGGATCCTCGATCTTTTCCAGGTCGATCTCCTGGCGGGGCAGGTGCTGCGACGGACATTCACCGCCACCGCAGCCGTCGAGCCCGCACCGGGACCGGAAGGGGTGGTTGTGTACGGTCACAGCACCTCGCAGGGGTTGGTGCCTGTGTTGCTGACGCCTGAAGAGATGCGCTCGGATACCGCGTCGTTGGTTTCGGTATCGATGGCGGTTTCGGATCTGCAGGCCGGCGATCCTGTACTGCCCCAGGAACGGGACACATCCTTCCATCGGTACAGCCCGTTCCGCCATGCCGCACCGATTTTCTGGATGCCAATGGTCAACCGCAGTGATGAATGGTCACTTGGCCTGACGACGCTCGGACGCGATCCATTGGGCTTATTGTCGTGGCGAGTCACGACCTTGCAGGGGCTGGATTCCGGGATACCTGACCTGATGATGACCGTCTGGTGGCAGGCGTGGCCCATCGAGATCTCCGGCCAGATTCACCGCGCTCCCGCTCTCCAGGCATCCTCCCTCTATGACGATGTGGACAGCACATTTCACTATGACGGAGAACGCTGGCATCCCGTAACAGAAGGAAATTTGACCTTCTTACTCCCGGTCCGTCTCGATGGCAATGGTTATTACGCCGAAGCCGATCCCTGGATTGGGTGGGTGACGAGGGAACGCGGCCTCGGACTTGGGCTTCAGCCGGACAGTTTTACCTGGACCCGCTACCGCTACAACGGCATCTACACCGGGATTCAGTTCATGCGGACGAGAGCAGCAGCACGAGATCCGGTTTCACGTCACGCCATCAGTTTCAGCCTCTTTGGAGAACGAAACCTGTCCAGCGCCATCAGCGATCTTCATGCATCGTTGGTCGAGGCGCGCATCCGCTGGCACTTCCCCGGACCGGTCAACAACACGGTCGTGGCATTATCCGCTGCCGTCCAGCAGCAGGATTACAACTGGATTGAATTCTCACGTGGAGGTGTTCGGCCACGGGGGTATGACGACGCCGACCTCGATCCCCGGTGGATTCGTGGTGGCCGTCTCGCGCGAGGCAGCGCGGAGTTCCACTTCCCGCTCCTGTTCCCTGACTGGGGATGGGGAATGGGAGCCTGGTATCTCGAGCGGATCACCGGGCTTGTTTTCGCCGAGGCGGGCACAAGCTGGGCATCCCATACATCCCATCGGCCCATTGCCTCGTACGGTGGTGAACTTGTCGCACGTGGAATCGGTTTGTACCAACTTTCGGGATCGGTCCGTCTCGGGTTCGCCTGGCGTCAGGTGGATCGAAAAATTTCGATGTATTTATCCTGGAGTCTGCCACTCTCCGCAATTACCGGTGATCGGCGCGCTTCTGTCCGTGATGATGACTTGACGAGGAACAGGTGAGATGACAAACGGACTTCTTGTGCGGGATGTCTGGCGCGAATCCCTGGCGGTCGCCACCAGGGCCGGGGTCAGCTGGTACAAGCGTCCCTTCTTCGCCTGGCGCGTGGTCCGCCGCTGGAAACGCCACAACAGCCTCGAGAACGCCATCAACGACGCTCTCAGCGCCTACGTCTGGGATCATCTCAAATAGCCGGAAGGGCGTTCAGCCCACGGACGGGTGGCCCGGCCAGCTCGCTCGCGCCGCAGCTTGTCCTTTTACGCAAAGGCGAGATGGCCGGGTTTCTCCTAAGGTGTTCGACAGTGGGTGGCCCGGGTGTTGCACGCACTTCGTGCATGCGAGCTTGCACCTTCGGTGCTACGGTTCAGTCCCGGGTTTCATCCAAGCCGCTGAGCTTTGAGAGGTACTGTTATCCTTTTTCGTGGCTTCAGCCCTACTGATGCACATGTGCTTTTTTACGTTGTGGCAGGTCGTGAATGCCGTTTGTTTGGCATGGAGACCTGCCACGAAAAGGCGCTTCCGTCAGGTCTCCGCTTCGCTAACGACCTGACGGAACTTTCCGGACGGGTGGCCCGGCCAGCTCGCTCGCGCCGTAGCTTGTCCTTTCAAGCAAAGGCGAGATGGCCGGGTTTCTCCTAGGGTGTTCGACGGGTGGCCCAGTGGGTGGCTCGGGACGCCTGTCCGCCTGCTGGCGGATCAGTCCCGGGTCTCATTCAAGCCGCTGAGCTTTGAGAGGTACTGTTATCCTTTCTCGTGGCTTCAGCCCTACTGATGCACATGTGCTTTTTCATAGTGGTCCGCAATCGCCGGGTGGACGAGACCTTGGTGATCGCCGTTGAGCAACTGGTGGACGACCTGTTCCCGTTCGATTATCAACTCCGTTCGTTGCTTTTCCTTCAACTCCTGGGCGACCACTTTCGGTGCGTCGAAAATGATCTCG
>JAZDLX010000221.1:0-2264 GCA_043801585.1 bacterium | reverse complement strand
CTTCGCGGGCTACGACATCTCGCCCGACATGGTGCGCCTGTCGCTGGTGAACCTGTACCTGCACGGCTTCGCCGACCCTCACATTTACGAGTACGACACGCTAACCAGCCAGGACCGGTGGAACGAATACTCCGATGTGATTCTCGCCAATCCGCCCTTCATGTCGCCGAAGGGCGGCATCAAGCCCCACAACCGATTCTCGGTCCAGTCCAAGCGCAGCGAAGTGCTGTTCGTGGACTACATGGCCGAGCACCTCACGCCCAGCGGCCGCGCCGGCATCATCGTTCCCGAAGGCGTCATCTTCCAGAGCCAGACCGCCCACACGCAACTGCGTAAACTACTGGTGGAGGAGTACCTCGTCGCCGTCGTCTCGTTGCCGGCGGGTGTGTTCAACCCCTATGCCGGTGTCAAGACCTCGATCCTGATCCTCGATAAGACGCTAGCCAAGAAGACCAACACCATCGGCTTTTTCAAAGTCGAAAACGACGGCTTCGGCCTCGGCGCACAGCGGCGTGAAATTGACAAGAACGACCTGCCGCAGGCCCGCGCCGAGATCGGCGAGTATCTGCGCCGCCTGCGGTTAGGGGAATCTGTAGCCAACTTCCGGCCCACGCTGGGGCTGATCGTGGAGAAGGAGAAGATCGCGGCGAACGGGGATTACAATCTGAGCGGGGAGCGGTATCGGGAGGGTGGGCCACAATCCACGAACTACCCTTGGCGGAAAATCGAGTCGCTCGTTGAAACGATCACGCCCCCGGTCAAGATTCAAAAAACCGCCTTCGGCGAAACCGGTCGATTTCCAATTATTGACCAATCACAGGAAGACATTGCAGGGTGGACTGACGACGAATCTGCACTGATTCGACCAAGCAAGCCACTGGTGGTCTTCGGTGATCACACCTGCGCTGTGAAGTTGGTTGAAACTCCCTTCGCTCAGGGGGCGGACGGGATAAAGATCCTCCGGACTGTTGATACTCTTGATCCGCGGTTCCTCTATTACCTGCTCCGCGCGAGACCTTTGGAGAGCAGCGGGTATCAGCGCCACTTCTCAAAGCTGAAGGAGCACGAGATCCCCCTGCCGCCGATGGATGTGCAGAAGGAGATCGTGGCGGAGATCGAGGGCTACCAGAAAGTCATCAAGGGCGCCCGCGCCGTCCTCGACCACTACCGCCCCTACATCCCCATCCATCCCGACTGGCCAATGGTAGAGTTGAACGAAGCCTGCATTGTGAACCCTCGTAAGTCCGAGGTGACTGGGCGTGAGGGCTCAACAGTCGTGTCATTCGTCCCGATGTCCGACATTGGCGAGCACGAGATGTTCTTCGAACCGAAAGAGACGAAGCGACTGGACGAGGTGACCACGAGCTACACCTACTTTAAAAATGGTGATGTTCTTCTCGCAAAGGTGACACCTTGTTTTGAGAATGGAAAAGCCGGAATTGCTCGGGGTCTTCGTAATGGTATCGGTTTCGGCTCAAGCGAGTTCTATGTTCTCAGACCTACGGGCACTGTGCTCTCCGAGTGGGTCTTCATGTGCGTAGCAACGCCAGCATTCAACGCGTGGGCAACACCACAAATGACGGGAACTGGGGGATTGCAACGTGTTCCGCGATCGGTCGTGCAGAGTTATCAAATCCCCCTCCCGCCCCTCGCCACGCAGCAAGCCATTGTCGCCGAGATCGAAGCCGAGCAAGTGCTGGTCGCCGCCAACCGCGAACTGATCGCCCGCTTCGAGAAAAAGATCCAAACCACCCTCGCCCGGGTTTGGGGGGAGAAAGGAGACAAACATGGCGGATAAAATCGATGTTCAAGGCAAAGAAATCACGATCATTTCCAGAGAGCGACAGGATTATATCTCGTTGACGGATATTGCAAAATACAGGAACAGCGAAGCGCCCGCCGACATTGTCAAGAATTGGATGCGCACCCGGAGCACCATCGAGTTTCTGGGGCTCTGGGAACAATTCAATAACGCAGACTTTAAACTGGTCGAATTCGACCAGTTTAAAAATGAAGCTGGAGCGAACCATTTTGTCTTGTTGCCTCAGCGATGGATCGAATCCACCCGTGCTATCGGACTTATCTCGAAATCCGGCCGGTACGGAGGCACCTTCGCTCACAAGGATAGGAGCAGGCCATGAAAAGGGAAAAAAACAAACTCCAGATCCGCAACAGCACCGCCGAGTTTCTGATCTTCACCAGGCAAGCTGGTGAGGAGGGTATCGAGGTGAGGGTAGCGGGGGAAACCGTCTGGCTGACGCAAA
>JAZDLX010000210.1:0-5211 GCA_043801585.1 bacterium | reverse complement strand
GTTGTATTTACTTACTGTGAGAGGGCAAAACGAGAAGCTATTTTCTTGTTATTGCAGGAGTACTATTAACAGTACTCTTAGGATGTAATAACCTACAAGAATCAGAAAGCGATATAACAATCGCTGGGGGTGAGGGAAAACAGCTTGATCGAACAACAGAGGCTAGTCTTTATGCCGTAACATTAAGAGGACATGTATTCCTTGATTCTGAAGGTGGATATGTCGGATTAAACGGGTGGACCATTCGAGTCTATCGTGTGGATAGCGGCCCAACTTATGTACTTGTAGCGACTGGTACTACATCAACCGTATACCCACATGGCGCAGGTTATTACTCATTGATAACCTTACCTACAAATCCCAGCTGTGATGCAAATCCCAAGTATATTTTTAAATTGTGGGATAACAACGGATGGCCGCGTCTTTGGGAATCCTATATCAATGAACACCATCTGTGTCCGGGTAACCAAACTTTAGATTTCATTGTTCCTGAAGGTCCATTAACACAGGCTGAAGCGGTGATGTACGATTGTGCATGCTTTTAAGCCATAATGTTTTAGAAGATAGATATTGAAAGGAGGGTTGAAATGAAGCTTTTAATCATGGCATTGATAATCCTCTGCATACCAGTTTTCGCTCTCGGCGCACCGCAATGGGGATTCAGTCTCAGTGGACAGATAGCCTTTGGTACTCCCGGCTACGATGGAAGTTGGAAGTATTTCAATCAAAGCGACTTTACAGAGCACGCGTGGAGCGAGTTGAATAGGACAGTTGTAGGGATCGGAACTGTTGTGGATATGGCGCCGCAGAGTCCATTTTCTGTCCAGACTGAATTGATGTACCGACGCCGGAGCGTGGGCTACCGCTCGAATGAAATGTATTGTACACAACGTGTTCTGCATGAGTTGTCGCTGCAACCGCTAATTCGGATGCACGCAGGGAGAGAACGTATCCTTTTCGGACCTGAAGTCGATTTTCTTATGGAAGAAGGACACTACATCTTCACTTCTCCGATGCAGGTTATACTTGGTTTCGTGACTCGTTTAGGGATGGATTTTTCTCTCGCTTCTGGCTGGACCATAAGTCCCCAATTGGGCTTGCGCATGGACATAAGTTCCAGCTTGAGGTCCATACCAGATGGATTCGTTCAAGAAGGTATCGTGGACAAGGCCTTTCGGGTTACCCAATCGAACGTTCGTGCGGAAGTGATGTGCCAGTTCTTCATGCCGTAATCGTTTGTTCCCCAGTTTCGACCTAGTTACAGGAACCCCGCTGGTTTTCCAGCGGGGTTCCTTCTTTCAAAGGCCGGGTTTCGCCTGATTAATTCTCTTCTACGTTCTGTTCGATTTCCGCAACTGCCTTTTTAATTTCCTTGTTGACATCGCTTAAATCCAGGATGTCGATATCTCCAAGGTAGGGAACGTGCCGCAGTTCGGTCAGATCCAGAAGCTGCTTGACCAGCAGCTCGATGCGGTCGACCAGCTCCGAGGTTTTGTTGGCAAGTACTTGCAGTTGTTTGGGATCCTGAGAGTAGATTTTCAGCAAATCCGAAGTCAACTGAAGGCCGGTAAGCGGTTGGCGAATCTCATGAGCGATGCTGCGTGCCAGTTTTCGGGCGGTCTCCAGTTTCTGCCGTTCCTGATCGATTTTGCGTCCCTCTTTTCGGCGCAATTGCCTGTCGATCAGCAGCCAGAGAAGTCCAAGCAGTGGAATCAGGGCAGCGCCGATGATCCAGATGATGGTATTAAATTGATCGTTGACATGGCCCTGAATCGATTCGCGGGGAGTCTGGGCGATCAGTTTCCAGAGGTATGTTCTGGCTCCGATGTTTGCAAGTTCGTCTGCCAGCCTGCCATCTCGGTTTGGATCTTGGAGTTGGGCCTCGATGATTGGATTCAGCGTCGAGTAACCGTACACACTTCCCTGACGGACAAAGAGGCCATCCGAAGTTGTGTAAAACTGTGAGGCGAGATCCTGAGGATAGGACGTCATCACTGTGTCTACACGGTCGGGGAAGGTGAACCACCAGTCACCTTTGTACTCGTTGTCCTTTCGGTCGTTGCCAAGGCCATAGAAGGTCAGTGACCAGCCACGCGATCTTGGATCTTCCAGTCCGAGGCTGCCCAGCAATTCGCTCCCTTCGTAATTCGTGATCACTACTCCACGGCGCTGTCCTTTGAAATCGAAAACGGGGGTACCGAAGCGGAGGGCGGGGACAAGAGGCGCGCCAAGCGTATCAGCCGAACTCAATTCCAGCACGCTTACATAAATCATTCCCCTGTCCAGCGAGTTGCTGTCCTGGAAATAATGGTTGTGCTCCTTCTGCCCCAGTTGGTCGTCGGGAAGGATCGAGAACAGGTCGCCGTGTTTCAACACGCGGATTTTTTCCTGCCCACTGACATCGATAAACCGCACCATGTATAACTGGTCTTTGCGGCGGTCGGCAAATCGCTTGAAATCCCGCGCAACCAGCCGAAGGTCCGATTCGGAATTGCTTTCCAGATAAATCTCGAGGGAAGTCAGGCCGGAAAGAAACAGAGCGTCTGCTCCAGAATTGGTCAGCATGGTTGACAGCATGTCGCGCGCAAGACCCAGATTCTGGCTGGTGAAGGTTTTTGCGCTGGACGTTCTCGAATCGATCATCAGCCTGTAAATGCCGATCGGAGGAATCGCTGTCATCGCGATCAGGAGAGCGGCTGAAATCAGGTAGGTTTGCAGCCGTTTTCGTCGTAGGATCTCGTTCAACGGATTCTCTCCTGTGATTGCGATAAGATAAAAACACGAAAGGTCCATCGCATCCCCTCCGAGGCACAGTCTCACTACACGCACCTTGAACTCCCCACCGCTCTCCGAGGGAGACGGTACATCGCCATTGCTGCGTCGATCCCCTTATCTTTGCCGCACAAACACATTATCGGGTATCATCCTAACCGGAGAGTCCCGGCATGAAAATCCACGAGTACCAGGCAAAGCAACTGCTTCAAAAATTTGGTGTTGCAGTGCCTGACGGTAGGCTTGCGACGACCCCCGAGGAGGCCCTTGCAGCCGCGCAGGAGCTGAACAGCCCGGTGACGGTCGTCAAGGCGCAGATCCACGCCGGCGGCCGGGGCAAGGGTGGCGGCGTCATTGTCTGCAAATCCATTCCCGAGGTGGAGGCGGCCGCGAAAAAAATTCTCGGCATGATGCTGAAGACCCATCAGACTGGCCCCGAGGGGCAGCTTGTCAAGAAGGTCTGGGTCGAAAAGGGTTCGAAAATCGCCAAGGAGTTCTACGCGGGCATCACCCTCGACCGCGAGGCGGTCCGTGACACCTTCATGGTCTCCACCGAGGGTGGCGTCGAGATCGAGAAGGTTGCTGCCGAATCCCCCGAGAAAATCGTCAAACTTCCGGTCGATCCGGCGCTCGGACTGCAGGCGCATGAAGCCCGTCGGATGGCCTTCGCCCTCGGACTCGAGGGGAAGAGCGTGAACAAGGCCGCCGCCTTCTTCCTCGGCCTCTACAAGGCCTACCGTGAGTCGGACGCCAGCCTCGCCGAAATCAACCCCCTCGTCCTCACCGAGGAGGGTGACATCCTCGCGCTGGACGCCAAGATCAACTTCGACGACAACGGCCTCTACCGTCACAAGGACATCGCCGAGTGGCGCGACCTCGACGAGGAGAACCCGGCGGAGGTCGAGGCGAGCAAGTACGATCTCAACTTCATCAAGCTGGACGGCAACGTCGGCTGCATGGTCAACGGCGCGGGCCTGGCGATGTCGACGATGGACATCATCAAATACTCCGGTGGTGAACCGGCGAACTTCCTCGACGTTGGCGGCGGTGCCAATGCGGAGTCGGTGAAGAACGCCTTCGGAATCATCCTCCGCGACAAGAATGTCAAGGCGGTGCTGATCAACATCTTTGGCGGCATCGTCCGCTGTGACCGTATCGCGCAGGGGATCATTGACGCGCTGAGCAGCGGGGATGTCAAGGTAGAGGTTCCGGTCGTCGTCCGCCTCGCCGGAACGAACGCGGAGCAGGCGGCGAAGATGCTGAACGACAGCCCGCTCAGTTTCATCGTTGCCAGGAACCTCAAAGACGGCGCCGAAAAGGTTGTCAACGCCGCGAAGGAGGCCTGAGCCATGGCGATACTACTGACCAAAGAGACCAGGGTGCTCGTCCAGGGCTTCACAGGTTCCGAGGGCACCTTCCACAGCCAGCAGATGATCGAGTACGGCACCAACGTGGTCGGCGGCGTCACCCCCGGCAAAGGCGGCCAGACCCACCTCGACAGGCCGGTGTTCAATACCGTTCGAGAAGCTGTTGAGGTGACCGGCGCCAACGCCAGCGTGATCTTTGTGCCGCCACCCTTCGCCGCGGACGGCATCTTCGAGGCAATCGACGCCGGGCTCGACCTCGTCGTCTGCATCACCGAGGGGATTCCCATCGCCGACATGAACAAGGTTCACTACGCGCTGAAACGAAGCAAAACCCGCCTGATCGGCCCCAACTGCCCCGGCATCATCACCCCGGGCCAGGCGAAAATCGGGATCATGCCGGGATTTATCCACAAACCGGGCAAGATCGGCCTGATCAGCCGTAGCGGCACGTTGACCTACGAGGCGGTGGCGCAGCTCGTCGAGAACGGGCTCGGCCAGAGCACCGCCATCGGCATCGGCGGCGACCCGATCATCGGCAGCACCTTCATCGACCTGCTCGAACTGTTCAATGAGGACCCGGACACGGATGGTGTCGTGCTGATCGGTGAAATCGGCGGCAACGCCGAGGAACGTGCAGCCGAGTGGATCAAGGCGAATATGCGCAAACCGGTCGTTGCCTTCATCGCCGGCCAGACCGCTCCCCCGGGACGGCGGATGGGCCATGCCGGTGCGATCATCTCCGGCGGCAAGGGCACGGCAAGGGACAAAATCGCCGCCCTCGAAGCAGCCGGAATCAGCGTCGCCAAAACCCCCGCCGAGATCGGTGCGACAATGAAAGCCGCGTTGGGGAAGTAACAAAGGTAAGAAGCAGGAACAGGATGTACAGGATTCAACTTCCTGCAGGATAGACAAGATTGAATACGATTGAATATGTGGCCCGGACAGCTTGATGTCCGGGTTTCTAATATGCTGTTATAGACCCTGTTGGCTTGTCCAACAGGGTCTATTTGTTTGCTGGCATGTGTCTCAAAGTGTGGCCCGACCCTTCAGGGTAGGATCTCAGGAATGAACT
>JAZDLX010000209.1:0-9910 GCA_043801585.1 bacterium | reverse complement strand
CACTGACGGATTCATCGATCACAACTGCTTCGAGTGAGGTTTTCCCATCCACAATGGCCAGCTCACCGTATACTCTTAGTGTGGCACGATTCTGGTACATCTTGCGAGCTTGCTCACTACCTATCGCAAGCACTCTACGGACAGATCTATCATCGCGTTTCATCACAAAGGTCCATTCACCCCGGTTGGCATCATAGTCCTCCACATCCAACTCGAGTTCTACATCTCTCGTGATGAATCTGCGTTGCTTCAAGGATTCCAATTGAAGCTTTTCATTCACCGCGACTTCGTGGCTCATCTTGTTTCGTAGATCTGCCTCTTTTCGACTTGCATGTTTTGACCGCTCCTCATACTCGGCGTCCGTCTCAAATGGATCACGCGCTGCGAAGTCGGTGTCCGTCTGGCGGAGGAGTTGTACCTCGCGCTCGATCTTCGCTTCAAGGCCTCGCTTGGTGTCGTTAATGGCCTTCTCCAACCGGGCGATCTCCGCAAGCGTTGGCTCGATGTAGTTCTCTTCGAGAAGTCCCTCCGGCAAAGTAAACGAGCTCGCCGTACTCGACGATGTCGCTGTCAGCTCGAAGTTCACCGTTGCTGTCGACTCCGGTGAAACTGTGACCGCCTGCCCCTCCGCCGTATACCCGGCCAGTTGTACAGCAACACGATGCGTCCCCGCAGGTACTCCCTCCAACCTGCCTGGAGTCTTGACATTTGTCGCCTTTCCGTCGAGGACAACCATAGCTCCCATCCTCGAGGCGGTCACCGCGATCGCACCCGGCAGCGGTTCCGGCGTTATCGTTACACCTGCCGTCCGGTCTGCCGTCACCGTCACACTCGACGACGCTTCCTTGTGGTTCGCCAAACGTGCTGTTACCGTGTAGTTCCCTGTGAGAATGTCTTTCAGCAGGAGCTTCCCGCTCGCATTGGCGACTCCATTGGACTCGCCATCAAGTAACACCTCCGCTCCGGCCAGTGTTGTTACCTCCACGGACCCTTTCTCGCGAATCAGTGGAATTTCGTGCTGTTGTGTCTCGCCGGATTTCAGCACCAGTGGGAGGTTCACTGGCGCGTAGTCCTCCATCACCACCGTCAGCATTCCCTCGCCCGGTTCCAGGTCGCTTCGTATCAATGGTGTCCGCCCCAACTCGATTCCGTTCCAAAACACTTTAGCACCCAATGGAGTGCTCGTCACAGTCAATCCGGCGATCAGCTTCGGCAACATCATCGTGACCGTTGTTTTTTCACCCTTTCTTACCATTACCGTGGTGTCTCTGTTGGCATAGCCGGAGATACCCGAAAGCCGGACCCTGTATCCGCCGGACTTCTGATTAGGGAGGGTTGCGGGAGTTGTTTCGCGCAATTCAACATCGTTGAGCATGATTGATGCACCGGTTGGGGTGGAGGAGATCACCAGCGTCCCTTCACCCTCGGCCATTCGCAAGGGGGTCACTTTGATCTTCTTTGCGGTTTTAATCGGGAAGTTTACTCGACCCAGTTCAAGGGGCAGGTAGCCGTCCGCAGCTATCGTGACGTAATCCACTCCCGGATCGAGGACGACGTAATAGAGGCTGGCGCTCTTCTCGATGACGGTACGGATGCCCTTGCGACTGGAAAACCCGAGGTGGGGAACGGAGGACTCGACAATCAGAAGCGATACGCTTGGATCGTCCGGTATGGCACCCATCGGATCCACTTCCTCGAAGGTCATTTCGCCAAGGACCTGCGCAGATGAATGCTGGATCAAAATGATCAACAAGAGGAGTGCAAGGCCTGACACGAGCTTGCGTTTCATTTCATTACTCCCAGCATCAATATGCAAGTTAGAACTTTCGACAAATGCGATAATCATGTCGCATGAATGACTGAACAGTTGCCAACCGTATCTGTATGCTGGTCCAGAGATACCAATCCAACACCACGAGATCCCTGAATATTTACATGTTCGCTACGCCTCGTGATTTCAGAAATCCACATTCGCAGGTTTCAACTTGCTATCAAGACGAATAATATCGTTCAAGGATTTTGTACAGAACGCACCAATCGGAAACCGACATTACTGTATCGAATCTCCCTGTAATTCCAGCTGCGAGCGGCTGGCCGACAGTGATCGCTCAGATTCGCCCAAGAACCACCTTTGAGCACGATATATGTGCCAACCGCTGGTCCTGTGGGATTCGTAGCATCTTGACCTGAATAACTTCCATACCAATCACTGCACCATTCCCAGACATTCCCTGACATGTCATATAATCCCAACCGATTGGGCAGCTTCTTTTCAACGTCATGGGTTTGTTCGTTGCTATTTTCCTTGTACCAGCAAAAATCACCCAGTTGATCATAGCTGTTATCATTACCCCATGGAAAGCGTGTCAATGTCCCCGCACGAGCAGCAAATTCCCATTCCACCTCGGTTGGCAAACGATAATCCTTGCCGGGATCATGCTGATTCATCCGGCTGATAAATTCCTGCACATCGTCCCAGGAAACGGTTTCAACCGGACGGTCTTCTCCGACGAATCTCGACGGATTGCTCCCCATTACAGCCACCCATTGGCTTTGCGTAACTTCCGTCGTCATTATTTCAAATTCTTTGCTGATAGTTACCAAATGCTGAGGTTTTTCATTGCTTTTGCCGTCCTTATCGTTCGTAGCTGATCCCATCTGAAATATTCCACCGGGAATTTTAATAAACTTCATATCCTCCAGGGATCCTTCACCTGTTGCTGCGTCCGTGGCATTTTCATCCGCTGCGTTTCCCATATTCGATTGAGACGGACTGGATTTCGTGACTAGAAGACCGTTTCTGGTCGATTCTCGCTGACTCCGTTGATCATTATTCGTTCCATCCCCAGTGGATGAATAAACCACACGGAATCCAATACTCTGAGTTCGACCGTTTGTATCATATCCGATACGACTGGCAGAACGACAGCGCCAACCCGAGAGGCTCCACGAACCGCCGCGCAGAACATGTGAATTGCCAGAAGCGGGACCAATCGGATTCAATGCGGCTTCGTCCTGGTATACATCAATCAAATCCAAGCACCATTCCCAGACATTTCCATGCAGGTCGTAAATTCCCCACAAATTGGCCTGTTTCGTTCCCACATCATGAGTCTGGTGGCCACTATTGTCTTTGTACCATGCGTACTTATTAATCTCTGTATAGTCAGGATCATCACCCCAGGAAAAACGTGTAGTTGCGCCTGCACGGGCGGCGAATTCCCATTCCGCTTCTGTTGGCAAACGATATCCTCTGCCGGGATCAAGCAGGTTGAGTTTCTTCAGAAACTCTTGAACATCATTCCACGACACCCATTCCACTGGACGATTTGGACCCTTGAAGAGAGATGGGTTGCTGCCCATAACCATTTCCCATTGAGCCTGAGTCACCTCTGTTGTCATCATGCAGTATGGGGACAAGGTTACTCGATGTTGCGGCCCTTCTGCTTCATTGCGATCCTTCTCGGTGTCTGGAGATCCCAGCATGAAGTTGCCGCCAGGTATAGATATTAATTCCATGTGGGGGAGCGGACCAGTAATGATCGATCCTGGAGGTGGACCGGCGATGATGGATGTGAATTCCGTCAGACGTCCGGAAAACTTGCTGATGGGTTCTTCTAAAACAACGGCCTGAAGCACTGTGGAATTCCCTTCAATTGCCAATTCACCGAATACTCTCAGCGTTGCATGATTCTGATACAGTTTGCGAGCCTGATCTCCTCCAATAGCTAATGCGCTGTGTGCAAGTTTCTTGCCACGTTTTATTATCAATGGCCATTCACCTTTGTTCGCATCATAGTCTTCCACATTCAACTCGAGTTCGATGTCTCTAGTGATGAATTTGCGTTGCTTCAATAATTCCAATTGACGTTTTTCATCAACTACAATTTCAGATTCTACCTTCTTCCGTAAGTCAGCTTCCTTCTGACTTGCACGTTGTAAACGAGCTTGGTACTCCGCATCGGTTTCGAACGGATCTCTTCCAGCGAAGCCACTATCGGTTTGACGAAGAATCTGCACCTCACGCTCAATTCTATTCGGCAATTCTTTTTGCTTGTCTGCGATGACTTGCTCCAGCCGGGCAATTTCGGTAAGGGTTGGCTCAATGTAATTCGCTTCCAATAGTCCTTCAGGAAGCTGAAAATCACCGGCTTTCTCTGCAGAACTCTCGGAAAGTTCGAAATTCGCCGTCGCAACAGAACCTGGAGTCACTGCCACCGCTTGTGTTTCTGCAGAGTATCCCGGAAGCTGAACAGTCACCCGATGCAGACCAGCTACGACTCCCTCCAGTTTACCTGGTGTTTTAATATTGGTTGCAGAACCGTCTAGGATTACTGCTGCACCTGTGCGGGAGGCGGTGACATAAATGGAACCTGGACGCGGAACCGGCTTAATTGTTACTGAAGTTGTACGATCGGCTTCAACGGTCACCTGACTACTTGCATCATCATAGCCCTCAAGGCTGGCAGAGACTGTGTATTCACCTGTATCGATTCCTCTGAGCGTCAGGTTTCCTGTCAGCACTTCACCTTTCGAAACACCATCGAGGAAAACCTCCGCACTGGGTTGAGTCGTCACTTCAATGGTGCCACGCTCTCGCACCAGCGTGACTTCCTGGCGATAGGTCTCACCCGCAATCAGCCTTACCCCAAGATTCACTGGCGCGTAGCGATCCATCAAGAAAGTGAGAATTCCCTCACTCGGTTTAAGATCGTCGCGAGTTAAAGGCGTCGTACCCAACTCATCCCCGTTCCAGATTACCATCGCACCGGAGGGATCACTAATTACTGTCAGCCCAGCTACAAGTTTCAGAAGTGTAACCGACAGCCGTGATGTCTCACCCTTGCGAACCACAACAGTCGTATCTACTTCCGAAAATCCCGATACACTCGAGAGATGGATTCTATAGCCACCAGATTTCTGGTTGGGAAGGGTTGCTGGTGTCTTCAAGTTGATTGGGATATCGTTCAAAGTGATCGTCGCGCCAGAAGGGTTAGAGGAGATTGCCAAGGTGCCTTCACCTTCGGCCACTCGCAGAGGAGTTACTTTGATTTTCTTTGCACTTTTAATAGGGAAATTCATTCTGCTCAATTCAAGAGGCAGGTAACCATCCGCAGTTATCGTGATGTAATCCACACCCGGATCGAGGACGATGTAATACAGGCTAGCACTTATCACTTTCACTGTGCGAATGCCTTTGCGGCTGGAAAACCCAAGATGAGGGACAGAGGACTCTACAATCAGAAGTGATACGCTTGGATCGTCCGGGATAGCACCCATGGCAGGCACTTCTTCGAATGCCATTTCGCCGAGTATCTGCGCCTCCGATTGCTGAAACAAGAATATCATGAGTAGCAACACAAAGGGAAGCAGGAAAAGGCGGTTCATAGTCTTACTCCGACTCTGGTGGGTAAATCATGTTCCGCAAGCTGAGCAGCATTGATTTTTCATTACGTCACTGTGCATTCAACGACTTAATCTCCGGTTTGATCCCATGAATTCCGATCAGAACAACCATATATGGAATAATAACAACACCTGCGCTTAGGTCTTTCTCTTGAAATTGCGTCTGTCGGGACTTTCCCACTTTACTCTATACAGAAAACAAAATACGGTATCAAAGACTTGGAGAAGAGCGAACAACGCGAAACCCGAAGTCAATGGTCCGTGAGCTCAGGTTTCGCCAGAGACGACTTGCAGATCGACAATCGCCGGCGCTGAAATACCAGGAACCGCCCCGCAATACGTGGTAAGTCCCCGAGAAGGATTTGTCAACCTTCGGCACTTTCCTGTTCGAGTCAGGCCCGTACCAGTCCAAACACCACTCCCAGACGTTACCAGACATATCATATAATCCCCATGCATTTGGAAGTTTCTGACGTGCTATTTGCGTTTGCTTGCCGCTGTTACCATCGAACCAGGCATAGTAAACAATTTGCTTGAAGATTGGATCATCCCCCCAATAAAACCTTGTCGTTGTCCCTGCACGAGCAGCGTATTCCCACTCCGCTTCCGTCGGCAAACGGTATTCTTTCCCAGGATCGCGTTGGTTTAGCTTGCCAAGAAAGTCTTCAATTTCATTCCAAGAAATGTTCTCAACCGGAAGGTCAGCACCTTTGTGTCCTGATGGATTTGCTCCCATCATCGCCTCCCATTGAGCTTGTGTGACTTCAGTCGTCATCATTGCGAAAGGTGGAAGCGTAACGCTATGCTGAGGTCCTTCATCAATATCCCTTCCTATTTCTGAGGTTGGGGAACCCATCTGGAAAGTGCCACCAGGAATCTTTACAAATTCCATCCCAGGCAATGGACCGGGGATCCACCAATGATACTGATTGGGTATGATGGTAATTTGAAATCCATCCGCAGACTCATCGATTACAATAGAATTTAGAATTAATAGTCCATTTACAATCGCGATTGTTCCATAAACTTTTAACATGTTACGATTTTGATAAAGGTTTCTTGCTTGATCTCCATCAATCGACAAAACTCCAGAGGTTTGCTCCTCGCCATGCTTCAGGGTAAAATCCCACTTACCTCGATTGGCATCATAATTTTCCACATTCAACGTGAGTATAAAGTCTCTTGCGATGAATCTGCGTTGCTTCAATGATTCCAATTGACGTTTTTCATCAACTGCAATTTCAGACTCTACCCTCTTACGCAAGTCAGCCTCCTTTTGACCAGCATGCTTCTGACGAGTCCGAAATTCTACCTCGGTCTCGAAGGGATCCTGCGCAGCGAAGTCCCTGTCAGTCTTATGAAGAACCTGTACTTCCTGCTCGATCCGCTTTGGAAGTCCTTTTTGTTTATCTGCGATGACTTTTTCCAACCTAGCAATTTCGGCAAGGGTCGGCTCAATGTAATTCGCCGTAAAAAATCCTTCGGGGAGTTTAAGATTGCCAGCAGTCACCGACGAACTTTCAGTCAGCACGAAATTCGCCGTCGCGACAGCACCTGGAGCCACAGTCACCACTTGCGCTTCCGCAGCATACCCCAGAAGCTGAACCGTAACCTGATGCGCACCAGCTGCTACTCCCTCCACTCTGCCAGGAGTTTTGACATTGGTCGCTGCATCATCGATCATGACTGTTGCACCTGTGCGGGAGGCGGTAACATAAAGAGAGCCTGGACGCGGAACCGGCTTAATTGTTACCGCAGTTGTGCGATCGGCTTCTACGGACACTTTGTCGCTAGCATCATCATAGCCTTCAAGTCTGGCGGACACCGTGTAATCACCTGTTTCAATTTCCTTAAGGGTCAGATTTCCTGTCTGCGCTACACCTTTCGAGACACCATCGAGGAAAACCTCCGCACTGGGTTGAGTCGTCACTTCAAGGGTGCCTCGCTCTCGCACCAGTGTGACTTCCTGACGAAATGTCTCGCCCGCTATCAGCCTTACTCCAAGATTCACTGGCGAATAGCGATCCATCAAAAAAGTGAGAATTCCCTCGCCCGGTTTGAGATCGTTGCGTATCAGGGGTGTCGTACCCAACTCGTCCCCATTCCAGATCACCCTTGCACCAGAGGGATCGCTGGTCACCTGCAATCCCGCAATCAGCTTGGATAGATGCACTTCAACAAGAGTCGTATTGTTTTTTTTAACAATGGCGGAAGTATCGAGGATAGCATAACCGGGAATTCCCGATAAGGTTATTCTGTACTTGCCAGTTTTCTGGTTCTGAAGCCTCGCGGGGGTCTTCTGGACAAGCTGAATGCCATTCAATTCAATGTTCGCCCCGGAGGGTGTGGATGTGATTCTTAGTGTTCCCTCCCCTTCTGCCATTGTCTTGGAAGTTACCTTGATCTTTTTAGCACTTTTCATTGGGAAGTTCATACGCCCCAATTCGAGGGGCAGGTAACCATTCGCTGTGATCGTGATGTAATCAACTCCTGGATCAAGGACGACGTAGTAGAGGCTGGCGCTCTTCTCCATGACGGTTCGGATACCCTTGCGACTGGAAAATCCAAGGTGAGGGACAGATGACTCAACGATCAGAAGAGATACTGTTGGATCGTCCGGGATCGCACCCATCGGATCCACTTCCTCAAAGGTTAATTGGCCAAGTTCCTGAGAATGCAGTGAGAGGAAACCGGTCAATAGTAATAGTAAGAGGACGAACAAAGATATCCGGCTCATCGTTTTATCCTTATTCAGCGTTGCAAACAAGAAAGGGTATTCAAGAGAATTAGTTGATGATGAAAAATACTATAGCATTATTTCTATGAGGCAATATTGCGACCAAATTTATTTGAGTATAAGTGTGTCGGGCTCTATTAAGAGTAGCCGTATCGGCTCTAAATTCTATTCAGTTTCATCATATCACTGGCATACATAAATTTCAGTATGGATTAGCATGAAAAATCGTTCCATGAGGTGGACCCCATTTTTCGACAGGGAGTTGGAGATTTTAAGTGATGGATTCCACCCTGTTCATGCTGCCTGATCCTGTCTGTTTTGTTGGTACACCTGGTCGGGTGTCCGGTGTTTGAGCCCCTGGTGGGGGCGTTGTTCGTTGTAGAAGGTAAGATATTTCCCGATCCCTTTCTCCGCTTCGCGCATCGTTTCGTAAACATTCAGATAGACATCTTCGTGTTTGAGAGAACGCCATAACCGTTCGATGAAGCGGTTGTCGATCCAGCGGCCCTTGCCATCCATACTGATCTTGCAGCCCGCATCCTTCAGACACTTTGTGAACGCTTCACTGGTGAACTGGGACCCCTGATCCGTGTTGAAGATCTCCGGGACGCCATGCTTCGCCAGTGCTTCGTTCAACGCTTCAACACAGAACAGGTGGTCCAGCGTGTTCGACAGGCGCCATGACAGCACCTTACGACTGAACCAGTCCATCACCGCCACCAGGTAACCGAAGCCCTTTGCCAGGGGGATGTAGGTGATGTCCGCGCACCACACCTGGTTCGGACGGTCGATAGTCAGACCGTTCAGCAGGTACGGGTAAACTTTGTGTCCCGTGTCGGGGGTGCTGGTCCGCCGTTTCTTCGGATACAGGGCGTACAGCCCCATCTGCGCCATCAACCGCCGCACCTTCTTCCGGTTGATCCGGTGCCCTTCACGGCGCAGCAGGCCGCACAGCATCCGTGATCCGGCGTGGACATGCGTCAGGTGCAACTCGTCCAGACGACGCATCAACGCCAGATCGGACTCCGGCACCGGTTTCGGCTGGTAGTACACCAACGACCGGCCCAGATCCAGCAATCCACACTGTCTGGATACGGACAAATCCGCTTCGGGCGTGATCATCGCTTTGCGCCCGGCCTTGCCCCGGGACCGAGCACCTGTGATAAAAAATCACGCTCCATCGTCAACTGACCGATCTTCGCGTGAAGATCCTTCAGCTCCGCTTCCTGTACCGCACGGCCCGTGTCACCCGAAAACACGTCCACGGCGTGCTCCAGAAGCTGCTTCTTCCACGTCACGATCTGGTTGGGATGCACATCGTACTGAGAGGCCAGCTCCGACAACGTCTTGTCACCCTTCAACGCTGCCAGCGCCACCATCGCCTTGAACTGCGAGGTCAACTTCCTCCGGGGTCGCTTCATTCTTCGCTCCTTCCTGACCGGGAAAATCTACCCCAGTCATAAGGGCGAATCCATCAAATAAGCCACTGTCCAGTTTTTGGGGACCTCTTCACCAATCAAGTAGTTTCAACTGACCCCGAAAAATGATGTGTGTCATGATTTAGCTTTAATCTTAGTGAGGGTACCCCTTAAACTGGACACTCAACCCTAAAGAATTCAGCCTGTTTTGAGGGTTCCCCTTAAACTGGACACTCAACCCTAAAGAATTCGGCCTGTTTTTGGTTCAAATCTATCTCCCCGGAGGGTTTTCCTCCAGCGGGAGAACATTCGCTATCTTCCAGCAATTTCCAGAGATCAAGGTACTCTC
>JAZDLX010000197.1:0-46358 GCA_043801585.1 bacterium | reverse complement strand
TCAGCGTGAAATTGGAGCCGCAAACAGAATGGAATCAGGCAATTATCTCCCTTTGATACATGTAATTTCATTACGCTCGATCATATTCGTGCGTAGTCGGCGCCAACATCAGCCCACTCATTTCAGCGACGACCGCATTTTTTGCAAAAACACCGCTAACCGGCGCGTCAGCGTTTGCCGACTGATGGTCCGCCCATGCGATCCATCGTCCTTCAGGCAGCTTGAAAACGGCTTCCCTGCTGTTCGACAGGTTGAAGAGAAGAAGCAACTGATCCGTTCCGGTAAAGATGTTCACCCCGAGTGCGTCGCGATGATTGGCTGTAATCGTTGTGAGGTTTTCCCACCGCGCGAGGGTCAGGGCAGGGTGTTTCTGTCTCAGATTGGAAAGCCCGGCGATATAACGAACCAAATCCAGGCGGGATGGCTCATCCAACAGTGACCAGTCCAGCCAATTCGTGGCATTGTCCTTGTTGTAGCTGTCGTGATCCAATTTGCCTGCGGAGGGGTCCTGTACTGCATCGTGCACGATGCGTTTGCTGTGCCCGAATTCATCGCCTTGATGCCACATGATCATCCCCCTGCTCGTCAGGAGAATGAAGAAGGCAAGTTTCAACCGGGAAAGAAGCGTATGACTTAACGGGGTGTGTCCGTAGTCCATTTTAGCTGCGTATTTTTCTGCTTTTTGCAGTGCCATTCTCAGAAAATCTGCGAGAGTGTAACCGTCATGACTGGCGAGATAATTGACGCTGAACTCTTCACGTGGATAGGGTCCACCGCTGGCCATTAAATTGCCGGAGAGATGGCGCAGCAGATCGCCAACCTTGTTTCCCATGAGGACGCCATTGTCGGTCTGTGGATCAGAACCGCGAATTCCATCTCGAAAGTGGTCGTTCCACGAGGCCCAGTTGCGCTGTGTGTAACGAGTTTTGTCGTAACGCCTGCCCCAGGGTTCGGCGATCAGGCAGATGTCCGGCATCTCTTCACGAAGGGATTGACTGATTTCATCGAGCAGGATGTCGTCCAGAACTCCCGCAAGGTCAAACCGGAATCCATCCACGCCGTAATACCTTGTCCAATGAAGGAGTGATTCCAAGACGAGGCGCCGGATAACGGGGCGTTCCGTTGCGAGATCGTTTCCGCATCCACTCTCGGAAATCCGGTTGCCTTTTCCGTCGTGACGCAGAGCGTACAACGGATCGATCTGGCGGATCGGATTTTCACCATACTGGGCCACATGGTTGTACACAACGTCAACAATGACGCTGAATCCCAGCTCATGCTGCCTGCGAATCATCTCGCGCAACTGGCGGACTTGAGCTCCACTGCGCCCAATCCAGCCACCTTCCAGGTACGGCCCGGCATATCGGCTTTCCGGGGCAAACCAGTAGGCGGGCATGTAACCCCAATGATTGCGGGAATAAATGTTCCACGTGTTGTGGTTGCCGGGAAGCCGCTTGCCATAAGGTGGCTCCCAGTGATCGTAATCGGCGAGAGGCAGCCATTCAACCGTATTGATTCCCATCATCTTCAGGTGGTCGTGGAACGTTTCCCTGTCTGAGTCCTGATGGACGGCTCCGAGATACGTGCCGCGCAAATCCCCAGGTACGGCGGGGTGCAATCGTGTAACATCTTGCAGGTGAGCCTCATAGATCACCCGCTGTCGACCCTCTACGTCCACATGATCTGCATCGGGGAGACGGAGTAATTCGTCCGGCAAGATCAGTGTCATCGAACGGCGGTTCCAGTCATCTCTTTTGACAACAGCCCACGACCAGGGATCGGCAAAACGAAGGTTGTCCACATCAGCACCACCGGGAGCTCCAGTCGTCCTGTAAGCGACCAGGTCGCCGTCATGCAGGACATCCGTGGAGCCTTCCCAACATCCAGTCGTCACATTCAAGGTGAGAGCGATTTCCGCAAATGGATCGTCATCCGGATTGTGACGGAACTCGGCTTGCAAACCACGCAAACGGGGAGCGAAGAAACGAAGCTGGTGTTCATTTCCGTCACGGAAAATTCCCATGGGACCGGAGGGGCGGTAACGGTCAAGAATGCCGTCAGGCAGTACGGGCCATTCGCTTCCATCGGGAGCGGTCAGTACGTACTTCTCGCGTTCATCGAAAGGTCCACCGATCAGCGCGAGAGCTCTCGGACCGCTTCGCAACACCTTCGTAACCGTTGTTGCCGGGGAAATGCAAAAAGCATCCGGGTTGGGGAGATCCTGGGGAGAGTCGTCGAGTCGTACGAGAATGCGGTCATTCGCCTCGAGGCTGACCCTCAGGGTCAAGGGGAATCGAATGGTGCTTCGACGAGCTGCGGACACGTGATCTCATCCTCTCGCAGGGATAATTGCAGTTTGGACGGCTGAATCGATGCTGATGCAGCCCGAGTATACCCATACGATGACGAATCTGGCAAGTTCCGGCTTCCATCATCGCGGAATCGGGCGGGTTGCGGTGGCGAAGCGTTAGAATTTAGTTTACTTTACGTCCGCGCCCGATAGCCGTTCCGGGGTACAGAAAGTCCAGATGACCAGCCTATGAACCAGCCTGTAAAAAAGTTTCCGAAGGACTGGCAGCTGAAGATTTACATGCTTCTGCTGGCGATCCTGCTCTGGACGTTTGTCGTGACCAACCAGGTCTATGAAGTGGTCCTGGAGGTTACTCTTGACATCGTAAACATGAAACCAGACAAGGTTCTGGTCTCCGACGTTCCTCAATCGATTCCTATCCGTTTTTCGGGTGTGGGCAAGGATCTGCTGATTCTGAAATACATCCAGCCGGCACGTATCGAACTCGACATTCACACAATCAATTATTTTTACGACTATCCGCTGCGCACCGCCTTCGTCTCCATCCCACCCGGGCTCGACGTACAACCCATCGCAATTGTCGGGCAGGACACGATGAACATCCGCCTCGAAGACGTCCTCGAGCGGATCCTTCCGGTGCGCCCGATTGTTGATGCCCTGCCTGCGCTTGGTTATATGATCAGTGGAAATGTTCGCACGACCCCTGACAGTGTGACCGTCTTCGGCCCTCAGAGCTCGGTCAGGCGTTTGCGCATCGTCCAGACAGACACGGCTCGATTTCAGGGGTTGGATAAAACAACACAGGATAATATTCAGCTCGCCCCTCTGGGTTCCAATATCCGAATCACGCCTTCCTCGGTGCGAGTGACCATCCCCATCGACAAAATCGCCGAGCGAAGGATGCCCCGGATATCCCTGAAAGCCCAGGGCACACCACTGGGTCGTGAAGTGTTGATGGAACCGTCGACGGTTGACGTCACCTTGGGCGGTCCGGCGAAGCGGCTGGCCACGATGACCTCCGATTCCATCATCGCTTTTGTGGATCTCTACAATTGGAATCCGGAAGAACGTGAGTACCCGGTCAGCCTCAAACTGCCGCTTGGAATTGAAACGGTGGAAACCGAACCCGAGAGAATTCGTATCCGTCTCGAGCAGGTTGATGCCGCGAATTCCGACAGTCTTGCCTCTGAAGGACCCTGGTGATGTCTCCGTTGGTTCTCGGCATCGAAACTTCCTGTGATGAAACCGCAGTCGCCCTCGCACGAAACGGTGAAGTCCTCGCATCCCGTGTCGCATCGCAGGAGATCCACGCTCGCTGGGGAGGAGTCGTCCCCGAAATCGCAAGCCGATTGCATCAGCGGACACTCTCGAAAATGGTGCGTGAAATCCTTGCTGATGAAGGATTTACCCTTCAAGATATCAACACGGTTGGGGCAACGAGAGGTCCCGGTCTGATTGGCGCACTGCTCGTTGGAACCAGCTACGCGAAGGGGCTCGCGACGGGACTTGGTGTCCCGTTCATCGGGGTCAATCATCTCGAGGGGCATCTCTGGTCAGCGGCAGCCTCCGGCGAGGAGATGCCGCTTCCGGCACTCGCCCTGCTCGTTTCCGGCGGCCACACGGAATTGTTCAGGATCGACGGTTTCAGAAAATACACCTTTCTCGGGGCGACCCTTGACGATGCGGTGGGGGAAGCGTTCGACAAGGTGGGTGTTCTTCTGGGCATTCCTTATCCGGCGGGGGCGGAGGTCTCGAGACTCGCAGAAAAGGGAAACCCGCAAACGTTTCCGTTTCGCGTTGCGCAGACCGATTCGCCTTTCGATTTCTCCTTCAGTGGATTGAAGAGTGCGGTGATGCGCGAGGTCAAACGCCTGGAGAGAGAGAAAACCGATCCGGAATCCTGGAGCGCCGATCTTGCCGCATCGTTCCAGGAATCAGCAGTCCTGCAATTGTCCGTCCGAGTCAACCGTGCACTGGAAAACGATCAGTACCGAAGCATCCTCCTCGGTGGAGGAGTTGCGGCCAACCGCCGTCTGCGGGAGCGTTTGTCGGGGGTGGCGGACAGACACAACGTAAGGCTCGTGGTCCCCCCTGTGACGTACTGCACCGACAATGCGGCGATGATCGCCTGGGTTGCGGAACGAGCGCTCAGGGAGCAGGGCGGTGATTCCCTTACCCTCGAAGCGGACCCGAACCTGACCATCAGCGCGGAGTCCTGAGATGCCCTCGGCAATCCGGGTCACCGGTGCATTGGCGCCGGGGTGGATGCTGCTCGGGGTGCTCATCGCGTTTCTCTTTGCCGCCTGGTCCTATCGCTGGACCCGCCCGCCGGTTTCTTCGTCGACCCGCCTTCTGCTTTCCGTTTTCCGTGGGGCTGCGCTGACGGCGGTCTGGTTGCTCGTCTGCGGTTTTGGACTGTCCTGGAACCGGCTGCAGGCACGCCGTCCGAATGTCGCGGTACTCGTTGATCAAAGTGAAAGCATGGCTTTGAGCGGTCCCTTCGGAGACCGGCCGCAAATCCTCCATCAGATCATTCGCCGGATGGAAGACAGGAATCTGCAAAACTCCCTGAATATCACCTGGTTCGGTTTTGGCGAGAGCCTTAAAAACATCAATGATATCAGCAAATCCATCCCTCTGACGGACCCTGTGACGGACGCTGAGGCGGCGTTTCTTTCTCTGAGTCGGCAGCCCGTAAACAGCTTTGATGCGGTGCTTCTGCTGACGGATGGAGCGTTCAATCGCGGGGGGGCGGCAGTGGCCGCCGCACGCAGACTCCACATCCCCGTTTTTACGATCGGTCTTGGGGATTCATTGCCCTCCCGCGACGTTCAGATTCGGTCGATCGTCGCGCCACCCTATGGCTATGCGGGTGATCCGCTGCAAATCGACGCCACAGTCGCGGTCAACGGATTTCCCGGTCGTGAAACAACTGTCCAACTTCGAGACGAGAACGGGAACATCCTCGTCGGCCATCCTTTCAACGTCAGCGGGAACGTGGACATCCATTCGATCTCCTTTGAAATCACGCCCAATAAACCCGGCCTGCAGGTCTGGTCTGTGTCAATTCCGGTGTTCGAGGGGGAGAGTGAGACCGGGAACAACCAGCGGAATGTTGCCGTTCGCATTGCAGATCGAAAACGCCGGGTCGCTCTGATCTCAGGACGTCCCGATCCCGAAGCGGCGGCTTGGACTGAGGTGCTCGAGCGCGATCCTGACACGGAATCCGTCATCGTGATCGGCGGGGGAAAATCCGCTCGAGCTGTTCGAGGACGGTGGGAGGATGTGCGCCCGGACTCCCTGGATGGGGCGTTCGTGTTGCTGGCGGGTCCCTACTCAAATGAGGGGCTGGCTGCGTTGCTGTCGCTGGTTACAAGCGAAACACCGCTGCTCGTAATCACCGGAGCGTCGGGGTATTCGCAACGTGCGCTGGATCTTCTGGCACCTCGTCTGGGGCGTTGGTTCCCCACTCAGGAAATGGAGAAAATTGAACTCGTCCCCAAGCGAGTCCACCCGATCTTTACACCGGCCGGTCACTGGTTTGACAGCGGTCTGCAATCTCCACCCGTGCAGACACCGCGCATCGAGTTTCAGGATGGAGAGCTGATCGCCGGGGGAGATCGTGAACGGGTGACACGACGGAGCGTGCTTGACCTGACACAGTCGGGTCCACGAACGCTTTTGATCGCCGCCGAAGGAGTTGGGCAGTGGAATCTTGCGCTTCGGCCACAGGATCCGGAGGGAGGTGAGTTCGCAAAATTGACGGATAGAATCCTGCGCTGGCTGACGTTGCGGACAGCTGGACAGAAAGTCCATCTCAACCTTGCCAGGAACCTTGTCACGCAGGGTGAACGGACCGAGGCGATCCTTACCATCCAGGACGAGGCGTTGCGGCCCATTCATGGGGCGAATGTGCAGGGTTCGCTTCAGGGTCCCAATCAGGAAGAACCGATCCGTTTTCAGGAGACTGCGCCTGGCCGCTGGACGGCGACCGTGCGTCCTTCCACCTCGGGACGGCAACAGGTGCGGGTGAACGTGGATCTCCCCAACGGGGAACGGGAAACCCAAAGTGCGGAATTGATGGTCGATTCCTTTCGCCTGGAGCGAACGGATGCGCGAATGTACCCCGAACGGCTGCGGGAAATCGCCGCTGTCACCGGTGGAGTGTTTGCAACGGCGGATTCCGCTGATCAGGTGGTCCGGGCGTTGCCGAGATCGAAAGGCGTGCGTGAGATTCACGGGTCGTGGCTTCCATTTGGGCGTGCGCTTACCTTGCTGTTGGTCGTAGCCGCCCTGGCTTTGGAATGGTTGGTCCGGACGCGCACCGGGATGTCGTGATCGTAGCGCTTCAGAGAGGACTGAACACGTATTGATGCACGCGTAAAGCCCTTCATGCGGTTTGCCCCGAACTTGGACAGCGATCACCTGAAACTTGTGATTCCGGGGATTTCTGCCCACCTTTCGGGAGTTGAGTGACAGTTACCTAATTCTGCGAGTCTGGAAAAGTTAAGCGATTAAGCGATTAATTATATGAATTAGGTAACTGTCACTCAACTCAACCCAGATAGCGATGGAGATCGATCAGCATGGATAGAAAGCTCGAGAAACTTCGGGAGCTGAAAAACTTGGCTCTCCAGGGTGGCGGGCAGAAACGGATCGATGCACAGCACGCCAAGGGAAAGCTGACAGCGCGTGAACGGATCGATCTGCTTCTCGACCCCGGAACGTTTGAGGAAGTGGATATGCTGGTCCGTCCGCGCAAGCCGGACAGCGGATTCCACCAGACGGAGTACCTGGGCGACGGTGTCGTCACCGGCTATGGGCGGGTCGATGGCAGGGTGGTGTTCGTGTTCAGCCAGGATTTCGGGATCATCGGAGGGACGCTATCCGAGGCGCACGGTGCCAAGATCTGTAAAATCATAGACATGGCCATGAAAGTCGGGGCGCCCCTGATTGGTTTGAACGACTCGGGGGGTGCCCGGGTGCAGGAGGGGGTGGTCAGCCTCGGTGCTTACGCGGACATTTTCCTGCGCAACACCCTCGCCAGCGGGGTCATCCCGCAAATCAGCGCGATTCTCGGCCCTTGTGCCGGTGGCGCTGTCTACAGCCCGGCGATCACCGATTTCGTGCTGATGACCCGTGGCACATCCTACATGTTTGTTACTGGTCCAAAGGTTGTAAAAACAGTTACTCACGAAGATGTGTCCAGCGAGGATCTGGGGGGAGCCGACGCCCACGCCGGAAAATCGGGGGTGGCGCATTTCGCCTGTGACGATGAGATGGAAACGATGCGGACGGTGCGCAAACTGGTTTCCTTCATTCCGCAGAACAATCTGGAAGATCCACCGCTGGTGCCCACAGAAGACCCCACAAACCGGATGGATTCGGAGCTGAACGCCATCGTTCCCGACAATCCGAACAAGCCCTACGATATGAAGGAGATCATCCGCCGGGTGGTCGATGATGGGGATTTTTTCGAAGTCCATGCTGATTGGGCGCAGAATATCCTCGTTGGATTCGCCCATCTTGGCGGTCGGAGCGTCGGGATCATCGCCAATCAGCCCTCCGTGCTGGCGGGAGTGCTCGACATCAGCAGCAGCCGCAAGGCCGCCCGTTTTATCCGCTTCTGCGACGCTTTCAACATCCCGATCATCACTTTCGAGGATGTCCCCGGATTCCTCCCCGGCACCGACCAGGAGTGGGGAGGGATCATCAGCAACGGGGCAAAGCTGCTTTACGCCTATTCTGAGGCAACCGTCCCCAAGATCACCGTGATCACCCGCAAGGCCTACGGCGGCGCTTACGACGTGATGAACAGCAAGCACATCCGCGGCGATATGAACTACGCCTGGCCGACCGCCGAGATCGCCGTGATGGGAGCGGAGGGAGCGGTGGAGATCGTCTTCCGCAAGGAGATCGAGGAGATCAAGAATCCCGATGAACAGCAGAAGAAGATCCAGGAGTACATCGAGGAGTATCGTGAACAGTTCGCCAACCCCTACATCGCGGCGGCGCGGGGGTATGTGGACGAGGTGATCGAACCTGACCAGACCCGTCCGAAGCTGATCAACGCCTTGGCGATGCTGGACAGCAAGGTGGACAGCAATCCCAAGAAGAAACACGGTAACATCCCGCTTTGAGGAGTGTTTCAAACGCGGTTTACTTCACAGTCATTTGAGTTGCGCATTCTTGATGGTCCGTCATTCCTTCCAAAGCCTTTCGGAAGAGGTGGCGGATCTTCCGTTATAGAGGGGAGATAGGATTGAGCGAGGTTCCAGTGCGACGCGAAGGCCTTGAGAAGGCTTTTTCGATTGTTTCTTGCTCGAGCAATTGATGCGAAGTAATGATTTTAGTTGGAATTTATTATATCATGATAATCAATTAGTTATGTTGATATTTCAGTGACAGTCCATCTTTTCGTCCCGAACGACTTAGCAGGAAGACTGGTTGTACGCGTCCGCATGCAAATGCGCAATATCTCATGTATGTTCCTAAGACCTGCCTGTAATCCTGTATTATGAACGGTGATAAACGATGTTGCGCAAAAGAGCAACAAGAAGGAGGGGATACATACCACGCTTCCGCCATACCTTTCACTGCAAACCTGGTTGAGGGAAACATCAGTCGCTCTGAATGCTATTTCAGACGGGGCTGGTACGCTTGCTGCGGGTCGTCACCCTGTTGAACAGGCAGGATGGGGGAAGCCGGAACTCACGCCTGAAGAGATTGACGGTAAAGCTCCAGCACCTCCCGGTGGTCGAAGGCAATCGGATCAGGGAGCGAATCGAGGGAAAAGATCCTGGCGTTGGAAGCATCATCGCCAGCTTTCAGTTCGCCGATTCCCTCGGCCGTGAAAACGACGGTCACCGTGTGAAACCGTGGATCCCTGCCGGGTTTCGAGCGGACGGTGAACAAAGTCAGATCACGCAGGTCGAGGCCGGTTTCCTCGTTCAGCTCACGGGCGGCGCCATCCTCAGCGGACTCGCCGTATTCCATGAAACCGCCAGGAATCGCCCAGCCGAAGGGGGGATTCTTTCGTTCGATCAGAACGACGCCACCTTTGTAACGGACGATGACATCGACGGTGGGAAAGGGGTTGCGATAGCGCGTAATCTCTTTGCCACAATGGGGGCAGACGAGGTGTGTGGGGAGGTTTGCCATCGAAATGCCCTCCAAAAATTCAGACAGTTTAAATATTCGTTTAGAAAATAGGGTTCATGCAAAGAGCGTTTACAGAGATCGAATATTCAAACTGTCTGAATTTTCGGGCGCGCGGCCTCGATCACTTCTGCGTTTTCCGGAAAACGTCCTGTGTCATTTTTGGAGTATAGCAACCTGCCGTTCAGGTGGACATCAAAAATTCCTCCGGAACCTTTGACAAACTCGACCTGGACATTGGGAAAGACTAGCTTCAAGTCCGCCGCCAGACTGGCGGCACGAGGCCAGTAGTTTCAAACCACACAGTATTCGATCTGGAAGGCTGGAAGGTCACTCATCGCCGCTATGCTCCTCGGATGATGGCATTTCCGACAACGGAGTCTGCAACGCCTCTTTAATCCGTCTCCCGGGGCGGAAATGGGTTTTTCGCCGCGCGGGAATGTATATCTCCTCACCCGGGTTTCGTGGATTTCTTGCCTTGGGTTTCGGCGCGGTATTCTTGATCTGCAACACGCCGAAATCACGAATTTCGATCCTGCATTCGCCGGGTGTGTTTACGATCATTTCACGCATCGCCGCAAATGTGGCATCCACAATCGGAGCGACAAGTTTTGGGTCGACACCGGAGCTCTCGGCGGTCTTGTCGACGATGTCGCGTTTGATGAAAGTGCGAACGCGCTCACTCATCCCTGACCTCGTATTAATTAGGATTGTCAAACATCTGCTAATCTATAGAATTCAACAGGCTATGTAAAGTGTTGAATCTCAAAGGTGGAGGTGAAAAGGGAGAATGGGGACCGATTGTTGCCGTCTGAACAGGATGCGTGTACCTTGTGCGGAAACCTTTCCGCGGGAGCCCAATATGTCAATCCCACCCCTGATTCTGTTTGAAGACCCCGGCTGGCGCCGTTTTGGTCCGGTTGCGCATCTGCGCCCCGTCTGGGACCTTCGAATCGGCCTGCAGACTCTCGGCGAGAGAATCTCCACTCTGCTCGATGTCCCTCCTCAGGCACGCATCGCCAGGTCTTCGATTGTCGGCCTGCTCGGCGAAATGGGTACGGGGCAGATGCCTGTCACGGGTGATGTTTTCTTGGTGAATGGACGTTTCGCCGGAGAACCGTTCACGGAGGGACTTGCGCCCGATTGTCCTGCGACGGTATGGACGGACGGTCCGGACGTCGCCGCTGCACGGCTTCCCGTGGATGTTGCCCGGAGGTGGTTCTCACATCCGGTCTATGATCCCCTCGACTACACCACTCAGGCGCTGCTGTCGGCGTGGAACACAGTGCAGGCGGCTCCGGAGGTCCGTGTGCTCGAGGCCCGGGGGAGTCTCATCTGGTGGCCGTGGGATCTTCTCGAACGTCAGAGCGGGGCGATCGAAGAGCAGTTTGCACTGCTCGGAGCTGCCCTTGACGGCGAAATCGACCATCGCGCGATCCTCGTGGACGAATCACGGATGCATGTTGCGAAAGGGGCGTCCGTCCGTGCTGGTGCGATCCTCGATGCCAGCGGAGGCCCGATTCTGCTTGAAGAACGGGTAGAAATCATGCCCGGGGCGATTGTCATGGGACCTGTGGCGCTCGCATCCGGCACGAAAATCAATGCGGGAGCGAAGCTCCACGGTCCCGTGGTCGCGGGACCGAAGTGCAAACTCGGCGGTGAAATCGAGGAGACCCTGATCCAGGGGCATTCAAACAAGCAGCATGACGGTTACCTCGGGCATGCCGTGCTCGGAGAATGGGTGAACCTCGGCGCGGATACGAACAACAGCGATCTGAAGAACAACTATTCCAACGTCAGCGTTCGCATCGACGGCGAGGAGATCGACACCGGCCGTCTCTTTTTCGGGTGTCTCATCGGTGACCATGTCAAGACCGCGATCAACACACAGCTCAACACCGGCACGGTGATTGGCATTGGCAGTAACATCTACGGATCGGATTTCCCCCCGAAAGAGATCGGTGCGTTCCGATGGGGTGGGGCAGCAGGATTTGAATACTACGATTTCGAGCGGTTCATCGAAACGGCGCGGCGGGTTATGGAACGCAGGGATGTGAACCTGACGCCGGCGATGATCTTGCTCCTAAGGGAACTCCATGCCGAGGCGCTCGAAGGACGCCTATAAGGAAGTGGTGTTTTTCTGCGAGGGGCTTGTCAAGCCCTTTTCTTTTGACCATGTACGAGGGGTGTAGTAATGCTGCGAAAACTGAGCCTTACTCACTGGATCTTTGCTGGAATCGTCTCTGGCATCCTCGCCGGTTGGCTGATCGGACCTTCGATACAGGTGGTGGCGGATCCGTTGGGTCAGATCTTTCTCCGCCTGCTGAAAATGATCATCGTACCGCTGATCATCTCCTCGATTACCTACGGTGTCCTTGGCGTGGGGGACACCCGAAACCTGGGACGCATGGGTGGAAAAACGCTGCTCTACTATTTGTCTACAAGCACACTGGCTATCCTTACCGGATTGATTCTCGTCAACCTTTTCAGTCCTGGTGTCGGAAGCGCGCTGAACCTGCACAAAACCCCTGTACTGGATAACGTGGACCCCAATGAGATCTGGCGTATTGTCCTGAGGATGATCCCTGAGAATCCCTTCCAGGCGATGGCTCAGGCGGATATGCTCGCCGTGATTTTCTTCAGCATCCTTTTTGGAGTGTTCGCAACGCGTCTCCCCGAACGGGGTCGGTTGTTCTTCACGGAATTCTTCGAGCATTTCTTCGAAGTGATGATGAAGATGACCCGATTCATCATCCTGTTCGCCCCAATAGGAATCTTCGGCCTGATCGCCTCAATCGTTTCTCAGACCGGTTTCACCGCATTCGCATCCCTGCTGAAATTCTTCTTCGTCGTTGTCGCCGCGCTGTTGATTCACGCATTGATCACACTGCCGCTGCTGCTAAGAATCATCGGCGGGATTCCCAACCCGTTCCGCCACCTGAAAGCGATGACGGAAGCGCTGCTGACCGCGTTCTCCACGGCCTCCTCGAACGCCACCCTGCCGTTGACAATGCGCTGTGTCGAGGAAAAATCGGGAGTCTCGAACCGGACAACGTCCTTCGTGTTGCCCCTCGGGGCGACGATCAACATGGATGGCACGGCGTTGTACGAATGCGTGGTGGCGATCTTTATCGCACAGGCCTATGGTATCCATCTTGGCTTTTTACAACAGTTTATCATCGTGTTCACAGCATTGCTGACCTCTATTGGAGTTGCCGGGGTGCCGATGGCCAGCCTGGTCGCCATCGCGATTATTCTGCGCACTGTCGGGTTGCCACTGGAAGGAATCGGGCTGATCATGGTGACCGACCGCATCCTGGACATGATGAGAACGACCGTCAACGTATGGTCCGATTCCGTGGGGGCTGTTGTCATTGCCCGCAGCGAAGGTGAGGAAACTGCCTTGATGGACGGATCGGAGGATTGAACGTGCCATCATTGGATTGAAGAATGAGAATAAACCCTGTTTGACAAGCAAACAGGGACACATTGCAGTCGTCACCCTCGCCCTGTATGTCAGCCCCACTTCTTATGTCACCCCTGCGCAGGCGGAGGTCCAGATGGAGAAAGATGGCCGATCTTCTGGATTCCCGCTTTCACGACGGATCGGGACAGGTTGCGGGAATGACACATCAATGAAGTGGCAGCCCTCGGTTTGTTGATCGTTTCTCACAGAATACTTCCAGTGAAAAGTTGGGTATCCTTGAATATCTCTTCGGATTTCATCGAATTTATCGAGAAAACTTGAAGTCATTGGATGGCATTTCTGAACCACCTTAAGTACCGTATATTTAGTTATTTAGAATAAGTTCATCCCTGTTTTTACCCCCCGGTCTTCAGTCTCCGACTCAGGATAGTTAAAGTCATCCCTTCAGGATTCCGATAAGATGTTAGGAAGGATTCCACAAGTGCATCGCCGTTCACCTCCCCAGGCCTCGGCGACGCCCAGGGTTCGGAACCCTGAAACCGACCGTAGGAGGAGCACATGAGTACACGCATCAACCACAATGTTCTTGCGCTTACTGCGCAACGGAACATTTGGAAGACGCAAACCGACCTGGACACGTCCCTTATCAGGCTCAGTTCAGGTCTCCGGATCAACTACTCGTGGGATGATCCGGCTGGTTTGGCGATCAGCGAAAGATTCCGTGCGTTGATCGATTCGATGTCGGAGGCGGAACGGAACGCCAACTACAACATCAACCTGATGGCGACGGCAGAAGGCGCGTTGCAGACGATCGACGAGAAACTCGTGCGTCTGCGCTCGCTGGCGATTCAAGCCTCAAACGGCGCGTTGACTTCAACGGATCGCCGGGCACTGGACCAGGAATTCCAGTTGCTGCTTTCCGAGATCACACGAATCGCGACGTCCGTCAACTACAACAACCTGAATCTGCTTGACGGCAGCCTTTCGGGCACTACAAACGACGGCCGTTCGGGACTGAAGTTCCACGTTGGTGTAAACAACGTCTTTGGGCAGGATTATTACTACGTCACTCTGCATGACATGCGCGCGAGTGCGCTCGGTCTGACAGGTGTCAACGTTTTGAACACGTTGGCGGCGCAGAGTGCGATTGCTTCGATTGACTTCGCTATGGAGGTCAAGGACAGTGAACGTACCCGTATCGGTGCCTACGTCAGCAGGCTCCAGGGTACGATCCAGAACCTTCAGATCGCTCGCGAGAACGCAGTGTCATCCGAGTCACAGATTCGTGACGCAGATATCGCCGCGGAGATGAGCAATTTCGTTCGTGCTCAGATTCTGATGCAGACCGGAGTCTCAATGCTGGCTCAGGCCAACATGGTCCCGCAGATCGTCGCGCAGCTGGTCGGCTAGGAGTGAGCCATGAATTGCTACCGCCTGATGAAGGATCCGAAACATGGAGGCGCGACGAATGAGTACGCCGACAGGACCTGGTAAGCTGTATAGCATCGGGCAGGTGCACGCGATCACTGGGATACCCAAACCGACTCTGCGCTTCTGGGAGAAAGAGTTCACTGAATACTTGCAACCTGACAGGACTCGCGGTAACCAGAGACGGTACGACGAGACAACGATTGACAAGATTGAACGGATCAACAAGCTCGTCCATAAAGAAGGGTATACGCTCGACGGTGCCAGGCGAAAGCTTTCCGCCGAAGAGGCAGCCAAGGAAGCAGCGGAGGCCGCGCTTCCCGGCATTGATGAGAAGCACTTGCATCAACTCGCGGAAACCATGTCCGACTATCTGCTCAGAAAATTGTTTGCCCGAACTCAGGGAGGGGGTCCCTCGAACTGATGTTCAGGCGACAACACCCACTGCGACCCCGTCATCGCGGTTGGGTATTGCCCGCATTCGGTGGGTGAGAGTAGGCCCTTGTTCTTTGACAAGCGACTGTTGTCTGCTTCTGACCGTTGGAGTACCTGGCTCATGGCGGTGAGGCTTCGGCGTCACCGCGACCACGCGGACCGCATGTCATCGCGTAGTACCAAACCAGCGGTATAACGCAGACAACCTGCAAAAGCAACATTCAGGGCTTCGGTGCTGGCTTGCCAGCACCACCCCACAAACGACGGAGGTACTTTTATGAGTACCAGAATAAACCATAACATCCTCGCGATTACTGCGCAGAGGAGCATCTGGATGACCCAGAATTCTCTGGACACAGCAGTGACCAGACTTTCTTCCGGTCTCCGGATTAACTACGCCTGGGACGACCCCGCCGGACTTGCAGTCAGTGAGCGTTTTCGAGCCCAGATCGGTTCCATGGTCGAAGCTGAACGGAACGCCAACTACAACGTAAACCTGCTGGCCACGGCGGAAGGCTCTCTCCAGACAATCGACAATACTCTCAACCGCATGCGTGCCCTGGCAATACAGGCATCGAACGGTGCTCTTGCATCTCAGGACCGTGCATCGCTGGATCTGGAATTCCAGCAGCTCGCGTCCGAGATTACGCGTATCGCGCAGACCACGAACTACAACGGTCTGCATCTGATCGATGGTACGTACTCGGCGAACGGCATCAAGTTCCACATCGGAACTTACAACGTCAGCGGTCAGGACTACTACTATGTCACCCTCGGTGACATGAGTGCCTCGGCACTCGGCCTTACAGGACTGAACCTGTTGACGACGCTGTCGGCGCAGAACTCCATCGCCAGCATCGATGCAGCAATCAACGTCAAGGATACCGAACGCACAAGGATCGGTTCGCAGGTCAGCCGACTGCAGAACACGATCCAGAACCTGCAAATTGCCCGGGAAAACGCAACGGCATCCGAATCCCAGATTCGTGACGCCGACATCGCGGCCGAGATGAGTAACTTCGTCCGGTCGCAGCTCCTGATGCAAACAGGTATCTCCATGCTGTCGCAGGCTAACATGATTCCTCAGATCGTTGCGGGTCTTGTTGGTTAAGTAGCAGGGAGAACAACCTTGCAAAGGAACCGAATGCGTGTGCAAGAAACCGCCCGCGTCTCGCAAGAGGCGTGGGCGGTTGCTTTTTGTATGAGCGTGAATACTCTGCTCGAAATAAGTTCCTCGGTCAGCGATGCACGAAGCGGGAGCAGAGCAAAAAAGGCTAAGGAGATCGTGCGTGTGTCCTGAACAGGTGTGTGGCCCGACTGCTATGTAGAGCAGTCAAGGGTCATGTGCCTTCTCCGCCTGTTTTCCCTTGACCGTGTTGTCGTGCTGCTATTCGCGATCGTAGTCGCATGTTTTGTGTTCGATGTCAGTGGCGTGCCACATACTTGAGGGCGACGCTCATCGGCTCACCGGGCCACCGGGGTCACGCCAGAGACATACACGGCAAGGTTTGTATACTTGTTTTTTCTCCTTTCGTGGTTCTCTTTTCAAGCGGCCTGTTTCCAGTGGAAACGATACTCCTCCCCCTTCACGGTCATCGCCCACATCGCGGTGGCGAGCCGCCGGGCCATGGCGACAATCGCCTTTTTGCGCAATCGTCCCCGGCAGAGGTCCAGATACAACCGCTTCGCATCGGGGTCACGGTATACCCAGACCCAAGCGGCCTCCACCAACAGTCGGCGCAGGTGGGGTGGTCCCCAATGGGTGAGATGACCATGACGGACGGTTCCGCCGCTTGACCATTCCGTCGGAACCAGACCCAGGTGCGAGACGAGCTGCTGGGGTGTGGTAAAATCTCCCGGACGATACACCTCCGTCAGAAAGGCCATCGCCGTCAACGGACCGACACCCGGAATCCTCTGCAGACGAACATTCGCCTGCGCGTACCGATCCTCCTTGCCCAGCTTCCGCAACGCGCGTTCCAGACGACCGATCAGGGTGTTCAGCGACACCAACTGTTCGAGCAGCGCCTCCACCGCGGTACACAGTGAACTTCCCTCCGGAAGCAGGGGACGAACGGCCTGAGCCCATACCGTCGTCCCCGAACGTGCCGCCACGTCCAGCGATAAACCGTGAAAGAGGAGCTTCGCCTTCACCTGGTTGATCACACGAACACGTTGACGAACCAACTGTTCGCGGGTCCGGATCAACTGACGGTCATCCTCCTCAAGGGGCGTTGGCACACGGACAAACACCCGGGGAGGATGAACCACCATCAATGCGAGTGTCGTCGCGTCCAGACGGTCGTTCTTCCGTTGACGGCGTTCCGGCTCCTTCGGCACCGCACTCGGCGCCACCACACGGCAATCCACCCCAAGCTCACGCAGCATCCGGCACAACCCAAACCCCGTACACCCCGCCTCATAACAGGCCCACAGCCGATACCCCGTCAACCGCCGCAACACCCGCTGCCAACTGTCACGGTCATGAACAACACCGCCCTCATAAAGAATCTGACCCGTCATCACCTCAAGCGCGACGACCACGGACTTCTGCTTGTCCACATCGATCCCTATGGACACCAGCGACGATGATGCTGTAACTTGATTCTCCATCGGTGCCTCTCCTTTCTTGGGTTCGTACTTCTACCCCAAAAATGCGACGTTGATCGCTCGGAGATGCACCGATGCTCTATCATAGGAACTTGCTCGTCAAGTCGGGTTTCTAAACTTTATGTAATAAAAGGGTGGAAGGGATACGGAAAACAAGAGCCCGGGGATACATCCCCGGGCTGCGCCAACAAATCACAGAACAACAAACTTCTCCATCACCGGGATGAGTGGGGGTGACTTTTACAGGATGTTCCTCAAGAATCCGAGGTCAAGCTCGAGTGAATCCCAGGAATCCTTGAGCGTTTCCGCCGAAAGGCCGAGAGTTTCGAATGCCATCGGGTGGGGATCCTCAGGCTTGGGATTCCCCTTCATGCCATATCCGGCGACACCCGCAAGCAGGTTTGCGGCATGTGCGAGAAAGACACCATGATTCCACTCGTCCGCACGCCAGGGCTCATGGTGGTAGAGAATGGCTTTTTCAATCGAAACGGGCAGGAACCAGTTTCTCGCGAGAACTCCGCCGATCTCCGCGTGATCCACACCGAGTCTCCTGCGCTCGACGAGCGACAGGTTTTCTCCACCCGCTTCGGCATCATCGAGAATCTTCTCGAAGAACATGTGAAAATGCTGGTCGAGAATCACGTCCCCGATATCGTGCAGGAGGCCGATGATGAAAGCGTCATCCGCGTTCACCTTCGGATTCCGCTTGGCAATCGCGCCCGCAATTGTCGCCGTAGCCAGCGAGTGCAGCCAGAAATCGCTACCCTGGAACAGCCGTGAACCCTCGATGTTCAATCCCTGGGAAAGAGACGCGGCAACGGTCACATTCCGCACCTCGTCGAATCCCAGCACGACAATCGCCTGCTGGATGTTGCTGATCGACCGGCGATACCCGTAGTACGCACTGTTCACCAGTTTCAGCACATTTGCGGTGATCACCGGGTCTTTCTGTACGATCTCCGCCAATTGGCTGGCAGAACTGTGGGGATCTTCACTGATGGCCAGCACCTGCGCGGCGATTTGAGGCATCGGGGTCAATCGTGTCACTCCGTCGAGATAATTCATGATCTCCACGTCCTCTTCCTCCTCGTACTCACCGGGAGGTTGAGGTGGAGTTTCGTTCATAATCCGAACGAGGTGACGATGAAGGAAATTCCAGTCGATGGGGACACCGAGGACGTCCTTCGCACCAAGATTCATCGCCTGGCGGATTTCGCTGAGAGGACGATCGGTGGTGAACAGCATGATGGGAATACCTGCGGTTTCCGCACGTTTTCCCATCTGTTTCAACAGCGCGAGGCCTTTCATATCGGGAAGGTCCCAATTCGCAAGGATAAACTCGGGCAGACCTTCACTCATCTCTTTTTTCGCGTCAGCGAACGATTCGAAGTGGACGACCTGACAGTTCGTAAAAGGCGCACACGCGCCGTGAAGGGGCGCTACCTGCATCGAAGAGCGGTCTAACAGGAAGATCCGGCGATTTTCACTCATGCGTCCGTCCCATAGGATGAATCCTGGTTCCGCGAGCACCGGTTGATCAAAGATAGCCGTGGAAATTCGTTTACGACCATTGCTTTCCAAACCAGCCTATAAAACCAGTTCCATTTTAATCCGACGGTCGAGTTTGAAATCGAACTTCATCGGTTGTACCTGCTGCTGAATGCTGTTGTGCGTCAAAATAACAACAGGTTTGGATGGAAAATCTTCATTGTTCGCGATGACAACTCCGTAAAATCCTGCGATATCAGGCGTGTCGGTCTGCATCACACGCACTCTGGATCCGATTGGAAAGAGCTGTACGACCGCGACAAGCGACCGAACAGCGTAGGAATTCCAAATCTCGCCCGCTTCGAGCACTATCATCTCCAACGCTTTATCAGGCGTCCTTTTGATGTCGTCGAACGCTCCCGAAACAAGATTGTCATACCGGTTGGCCACCGCGAGGATCTGTGCGTGGCGGAATATCTGGCGCCCTTCCTCACCGGAAGATTTTTTCAGCGGCGGAAGGTCATCCGCTTTCAATCCCCCCGGATAGCCTTTTCCGTCAAGTTGCTCATGATGTTGTTGAACGGTGACCTGTTCCTTGAAACTCGATTCGTCGCTCCCTTTCACCAGCAGCATCGAATAGGTCGGATGTTCCCTGCGAATGGCGTCGATATCCGCCTGGGTATGATCCTTCATGGATTTCAGGTATTTCTCAATCACTGACTTGCCAACATCATGAAGCAGGGCCGCCGTGACCAGGGAGCGTGACTCCGGCGCCAGCATCCCGAGGTGCTGCCCGATCAGAAGGCAAAGTACAGCCGTATCGATGGCATGCTGCACTTCGTACCCATCGTCCGAACGCAGTGGCAACGTTGAAAACATGCGGATATTTTTCGCGAAAATTTCCTCGATGATATTCACCGCCACTGTTCTGAACTGAGACATGTTCAGCAGGTCTTTCAGCTTCGGATCTTCTTCAAGCCGTTTCTTAAGTTCACTCGGGCGAATTGTACGGAAGATGGGATTCTGCCTGACCTGTTCGAAGGCGTCCCCGACCCGTTTGGTGGCGGCCTGGCGGAGAGTCGTATTGATCACCTCTTCGGGGATGATGTCGTCCGCCACCTGGTCCATGACATAGATGTAGGTGAAACCTTTTTCTATCAGCAGGTGAAGGATTTCGGGGGTGAGTTTATACCCTGTGGCAAGCATCAGGTCCATTCGCTCATTGTAGAGTGAATGGCCCAGAATGGCGCCGGGTTCAACATTTTCGACACTGATGAGGTGCATGCGCTTCTCCGACCTCAAGGCAGATAGACCAAATCCCCGAACGGGGACTCCTGCCCACGCTCTTCCCCCGGCGTTAAGGCTTGTTAATTGTAGTCATGATTTAGCTGATGCACAAGCTTTACACCCCTTCACCTGGACCGGAACAAAGCATCGAAAACAGGTTGTTTTTCGGCAGAGTTCCGGATCATTGGGTCGAGAATTGCCTGGATCGGGACTGTCCGTTGGTGGTCGCACTTCCTGAAAACCGTCTGGAAAGGACTGGTCATCCGGCTCATGAGACACATTTCACCTTTCCCGATTCAGATTCGTGGATTCATTCTCATTTCAGGGGCTTCTCCACGAGCGCAACTTCAATATCAGAAATACTGCACAATTAAAGAGAGGATAGGGCGTGGACGGTTTATGTTAAACCAGCCGATGTCTGTCGAAAAGCCCTGTTCGACGTGCTCCGGAATGCCGTGTCACCCGCGTACCTGCTCCAGACGCTGGATGCAGTAAAGACTCTGCCAGGGGAGCGCTACCGTGAGACGTTACACCTTCGAATCACTGAAGTTAGCTTTCGAACCCTCCCTGCGGAACACACTGCAGGATGAGCATGACCGTCGGGCAACCTGGCTGGAAGACCAGCTTGCAAGCCTGGAAGGCGATCTCGCCGCCTGGGTTACGGAAACCCACGAGAACAACCCTCCAGCCTCCGAGACCCTCGACAACCTGTTGACCCGGCTTCTCCATTGGAGTTCTGAATTTGCCGCACTCCCCGTGCAACTCGAGCTTGAGAAAGTAGTCGAACGTTGGGAAACCCGGTATCAGCACATTTCCGCCGAACTCCCACCGATGCTCGAATTGCCGCTTGAACCTGAAGAATACCGGCATATCCAGCACGGCGATCCGTTCCGGGTGATCCTGTGGCGGATCCGTTTCGCTCTGCGCATGCTGCTGAGAAGTTCGAAACGGGGTCCGATCATCCGGCGCATCTCTCCTGATGCCTTCCTGCGCATGCACCTCGGCACGATCGTACTGGATACACTGCATGAACAATGGACCGAAGAGGTGCGCGCAAGTGCGGATGCGATCCGGCCCACCCACATCGCCACCGTGGACCGAGTGCGGCGGCTTCTGCCGGAAGAGGACGAGAGCGAGCAGGGCATCGAACCCCTGGCGCCGTTCGATGCGGAAACTCTCGCCTCGGAAATACTTGAAATCGCCCAACAACTCACGCCGTCCACACCCGATCTGGAGGACACGGGTGACCGTATCATCGAACGGATATGCTTCCTCTGGACCTTTGCTGGAACCCGCATCGTTCCAAACCGCAGTTGGAGTTCGCATCGCTGGCACCAGGAACTGAGTGCGAGAAACCATACCTTTCGCAAGGCAACCTACCGCTGGGTGCAGGTGCTCCTGTTGAAAGGTGACGAGTGGGGCAAGGACCTTGATTTACTGCGTCTCGAGGTTCGTTCTCGGCGTGTCGGCGAAGAGGTTGCCAAGGCCATCCCTGACAGGATTCAACGGGATACCCTTCCTGAATTCGAGCGGATGCGTGAGGCGCTACGGAACGCTCAAAGAGCTGCCAGGCAACTTGATAGTTATGATGAGTTTCGCTCATTTCTCAACCGGGATGCGCGGTCGATTCTGAAGGAGTTGCGACAGGAGCGGTTGCCAACTGTTGCCGACCGGCTGCTCGAAGCAAAACTGGATGCGGTGCCGGACGAGGTGCTGCAAAGGGTTCGTGATTCCATCAGCGCGATGAACCCGATACGCCATATCCTCACGAAACTGGATATCCGACGGCCAATCCCCCGCTACCGTTTCGCGGAAATCCCTCTCGCAGACACCGTTTCGCTCGATCTCTTCGACATCCTCAAGAGAGGCCTGTTCCGCTTCACCCAACTGACGACAGGGTCGTTATCGGAAATGTCGTCCCGCATCTCCGACATCGATCAGGTAGTCCAGTTCGCCCTCGACACCTCCTCAAACCTGCTCGGCCGCAAGCGTGACACGGCGCCGGTAAGCAAGGCACGAACGGAACTCTCGAATGGATTCCGCCGCGCCCTGGCGCAGGTTGATGAGCTGCAGGAGGAGTTGAACAAGCTCGGCCGAACGACCGTAGACGCTATCGGAACACGGTTGCGCCGGTATCAGGGCGGCGTTCGCGAATTGATCGACAACGACCGTGCGTTTGCCGTGCAGGCCAGTGTGATGAAGGCGAGAACCCGCTTGGGGTTGACCCACGGCGGCTCCACTGTGGCTCGCGGTTTCAGCACCCTGGGAAAAAACATCGGCCGGGTGTTCGGGCAGATTTTTCGTTGGATCCGGGGGGCTTACATCGACATCCGCCGTCTTTCCGGCCTTGAAATGGCGAACACTTCCGTCGATCCACGCCTGCTCCAACTGATCACCGAAGCGCACGAACAGATCCAGGCACTCCCCCTTGTCTACCAAAGAATCTTCCGGCTGTTCCCCCTCGATGACGAGCGGTTTTTCGTCTCCCGTGAGAAGGAATTAGCGGAGTTGAACCGTCAGGTGGAGCTTTGGAGACGTGGGCACATCGCTTCAACAGCCATTGTCGGCGAACGTGGAAGCGGCCGGACCACCCTCGTTAAAATTGCCCTGCTCAAGTACTTCAAGCAGGATAAAATCTGCTGGATCGACCTTGACCAGACGATCGAAGACCCACGTCTGTTCGCCCAGCACCTCGGCCGTGCGCTGAAATTGAAGAAGGCGGACACGATCAATCGAATCGAAAAAGAACTCCTTGAAGGGGAGCGGATGGTAATCGTGTTCGAAGATGTCCACAACCTCTTCCTGCGCACCATCGACGGATTCGAAGCATTGCAACGATTCCTTCTGCTGATCGCCCGGACCTCTTCGAAAATTTTCTGGATTCTGACGTGTACGACCTATTCGTGGTCTTTTCTCGACAAGGTGATGGGCATCGGCGGGCAGGTGCAGTGGGTGTTGCAGCTCAACGATCTGAGCACCGAGGAAATCACCCAGGCGCTGATGCGTCGCAGCCGGGCCAGCGGCTTTAAAATACGTTTCGAACCAAACGAAAAAATTGCCCAAAGCCGGGCTTACCGGCGACTCCGCACGGAAGAGGACCGCCAGCGGTTGCTGCTTTCGGCGTTCTTTTCGTCTCTTTCCCGTTTCGCAGCAGGAAACATCACCGTGGCCATTCTCTTCTGGCTTCACTCGATCCGTGGCAATGACGGTGGAGTGCTGCGGCTCTCCCCCGACATCAGCTTCGATCCCTCTTTCGTTCGAAGTTTCCATCCGGATGACCTGTTCACCCTGCAGGCATTCGCGGTGCATGAATTCCTCGACGCGAATCAGCACTCACGGGTCTTTCATCAGGACGAGGAGGTCAGCCGTGCTCAACTCTTGCGATTGAGAAACACGGGCGTCCTCGAAGAATCCGTAGGAGGGTACCGGATTCACCCCTTCCTGTTCAGGCCCGTGGTTGCGGTGCTCAAGGAAAGGAGCATGCTGGAATGACCACACACCGCCTCATTTTCGGAATAGTACTCGTCGCCGTATCACTCACCGCGGTCCCGGCACTGGCTCAAAATCTCCAGACAACTCCGGTTTCGTCGGACACACTTGGGACTCCTTTCGAACCGAACACTCCCTACATCGAGTACCTCAATCAACCTTCCACGGGGGATGGAACCTGGTCGTTCACGTTTTCGAAGGTCCTGCTGGCGGTTGTAATCTTTTTTGCCGGGTTCGTCGTGTTGCGCTTTGCCACACGCATCCTGGAAACCGTTGCCGAACGGCGGACAAGCTGGCGGCTTGCGATCAAGGCAATGATTCCGGTGATCCGGATCTCCTCCTGGACGATCATCCTGTACATTATCGTCGCCCACATTTTCGCGCCCCCGATCCAGACCCTTGTCGCCCTCACCGCCAGCGCCGGCATCGCCATCGGTTTCGCCAGCCAGGATATCCTGAAGAACATCTTCGGCGGAATCATGATCCTTTTCGACCGCCCGTTCCAGGTGGGCGACAAGGTTGAAATCGGGGAGCATTACGGCGAAGTCGTCAACATCGGTCTCCGCACTGTCCGCATCCTGACCCCGGAAAATTCGATTGTTTCGGTGCCCAACGCGGAAGTCGTCAACCAATCGGTGGTCAACGCCAACATGGGTGAACGGGGCTGCCAGGTGGCCATCGAATTCCACCTCCCCCCGACCGTGAATTTCTACCGTGTCCGTACCATCACCCATCTCGCCGCCGCAACAAGCCGGTATGTTCTTCTGTCCAAGCCAATCGGCACCTCGGTGAAGAACGTCGTCCACGAAAGCCGGAGCATGGTCTATCTCAAGCTGAATGCCTTCGTTTTTGACCATCGCTATGAATTCGCGTTTCGGACGGAAGTGACGGAACGTGTCCTCGAGGAACTGCTGAAACGGAAACTGGTCACTCCGATGGAACTTGCCCTGACCTCCGGCGACAAGTCCGCGGTTGGATAGGCTGGCGGGCAGCAAAGGCCATACACCGAACTGAATACATTGAGGCTGGAATCGATAGAAATGTTTTCACGGGTTCAGCCGGGAAACATGTAGCCCGGGACCACCGCGTCCCGGGATTTCTCGACATGGAAACGCCGGTGATCTTGCGACCGCCGGCGTTTATCAAGCCCTACGTTTACTCAACTACGATTTCATCCGCGCGTTTTTTTCACCCGGGAAATTGTGCCGCTTCATGTTGGCGACACAATCCGCACGGTTGATGTACCCTTCTGTGGACGCGCCGACGACATTGCCGTTGGTGGCGTACCTGCGCCAGCGATATTCGTTCTTCCTGTCCTTGTAAATCTCCCACTTGTCACGGGTTCCGCTGCCGTCACCGCCTTCGTAGCCGTTGCGGTAGGCGTTCCTGAGACAATCGATGCGCCGTACGTATCCCTCGGTTGCCGCGCCGACAATTTCACCGTTGTTCGCGGTCCGTGTCCACCGCCATTCCTTCTTCTTATCTCGATAGTATTCCCACTTGTCACGTACGGACATTGGAAACCTCCCTCGGTTGACAACTTCGCTGAACTTACATGTGTGGGCAAGCTACGGGCGGGTGAAGGGCGAGGCAAGACAGTTTGACCAACCGTGTATTTTCTATGGGAGACACAGCTCCAGCGATCGCCGAACAGCTCCAGAATCAGATACCGAACAGCCTTTTGATACCTTCAATACCCAGACCCACAAGCATCATCCCCAGCAATCCAGTCACTGCCAATCCAAGTCCCCGCCATCCATCAACACGGTTCGCCACCCCGATACTCTTCGCCGTGAGGGCAATCGTCCACGGGATAAAAAGGAGAATGATTGGCACGAAGATGATCAGCAGTGCGGTGGTAACGACAATACCCGGATTCAGTGGGAGATAGGACAGTTCTTTCGTACCAGAAGCCGCATAAGCGTCTCGGCCAAGAAAGATCGTCATGGTGATATGGATCATAAGCAGGGCTTCGGTTGCGGGAACCGTGGCGAAAGCAACCGCGGTAACGTTCTCCCAGAAACTGCCTGTTCCATTCACCACTTTTCTCGCCAGGCGCATGGCTCCACTGACCGCGGTGACGACAAATAGTCCAAGCGGGATGCCGTAGGCAACCACGCGCAAGAGAATTTCCGGCAGTGTAAGGATTTCCCCCCAGGAATTATCCGATGCACGGTTCATCATAAGTGCCAGACCATAAAGCACGGCAAGAATTCCTTCCCTTGTCCGCGAGGAGTGATCCAGTCCCTCACGAACAACCTCCCGAGGATGTAACCAGTATCTGAAAAGCAGGTGACGTATCGAAGGATGCATAACCTCTCCAAATTAAAAAGGGGACACGTACCTCTTAATTATCTCTTTCATCTCAATTCAGCAAATGCCTTGGTCAGTAAAATTAAAAGGTACGTGTCCCCTTTTTAATTTCACCATTAGGATCAGTCTGAAAAACTTTGACTTAACGGAACGAAGCGATCCTTGCATTTGCCATGTTCAGCAGACCGTTACCGTATGAGGCACATGTTCCTTAAAGGTCCAGCGTCATTTGCGCCAGATCCTCGTCCGTCTCCTGTCGGGTAAAATTGGAAACCGTCACACCGAGAAGACGAACCGGCTTGCGAGGCAATTCGGGTTCCCGAAGGAGTTTTCGAACGATAGACCAGAGAGCTTTGAATCCATCCACAACCCCTCCCGGACTCTGGCTGCGGGTTTTCTGGACGAAATCGACATATTTGATTTTCAGTGTGACTGTTCTTCCGTGCAAGTTCCGCTTTTCCAGATCCTCGACGACCTCCCTGGTGATCGGTTCCAGACGTTGAAGCATCTCCTCTTCGGTAATCAGATCCCGCTCGAAGGTCCGTTCCGCGCCGAGGGATTTCCGTTCGCGCGTGGGTGTCACCTCCCGGTGATCGATTCCTCGGGCGGCCTCGTAATAATAGCTGCCCGCCTTTCCAAACCACCGGATTAATTCCTCCTCGCTGATTTTCAGCAGATCCGTCCCGTTGCGAATCCCCAGTTGATGCATTTTCTCCGCGGTCGCCGGACCAACGCCGTAAAATTTCTCGATGGGAAGTGAGGCGAGAAACGCTGCGGCGTCCTCCGGCACGATCACTGTCAATCCATCGGGCTTGTTCACGCCGCTCGCCATTTTCGCAAGGAATTTGTTGTAGGAAACGCCCGCGCTCGCGGTCAGATGTGTCGTTTCCAGGATTTCTTTCTTGATTTTCTTGGCGATCAGGGTCGCACTGGGAAGACCGATTTTGTTCCAGGTGACATCCAGGTAAGCTTCGTCAAGCGAAAGCGGTTCGACAAGATCGGTGTACCGAAGAAAGATCTCCCTGATTTGCCGGCTGACAGACGTGTATACGTCGAATCGGTGCTTAATGAAGATCAAATCAGGACAGAGGCGAATCGCTGTCAGCGATGGCATCGCCGAATGCACGCCGAACCTGCGGGCTTCGTAGCTGGCGGCGGCGACCACACCGCGAGGTCCGCCGTATCCCACGGCAACGGGTTTTCCCCGCAGTTCCGGGTTGTCCCGTTGCTCAACGGACGCGTAAAAAGCGTCCATGTCAACGTGGATAATTTTTCGGATCATTTCGTCCACGACTCTTTCCAGAGATCGTATTGCCAGGTTCGTCGAAACATACGACGAATCCGAACAATCTTCAGAGCAGCGAATAGGCGACCCCCAATGTCAAGAATTCCTTGAACCGGCCGGCTTTGTCGATTTCCTGGTCGTAGAGCCAGCGCACGTTCAGATTCACCGCAATCAGCCGGGTGACGCGGGTCGTAAAGATCGCCTCGATATCGATATCCGCACTTTTCCACGCATTGCCCGTGAGCTCGCCTGCGTAGGAGTTGTACAGCGCCTGGTAGACTGTCAATCGAGCGTTTGCACGGACCCGCTCCTTCAGCATCGGAGTGGTCAGTTCGCTCACGGTTTCAATGCCTGCATCATGGATGGTCTTGGCCCCACGAGTGCCGGTGGAATCGTCGAGCAGAAAATTGCGATCATACCGTTGACGGACCGCTCCGCCGAAACGGACGATCAGGTGACGATCCTTTCTTTTCCAGAACGATCTCGCTAAACCAACACTTTCCGTAAAGATCACTGGATTGATGCTGTACTCGCGTCCACCCCGGATATCGGTGAATTGGCTTTGAAAACGAGCGGCAACAAAAGGATCGATGCGAATTCCCGCCGAGTAACGCAGCACGGATTCCAGATCGATGTTGTCCACGGACTTTGCTGGTCCGGACCACGTCTCCTCCTGTCGATCCTGTGTCTGAGTCTGGCCAAATTCCAACTTCAGCGTCGTCCGGCTGTTGACTTTCGGCTGAACCTGTTTCTCCGCTGAGCCGTTAAACGAGACAGTCCATGCAACCGTCCCCTCTTCCTCGCCATCCCAGTTTCGGCTGTAGGCGCTTTGAGATTGAGCGACGTTGACATCCGCCGAGAGATTCCATGGGTTGCGATTGATCGCGCTTGAATCGGGAAACGCCTGCTGTCCGTTGGTGCACTCACCTCCAATCAGGAGAATGAAAATTACCAACCAAGCCTGAAACCATCGCATCTTGATCCACCCCCACGTCCTGATGACTGTTTCTATGAGATGCTACTGTCCTTTGACTGTGAAAGGTAACCCCTTCTTCCATCCGCAATACCCCTTTCAGGATTTTTCAGGAAGTCCGGCAATACAACGCATGGATAATAAAAACGAAACGGTTCCACATTGCCGGAGCCGTTCCGCAAGAAAGATTCAAGCAGGCTGTTTTACTTCATCAGCACGATCCGCCGCACCTGTGCCCTCTCGCCGGGAACAGCCGCGCGCACGAAATAGACGCCGCTGGCGAGACGACTGCCGTCGAAACGGAAGGTATGGGTACCGGCGTTCACCATACCATTGTGCAGTGTTGCCACTTCGCGCCCAAGAATGTTATAGACAACCAGCGTCAACGGAGCGGCAACGGGAAGATCGATGCTGATCGAGGTCGAAGGGTTGAACGGGTTCGGCCATGCCGGACGCAATCTGAATCGCTCCGGCAGCACCGTGACAACGGCAGGTTCCTCCGTGCCCGATAAATGATCGATGGCATAATCAGCAATGTTCTGCAAATCCTCGAGTCCATCCCCAATCATCAGGGCAAGTTGAAGCGTCTGCACCTCATTGGGTTCAAGAGTATGCGGCCCCGCTGACATCAACCAGCGATAATCGAACGGTGTTCCCCCGACCAAGTCGGGAGTCTCTCGAAACGCCATGCCATCGTAGGAGGGATGAGTGCCACTCATGAACTGGTATTTCTCGAGGTCGTTCCCGGGATCATCCGACCAACTCCACCACGAAGTATGCGCAATCGTCTCACCGGCATCCGGACCATGGAGCAGGATCGCCCCAAGATAACCAGGCACCATGCCAAATTCTCCCTGATCGTTCTCCGGGGTCAGGGGATCGTCCACGTCGAACATGTAGGGCATCAGGCGATCCGCGTCAAAACCAACCATATCATCGATCGCTCCACCGTTTGCATGGTGCGATCCACCCGGACCACATCCGATATCAGCGTCGAATACCCATGCGTAGTAAACGTCTTCGAGACGACGAGTCCCCACGTTATGAACATCCATATTGATCATCAGCACGGGAGCAAGGTTGGGATCCTCTGACTGCAACCATGTTCGTGTGATCTCATGCATCACCACTCCCAGGGGAGTGTGTCCTCCGATTCCAGCGTCCAGATCGTTGTAATCTGCTTCCACTCGAAATTGATTCGTACCGAGAATTGAAAGTCGATAGGGTTCGTTCCATGCCGGAGTGAACTCATAATTCCCATAGTCGGCATGACTTACTCGAGGAACACCTTCCTCCAGGGCGCCGACCCAGAAACGCCCCTCCCAGAGGTAATAGATTCCACTCCCCATCGGCCACTCCATCGAAGGAAAGTTCCCGTTGGGGTCGCCGTAAACGCCGAAATTGCTCACGGCAGTGGCAAATGACGACGTGCTCCCGGCAGGGAACACCTTGACGGAACGCGAAACAGGTTCACTCTCCCCGGCAGGGTTGGAATACTGAGCCGATACCCTGTAGACATAGGTCCGTCCCGGCGTCAGTTCGTGATCCACATATTCCGAACTTGAATAGTTCGAAGCAATTTGCTCGAATTCTCCGTCCGGACGGTTGGAACGTTTGATGTTGAATCCTGTGAATCCTCCAATTGATGTCGCCACCTTGGATCCACGAGCGGAACTCGCGTACTTCGCTGCGAGACCCTTTTTAATCTCCTGTATGTCACTTGCCGTCGTTTCCCCACCGGAAGGCAACTCGAACATCGGCAGATACAGATCGAGAACAACCTCGTTGGTGCCGGGTACTGAACGGGCCAAAAACGAAGGCGGCAGGAACGTATCAGGCTGACCACTGAACACCGCGCCCGCTTGAATTCCTTCAGCAACATCTCCAACCGAGACCATCACCTCGATGCGAGAGCAGGTTGAATCGGTACCGGCGTTACTCCAAATCCAATCCGGCAGAGACATGGGAATCTTTCCGCGAGACGACTCATCGAGAACCATCGGGTCCACACGGAAATCCGAAGTGGACCAGGGATCGCTGATCGAGCGTTTTCGGATTACCATGACTTTCACCGATCCCGGCGCTCCCTGGACGTACAGGGTATCTTGTTCATCTAATTGATCATAGTTGATATACCCGTAAAGATTTGTAACCCTTGCATTTGACCAGGTGTCAAGTGGAGCCACCAAAGGTTGGCCCTGGATACACAATGGAACACCGAATGAAGCATTCTGAACTGTGATGCCCTCAAGGCTGTATTGACCTTCCCCGGTTTCGGTCACTGCATCCGCAAGAGTAGCAACTCCGAAATCAGCGAGTATGCCATCGATGTCCCGTGACTGGTACGGTTCCGGCAAGCCTGATCCAATTTGGATAGCCTCAACCCCTGCCGACACGGCGTCCATCCCCGTGCCATCAGCAGCCCAGATCTCTCTCAACAGATCGTCGCCGCCATAATGCTGATGCAGGTAGGCTGCAAAGAGGAACAGCCTTTTCCACATCTCCCGGCTGCCGTTCTGCTCAAAGAGCGAGAGAGGTTGCCTGAGCGTCCTGGCTACGCTGAGATGAAGGCTGATCGTCAACGGCGATAAGCCGTCGTAGAAGGCCGGTCGTCCCGCCAGGAGAAACTCGTTATCCAACGTCAATGCGCGAATGAGCCAGGACTCTTTTGACGCGTAATGATCAGACGCGAGTTTTTGTGTGAGCACTTCAACCATCGCCGGACGCGCCGTACTACTGATGTTAGAGATTTCCTGTGGATAGCAGTCGAGAAACAGCCCTTCATCGTGTGTCGCGTCGCCTGCAACGTACCAGCTTCCGTAGTAAAGCGATGTATTCTCATCGTCATACCCAGTAATGTCATAGGCGTCCGCAACATCCGTAACGAAAAGGTCATGGGAATCCAGATCTTCCGGCGCCAGGTTCATCAACGCACCAACTTCCTGATACAGGTTTTCCGTATCATACCATTTGACCAGAGAATCCAGGTCTGCTTCCGTGACGTTGAGTCCGTATTCGAATACATCAGCGAACAGGCGGGCGTAGGTTGTTGTTCTCCTCAGCAGAAACGGATGCACCTGTTGCTGGGGAAAGTTGCGTAGTGATGGAATCACAGCGAAGTGTGCCCACCCGGCAATCAGGTTTCCTGTACCGCCAAACCCGGATAGATCTTCTCCAAGCGTAACGCCTGTCATCGCAGGACTCGGTTCACCGTCGGTAGAATAGGCTAATCCTTCCGGTAGTGAAAGCACAGGATCGACTTTGTCTTCGATGTCAAGGGCATTCAGGAGCAGCCAAGTGTTGGGCTCCAAGTTGAACCGAAGAGTCCGCGCATCCTCGGCAAACACCGATCCTGCACTCAGGACAACTCCCGAAAAAGTGGCATTGGACAGGTAAGCACCGTTGACGACCACCTCCCGGTTAAACTGAACGACAAGGTCGATCAGGGTTTCGTCGAGAAGCACCATCACCGGAACGGGAGCTCCCCCGTCTGCATGATAGGTCAGGGTGATGCTGTCTGTTTCAATATTGCCATTGCGAAAACGGTAACTAACCACGGCGAAGGGATCGAGAAGAACACTCAAGCCGGAATGTCCCGGTACACTTTCGATTTCCTTCGCGCTTCCTTCAGACAATTGAAGGATGTAGGTGTCATTGGTCGTATTCGTTGTTGCAGTTGAAACATTTGTAGCTTCGACAGCGAGCTCATCACCGAGATGGAGCAGATGGACACGGTCCAGGAGAAGGTCCGACCCAATACTCACACGCGATGAAAAGACAAGTCCTACCTCGTTTGTCGCTGCGTCGTAGTTCGCCTGCAGCAGCAATGGCTCCGATTGTCCTCCCGGATTACCTGCATGCGTGTAAGCGGCTGCTCCACCGAAACTGCGCTGATCCGTACTGTAAATCATGTGTCCGGGCAAACGGATCTGAAAAGTGTTGTTGTGTTCCGCAAGAAACCTTTCGAACGTCTCTTGGGCAGTTCGTCCCAATACGATCACAACGTCACCGTTCAACACCGTCGTCTGAACCGTACCGGGGAAAAGCTGAAAACTACCCCCCACCGATCCGTAAAAGACATTCGAGCCGTACATCAAACCCGTCCAATCAGCATCTTCGGCGAAGACAAGCCTCAGTTGATTTGTTCCGAGATCGTAGATCGCCGAATCCGGCGCCACCGTAGTCGGATCGGTCATCCCGAGGGTCAGGTTCGCTGGAGCGCTGCCTGCATATTCCGTTCCGGTGAACGCCCAGGGTCGGCAGACGAGAGTCAGTCCGGCGCCGCCGATTTGATCGAGCGCACGCCTCGCGAGAATCGGCAGGGTGATCACAAGAGTCAGGCTGTCAACACCGTATTCGGCCCTCGATTCACTTGAGAGAAAACAGGTTCCGAGAAGGAACTCATTCTGATCGGTGTTCTTGATGGAAATCGCTTCGGGAAAGATGGAAACCTGATGATCCAAAACACCGTCGCCGTCCAGATCCTCTCCCATGTCGAGTACGCCAATCGTTCCGGTTTCCGCCTTGTCCTCGGGAAACAAATCGCAGAGGACTTTACGATTGAACGTGACGGAGATTTTTCCGCGAGCAATATCGTAAGTCGCCACGGTGGGAACAGGTTTGGGAAGGGATGTACCCGTCAAGGTCACGGCAATTCCCTGATCCGCACGGAGTTGAGTATTCGACTCGCCGGATAAATTAACCACAGCATTTTCTGCGATGCCGAGACGAACCTCACTGGCGTCTGATTGGGTAGCGAGCTGACGGGACAGGTGAAGATTTCTTCCCCACATAAGAGTGTTTTCACTCATGTAGGTGTACAAATTCTGACTTTCGTCAACCGTGCCCTCCGCCAACAACGAGACCGTAATTGAATTCCCGGAAACTGAAATACCTTCCTCCACAACCGGCACGGTGCGAAGTGTGAGGGAATAGTCCGGCCCGAACGCAATCGAGAAACTGTTTCTGTCGATTGCGTTGGCGGAAATGGGTTGATCGAAGGTGACCGTCAGGATTTGCTGCCCGGCGTCATAGGAAGCACTTTGGACAGTTGGTGGAGCCGCATGGATCGGCATTGCGAGTGTGAGGGCGACGAATACGCCTCCCACGATAGATGTGAGCTTCATAATGCCTCCCGCAGAAGGATGAGAGGTGACAGGGGAATTCCCTGTCATGTTCATTAATTTCAAAAAGTAAAAAGAATCAGTAAATGTCAAGTAAATTTTGCCGTTTCAACGATATCCAACGGTCGGACGGAGACACTTCCCGGCAGCAGGAACAAAAAACACCCATTCATTCGTTATTCATCGTGTGAAGCTGCTTCTGTCATCCAGTACCCCTGGCGGTGAATCGAAGGATGATCGAATGCGTAGGGACATCAGACAAAAACCCGGCGATCCGCCGGGTTTTTGCATGTAGGATAAAACAGAAAAAACGTATCCACCGATCTCAGCGACCCATGAAATCCCGGATCGCTTTGTTTGTCACCTCCGGCTGCTCGAACTGAACGAAATGACCGCACTTGCCAACCATCACGAGCCTGGCGTTCGGAATCTCACGCATCGCGATAGCTCCGACATCCCGAGAAAATCCGCCATTGAGGTACGCGTTGGGAATCAGACCATCCTGCTCACCGAAGAGAACGAGTGTCGGCTGGGTGATGTTCTTCAAACGGTCCGTGGTCGGCTCGTTGACCATCGCCTTGATGTTCTCGGCGACGGCATAGGCGTACATCTTAAAATCGGATGCGCCCTTAACCTGGATGCGATCTGTAACCATGAACGCCGCTTCCTTCGGCATCTCGTAGAAGTTATGCTCTACGTTTATGTCGATCGTCCGTGTCGTGGCATCCTCGGTCAGCTCCGGGACAGCGACGGAACGAAACCAGTCCTTTTCCCCTTCCTCGAAGGATTCGACACCCGCCGGGCTGATCAACACCAGTTTCGAGACACGTTCCGGGTACTCGAGCGCGGCAATGATCGCGATCTGACCGCCCATCGAATGACCGACGAACACGGCCTTGTCGATCCCGAGATTAGTAAGCATTTCGGTAAGCAGCTCGGCGTAGAAGCTGAGGCTGTAGGGGTAGTAATCCTTGGATGAGTAACCGTACCCCGGGAGGTCCACTGCAATCACGCGGTAGCTCATCGCCAACACGGGGATGTTGCGGTTCCACCCCTTGATGTTGCTGCCGAGGCCGTGGATCAGCAGCAGCACCTGATCGCCGCTTCCCTGGTCCACGTAGCCGATGTGCAGATTGCGCACGTCCACGTACTTGACTGGATAGCCGTAGTCGATCTGGTTGAATTCCTTCGCACCCAAACGATAGTACCCCGATGTTGATGCACAGCCCGCCGTCATCAGAAGGAGTACGGCGAGCAACAGAAGTACATGAATCCTTTTCATCGTCGCCTCCCTCTAAAACATGATCCACTTAAGTGTGGTAAACACCGTCCACGGATCTTTCGGACGGACGTTCATGCCGCCGTTCACCGTTGGATCGTCATAAAATCCACCGAGCTTCAGATAGGCAGCGTGCAGTTCAAGGTCCATGAACACTTTCAATGTGTAACGGATATTGGCATTGACCTCGGTCCCGATGTATTTGCCACCAAAGGAATTAGCCGCGCTTGCCATTGCCGCGCCAATACCTGTCTTGACCATCAGCTTGTACGGAACGATGTCGTAGGAAGCAATGGCGCTGGCGGCAGTAACGCCGTAGCCGATGTTCTGAATGTCGCAGACCGCGCCGTAATAGCGGTTGACCACGTTCGCATGCGGGAACAGCAGGTAAAGTCCGTGGCTGAAGTAAACCGCACCCGGCGAGGTCCAGTTATTCCCGGTCAATACACCTGAATACTCGTTGTCGGACACGCCGTTATCATCACCCGTGGTGTAGACGCCGTCCACGGCGATCAGATCGTTGGTAGTCCTTCCATACTTGTATGCGAATCGGGCGTTGGCCGCGAACCCCATCACACTGACATCCGGTGCACCTGTAACGGTGACATTTCCGAGTGTTGTAAAGGCGAAACCGTTGTACCCGAACCGGCCTTGATCAAGCAGGGAATTGCCGAAAAAGGGGATTCCCAACCAGACGATGTCCGCGTTGTATTTATGGTTTCCGAGATCAAAATTGAAAACACCGTTGTACCCCGAGAGGTTGCTGTTCAACCCCTGCCCGAGAATCGAAACGCCCCCTTCACCGTTGGCATGATCACGCAGATAGTAGGCACTGAAACCAATCGTATTGACAATGTCAAGATCGTATTCGCTTGAGAATTCGAAAAGCTGAACATCATCGTCCTGGTCAACGTTGTTTTCCCAAAGTTGGTATGCACCCGCCTTCAGGTGAAGGAAGGTTTTCGGAGTCCAGGTGACATTTGCCCCGGATGCGTCCGAACCGAAGAGAGCGAGACGGAATCCCTTGTAGACGAGTTGGTTCGTAGGAGTGTAATAGGGAACGCGGACATTGTCATACAAGCGCAACAGCCCGGCGTTGATGATCAGGTTCTTCTGCGGGCGGAACTCGATGAACAGGTTCTGGGTCTGCATATTGACGGCATCCGCCCCGAAACCGCCACCAAAATTACCTCCAGCTGAATAGGCTACATCCCCCCAGGTCCAGTCCAGCTCGAACGACATGCGCATCTTGGCCCAACCGTCGAACAACCGGGGAGTGTAGGTGAACATCGGCATAAAGCGTTGTTCGCCATAAGCGGAAGTACGGCTTAGAGTTTGAGTGGTGTTTCCACCAAAAAGACGGCCCACCACCTGGCCCTTCAGGAATTCGTTTGTCGGCGCAATGTTGGACGCAGTATTGATCATGATGTAGTAGCCGATAAACGTCAATTCCTTCTTGTTTTCCTTTTCCTTCTTGATCGGGAAATCATCCACGCTTGCATAGACCTTCCCCGACGCAAAAAGCAACAGGAGCAACGTGACGATTATGGATCTCATGGCATCTTCCCGGCTGGTTACTGAAAAAGAGCGGTGGGCGGAGATTGAACGTATCGCTCTCCGCTCACCACTTTCCATGTGCAAAGGTTACTGTTTCACGTACGTCTGAATGTTGATCGTACCTAGTGAAACGTCTGCGCCAAATCCAGCTTCAGGCGTTGGGACTGTCGCTCCGATATCCGGCACCGTCTGCACTGCTTCGAGCTGGAAAGAATCTCCATCCGCAGCCAATTGGATGATACCTTCCTGTTCAAATGAGGTGTAGTTCAGGCTGATCGAATGAATGCTACCCGTATCCGACTCTGTAATCGAGAACACTCCAGCCAGCTCACCTGTCCATGCACCGCCGTTGACATGTGAATTCAGGGTAACCGTGTTGTCTGATCCAAACGTCACGAGAACGGAATCGTAGTTGAATAAGACTACCAGTAACACAGCCACATTGTCTCCAGCACTCAACCATTCACCCACGAGCTGTTCTTCTACTGTCTGCTCGGTCGGCGTCGTGCCGTTGTCGTCATCCTTGCTGCACCCGGTGAAGGAGATCGCCAATCCCAACACCAGCACAGGCACCAGGTAAAGGTTCCACTTTTTCATGTTCCTACCTCCTTGGGTTTCAGCTACCCTCATCGTGTAGCTTTTTCAGTTGAATTCGATTGATCTTGCCAGCGTCGTTCTTTGGAAGCTCGTCAAGAAACGCCACATGCTTCGGCGTTTTGTATTTCGCAAGTTTCCCCTTGCAGAATTCGAACACTCCCTCCGCCTTCAGCGTCTGCCCTTCTTTCAGGGAGATGTACGCCTTGCCCACTTCCCCCCATTTTTCGTCAGGCACGCCGACGATCGCCACCTCCCTGATCGCCGGGTGGGTGTAAAGAAAACGCTCGACATCCGCCGGATAGACATTTTCTCCACCGGAGATGTACATGTTCTTTTTACGGTCAACGACGAAGAAAAATCCTTCCGCATCTTTCTCGACGATGTCGCCGGTGTGAAACCAACCGTCTGTGATCGCTTCAGCGGTTTCCTGCGGTTTGCGCCAGTATCCCGGTGTCACCACCGCGCTCCGCAGCCACAGTTCACCCGGTAGATCGGCGCCGAGCTCGCTGCCCCGGTCGTCTACGATTTTCGCATCGATATAGAAATTCGGGAAGCCGATCGAGCCCCGTTTGTGGATCGCATCATCCTGGTGCAGGCTGAAGCAATTGGGGCCAACCTCGGTCAGGCCGTATCCCTGGCGAATGAAAATCCCCTTTTCATGCCAGGCGTTGATCAATGGCTCGGGCATCGGGGCGCCACCGACAATCGCGTAACGAACGTGCGAGAGATCCACTTTATTGAAAAGAGGGCTTTCGTACATCATCTGCAGCATCGTCGGCACACCGAACAGAAGGGTGGTCTTCTCCTTTTCCATCAATTGCAGAATCAGATCAGCGTCAAACTTTTGCAAGAGTGTGTGACTTGCGCCGTGATGCAGGAACGGCGTCAACAGGACATTCCAGCCGCCCGTGTGGAAGAAGGGCGCATAGGATTGGGTGTGATCCATGCTGCTCAGGTCGAGACGAAGGCCGGTGTTCACTGAGTTCCAGAACAGCATCTTGTGAGTGATCATCACCCCTTTGGGGGTTCCGGTGCTGCCCGCCGTATAGAGCAGCATCACCACATCGTCCTGTTCGATGGAGGGATCCACGGCAAATGGCTCGTTCGCTGTGACCCGCCCCAACAGAAATTTCTCCAGTTCATTGTACGAGTGACGGTTCTTCACGCTTGACAGGATTTCGAGCTGGCCGACAAGATCGCGGTACTCCGATTCGTAGAAGAACGCCGCCGGTTCCGCATCGTGGATAAGGATGTCCAGTTCACGGGACGTCAGGCGGAAATTGAGCGGAACGAGAATGATCCCCGTTTTCACACAGGCTTCAAAGAGGAGCACCGTCTCGGCGCGATTCTTTGCAAAAACCGCAATTCTCTCCCCCTTCGTGAGACCGAGTTCACCTGTCAACCAGTGCGCCAGAGATTCCGCCCTCGCGTTGAACTCCGAATAGGTCCATTCAACAGCGCGTTCGTGGTCGCGAAGAACCCGTCTCGCGGGAGTGTAGAGCGCCCATCGCTTGATCCAGTCTGTTTCAGGCTGGAACATCCCCTCTCCTCCGTGTTGACAGATGAATGACTCCACCAACGAGCACTGAAGTCACAATCGCCATCGCCGCGGCGACACCCGGATTCTGTCCACTTGACTGGGTGAAGGGGATTCGAATATTCGCGAGGGAGATCCAGAAGTGGACGACAACCGCCGTAATCGAGGCGGCAATCGGTACTGACTTGGGCACATCTTTCAGAAACATGCCAAAGAGAATCGGCAGGAATGCCGCCGAGAAATAGGCGTAGACACCGTTCTGAGCGAAGATCGCCACCGAGAGTTTCGGGTGCAGCAACTGGTCACGGGAGAGCCAGATCGAAACCAGTGCCAGCAGCGCAATCGCGCCCTTGTTCACCTTCTGCAGAATGCGGTCCCTCTCCACCTCGTCCGCAGGAAGCAACCTGCCCGCCAGGGGTTCGACGATATCCTTGGTGATCGTCGTCGAGATGGACTGAATCAATCCTTCGAGGGTGCTGATCCCCGCCGAGATCAATCCGAGCACCACAATCAATCCAACAAAGACAGGAAACTCCCGGACCACATAAGCACTGATGATCCCATCCATCTTCAGCGGCTGACCGTTGAACGTCAGATCAGGGAAGGTGAGACGCGCGTACAACCCGGCAAAGACCACGGAGAAGAAAATCAGTTCGGTGATCACACCCGCCGTCAGATAACGGTTGACGTCCTTGTCGGTTTTCAGCAGCAGGGACTTGGTGATGATGTGCGGTTGGCAGACGATGGCCACCCCCACGACCACTTGGGCAAATCCGATTTCAAACCAGTCCCGGAAGAGATAACTCTTCGGATTTGTCGCGGTGGCGAGATTCGGATCGATGGCGCGCAACTCGGCGAGGAATCCGTGCACACCGTGGCTGAAATGCTGGTACCCGCTGCCGAGCAGGATGAAGGCCACGATCAGCATCAGGATCGCCTGCACGGTGTTTGTGTACACCATGCTGTTCGCACCACCGAAGGCCATGTACCCGAAAATGAAAAGGACGACTCCGATCAGTACCGCGGTTTCGGAGACGTCCAGCGTTTTCGAAAGCACCTTCACGAGGCCGACAACGATCAGCACAATAAAGGTGACGAGGAGCAGCGAAAGAAACGCGAAGAACAACGAGTACCCCCGGCTCTTGTAACGTGTTCCCATCCACTGCGCCATCGAGAGCGCCTGCACCGTGCTGCCGTGGGCACGAAACCCCTTGGTCAGGATCACCAGTGAGATCATCGCCGCCGCAGGCAGAACAAGCGCGTAGCTGATGAATCCGCTGATGCCGTACAGGGCGATGAAACCGGGATTGATGATGAAGGTCGCCGCACTCGTCATCGACGCTGCGAGCGCCAGTCCAACGGCAATCGGCGAGAAGGTCATCGAACCGATAGCATAGTCCTTCATCGAACGGCTTTTACGCGCTCCCCGCACGACGAAGAAGAGGACGACCGCCATGTAGACAATCACCAACACCCATCCGGCTGTGACAAGTGACTGCTGGCCACCGTTCATCGTGATCCCATCCTTTCCGGGTGAAGGCCGTGGCTCATGCCATGTCCCTTTCACGAAACAGAACATGGGCCTCACCTTCCAGAACCGTCTCACCCTTTTGATTCGTGCACACGGTATCGAGCGCGATCACCGGTTTGTCGTTGCGAATCTCGCGGATCGTCGCCGATGCCGTAATCACATCGCCGACAAAAACGGGCGCCTTGAACCGGAATGATTGCCCGAGCAAAATCCCACCCGGACCGGGAAGCTGATTGCCCAACAGCGATGAAACGAAGGACATCGGGATGACACCGTGGACCACTCGTCCACCGAAAACCTTTTCAAGAACCGCATCGCTTTCCTCAGGCAGTCTGCTGAAGTCCAGCACCGCCGCCTGGAATTTCCCGACCAGCCCTTCGCTGACAGTGACAATCAAGGTGTCCGAATCACCCACCTGCCACTTCATCGCCCCTCCAGCCTACCAGCGGAAAACGGAACAGGCAAACGCCAGACCGCCGCCGGATCCCATGAAGATGACGAGATCCCCCGCTTTCAACTTGCCCTGCTCATCCGCCTCGGCGAGTGCCATCGGAATGCAGGCAGAGCCGGTGTAGCCGTACCGATCCATGATCGTGTGGGCTTTCTCCATCGATTCGCCGAGATTCTCCATCGTCGCACGGATGCCGTTGATGTTGATCTGTGTGAAGAAAAACCGGGCAACATCCGATGGCTTTTTTCCGATGCGATCAAGCACGTCCGTGATCATCTTCGTCCACATCGTGGGGTTGATCTCCGTGGGAAATTTTTGGACGAATTTGAGCAGATGATCCTTGTTCGCCACCGCCTCGTCGGAAATCGGATTTGCCGTGCCCCCCGCATAGATCCCCATCCACTCCGCGTACTGCCCCTCTGTGTGAAGCTCCGCGCCCAGCCACCCTTGAGAGACATTCGCCGTCGCCTCGAGAATCACCGCCCCGGCGCCGTCGGCAAACAGGTTGGCTGTCTTCTTGTCCATCACATCCAGATACTTGGACATCGCGTACGCTCCGACAACCAACACCCGGTTGTAACGGTCATCCGCCTGGATGTATTTCGCCCCCATGTCGAGCGCAGTGACAAATCCGGCACAGGCGGTGTTGACATCAAACGTTCCCGCGTTCACCGCACCAAGACGGTGCTGAACAACACTGGCGGTGGAAGGGCTGATGTACTCGGGGGTGTCCGTGGCAACGATCAGCAGGTCGAGGTCCTCTGGTTTCAAACCCGCCTTTTCCAGCGTTTTGCGGGCCGCCCGTTCCACCAGGTCTGCCGTCGATTCATCCTCCGCACACCATCTCCGCTCACGAATCGTCAGGTTTTCACGAAGCCAGGTGTCCACGTCTTCGCCGAGCAGCTCGTTGAAATAACTGTTCGGCACCACTTTCTCCGGCGCTGTCATGCCGGTTGCGATAATCCTGGCGTTGCGGGTCATAGGTCTCTTTGGTTGTCAATCAGAACGTTTTCCGCCCGAACTCCGTCCTGGTTTGGGCAGGTTCATGAGGTGCGTTGGCCTGCCATTTGTCTCCGTCGGTTTTTCGCCGCGTAAGAGAACTGACAGAACGGGGAATGTGTTCCTGATATTGTCAGATGACGATCCCGCCGTCCACTGAAAGCACTGCCCCGTTGACGAACGACGCCTCGTCGGACGCCAGGAAAAGGAACGCATTCGCGATGTCCACCGGTTCACCGAGACGCTGGAGCGGCGTTTTCTCGCGCATACCGTCCAGCACTTTTTCCGGCATTTTCTTCACCATCTCGGTGGCGATGAATCCGGGTGCGATGGCATTTGCGCGAACACCCTTGCGGCCAAGTTCACGCGCCCAGACCTTCGTCATGCCGATCACCGCCGTCTTTGTCGCCACATAATTGCTCTGACCGAAATTGCCATAGAGCGCAACTACGGAACTGGTCGAAAGAATCACCCCCGATCCCTGCTCCACCATGATCCGGCCAACCGCCTGTCCGCAGAGGAAAACACCCTTCAGATTCACCGCGATCACCTGGTCGAACTGCTCCTCAGTCATCTTCATCAGGGTGGCGTCGCGTGTGATCCCGGCGTTGTTGATCAGGATGTCGATCCTTCCGAACGTCTCCTTGACCGCGGAAGCGGTGCTACTCACTTCGGTACTGTCTGCTGTGTTGACTTTGCGGAATTCAACCCTGGCGCCAGACGCTGCGAGTTGTTCCGCCGCCACCGCGCCCACTTCTTCGTTGACATCCCAGATGGAGATTGTGGCTCCCTCGTCAGCGAAACGCTGCGCCGTTGCGTATCCGATTCCGGCAGCACCTCCAGTGATTACCGCCACCTTGCCATCAAGCCGCTTCATCACTCGTTCCCTTCTTATCGATCCTTTGACACGAGGTCACGCTCTTTGCTGGCCCATTTTGCGCCTGTTTTCCCACGCTTTCATGAACTGCTCCAGGTACTCGAGCATCAGGGCGTAAAACTCCGTCATCTCCTCGACACGTGCGACAAATGTATCCGGCAGTTTTGCCCGATCCAGACGTGTCCTGTAGGATTTGGCGAGGTTGAGATTTCGCCGAAAAAGGCCTGCATGGTTGGAAAACGCAATGCCGAAGATGTCCCCGGATGCCCGATAGAAATCTTTTCGATCCCCGGGATTGTTCTCGCGCATAACAAGTCCGTGATCGCGCAACCGGCTCATCACCTGGCTGACCGGTCCCTTGGACACGTGAAGCTGTTCCGTGATTTCATCGAGTGAAAGAAGACCATCCTCAAACAGCAGAAGACCGACGATGTGTCCCATCAGGCGGGGGAGGCTAAAACGAAGGTAGGCGTCACCAAAATCCCGTATGAAGTCCTGCTTGATCCGTTCCGTCTCGATGGTTTCCCCTCGGACGGCATCGTTGATGGTGGGCCGATCAGCCATGAATCCCCCGTTGACTGTCCCAACACCTCGGAACGTTTGGAATGTTTGAAACAAAAATAACGATTGCTTCACGAAAAGCAATACATCCTTTTTGAGAGCTTCAATTCGTACGCAGACTCTCCGAGACTCAATCGAGATTCATGCGTAAGCAGAGAGTGCAGGGGATTGGTTTGTTCCGGGTGAGTTTCCAGCAACAAAAAAAGACGGGGGTACCATGCCCCCCGTCCAGCTCCATAAGGTGCTATCTCAGTGCGCATCGACTGAAGATTGTGGAAGGTCATGGAGCATGACGATCAACCCTCTCCCATGAAATGAAGGATCGACCAATCATGCCGAATTCAACATGCTATTCTCAACGCGAGAAGTAAATAGGAAAAACGGAGGAAACAGGTAGGAAATTTCTTAATTCGCAATTTTAGTGTTTAATAATAATCGCACATCAGCGAAACTTCATCCCCTCATCCCGTGCCATAATGACGAGCTCTGAAACACTGCCAATCTTCAGCTTCATCATCAAATTGCGCTTATGTTCACTGATTGTTTTTTCACTGACTCCGAGATCACGGGCAATGTCACGGTTGCGCTTTCCGAGCACCAGATGCCTCATCACTTCCAACTCACGAACAGTCAGGCGACCGATTGGCGAGGTGTCTGCATCGGTGTCAAAAAGGTCTTCACGAAGGTGATCGCTGATGGACAATCTCCCCTGGCTGACCGTTCGAATGGCGTGTAAAATCAGATCGGGCGACGCTTCTTTATTGAGAAACCCGGAGGCTCCGGCGCGAATGCAACGGACAGCGTACATCTCCTCGGGTTGTACGCTGAGAACCAGGATACGTGGCAGTCTACTTTTTATTTTTCGAATGACTTCCATCCCACCACCACCGGGAATCCCCAGGTCGAGAACAAGCACATCCGCAGGTTGCCGTGCCACAGCCTCGAGAATCCCATTCGTATCCTCTGCTTCCGCGACAACCGTCATGTCCGGGGAGGCTTCCACCATTTGCGCGATTCCCTTTCGGACAACAGGATGGTCATCCCCGAGGATGACGCGAATTGTGCTCATTCCGTTTCTCCTTCAGCCTTCATGGACAGCTACTCTTTTCGCATTGGAACCGTCGCTGTCAGGCAGACACCTTCCCGTCTTCCGCTTTCAAGCGTAACCTCGCCGTTGAAGGGCATCAGACGCTCTCGCATTCCCATCAAACCGAGTGGCGTTCGTGACGGTTCACTTCGAAAAGTCAATCCCTTTCCATTGTCCTCAATAACAAGACGCAGGTTGTCGTGATCGCTGTAAAAGGTAACCTGAACCTGCGATGCTTTCGCATGTTTTAGAACGTTTGAAATGCCTTCCTGCACGATACGATAAAGTGCAGTGGCCAACTCGGGCTGAAGGATCCCCAGTTTCCCGGTGGATCGCATCTTGATTCCCAGACCGGTCCGCTCCGTCACCATTTTCAGATACCATTCGAGGGCGGGCACCAGACCGAGATCGTCCAACAAGCTCGGTCTCAATTCCTGTGAGATCCGACGGATTTCGGCAAGGGCTTCATCCACCTGAACGATAAGGTCCTCGACTTTCCGTTTTCCTCTGCGGCCGTTCTTGCTGATTTCGGACAGCCCCCATCGAATGACAGCGAGCGACTGGCCGACCCTATCGTGAATTTCACGTGAAAGCTGGGTTCTCTCCTGTTCCTGGGATTCGTGAAGCCTCCGTGTCAGATGACGCAGTTGCACGTTGTACGCCTGTATCGCCTTCACTGTGGCACGTCGCTCGACGATATAACGCTGAGTGGATGTCACGGCAAAGGTGATAAACGGGGGACCAAGAAGCAGGACGATCCACCAGCGGTATCGCCAGATCCACCAGAAATCGGAAGGATTGTGCACATAATAGACGAGGCGGTTTGACGCATAGCTTTCGGAAACCAGGGGCACCACATCGACATCTTCGTCTTTAACATGAATGCGTACGACATTCGCTTCAAAATCGTTTGGCGCCGCCCCCACACACCGTCCATTCGGTGTAATGAGCAGTGTGCCCTCCCCGGTCGCACGAGGAATCGCCACCACCCGAATATCCCCGGTCAACTTCAAGGCCGACAGCTCTCCCGCTCGTTTCAACCCACGAATCTGCATCACAGGCCCCGCCTCACCGGTAAGATTCAACCAGCGCATGACATGGGTGTCGGTGCGGATGATGCCTGCCAGTCCGAGTTCACGCGCTGCCTCCCCAACCAGATGTTGATAGGACCCCGGGAAGGTCGACGAGGAGATCACCGCTCCGGTGGATGCATTCAGAATCAGAATATCAAGTTCATCCGTTCCATAATTGAACGAGTCCCGCGAGAACACTGCGATCAGTTCGTCGTCATCTCCAGTCCTCGGATAGACGTAGACCTGCCCACCGCTTTTTGACAGTTTGCGAACCCAGCGTACCTTTCCAGATTCTGTCACCTGCATCACGGTTCCCTGGCTGTCGTCCAGGGTGTCCGCGACCGTTCCGCCCGTTGATTCGTTTTGGAGGACAACCGGAGTACGCACACCGTTTCCCAGGACGGTTCCACCGACCGTCAGCACCCGCTGTCCATCCGCGAGCGTGCTCCAGACTCCGTTCCGCGGAAAAACAGCACAGGGGATACTTGCGGTTTTCCTGGGAGGATTTCCCTTTCGAAAGAGATGGATCTCGCGCACATAGTAGGGGGGATCGAAAATCGCGACTCCCAGCGCGAAATAATCGCCGGGTGTTTCGACTGTGTTGCCATGGGGATTTCCGAGTGCCGAAATCCTTCCCCGCCAAGGCTGGATCCGCAGAATCTCAGGATGCTGGTTGCGCGACAGTTGAATCCGATCAATCTCCTGTTCGATGGACCGCTCAGGATTCCAGTAGATAAGGCAAACGGCGTTGTCACGATCGGTAAATTCGTTGTCGTTCAGATCGGGTCTCAGGGGAATGCTGAGCAACCACTCACTCGCCCCGTCTCCCTCGAAATCGCCACTGATCACTCCCCAGGCTTCACCACGATCGCGTGTCGCAAATTCTGTCTGGAGAGCGAGATTTGAACTGAAGATCGTAGCCTGTGTCAGCCCGTATCTTGGATAGACAATGGCGAGATGATTGGTTGAATCCCTGGAGCTTCGATAACTGCTGATATGGTCGGACGTTGTCAGTTTCTGCGCTTCAACAAAAACAAATGGTTGGGTGCGCTCATCCAGCTCTGGCCGCAGAAAAACCGGGCCGACGCTGATCAGAAGAACCACCTGGAAGATCAGCGTGATCGCCAGGGGAATTCGCAGCGTCTGCTCCAGGGTGGGGCGTCGAGCCTGTTTGATGCCAGTGAATTGCACGTCAACTCAGCCTTGTTATTGAGAGAACCAGCACTGAATGTACAAACGGAAGATGCAAATTTCGTCTCTTTGTGAGAAAAACCGTTGACTGCACAAAAATGACGACGGAGATGGTGCACCCGTGCAATGAGGGAGTCATCACAGTGGTTGTCAGGAATTGGAATAACCCGTATAGGTTGGTGTCCCCCTGCAATGAGGGAGTTATTACAGCATTGGCACGATGGCACCCATTAATGACTAAATATCTAAAATAACATCATGGTTTTATTCAACTCACCTGAAGGACGGTGC
>JAZDLX010000170.1:0-15740 GCA_043801585.1 bacterium | reverse complement strand
GAACGGAACTCCGCTCCGCCCAGCTTCGACAACACCAGCGTGATCGCCGCTGTCAACGTCGTCTTCCCATGGTCCACGTGACCGATCGTTCCCACGTTCACGTGCGGCTTCGTCCGTTCAAACTTCACCTTGGACATGATTCGACCCTCTTTCTGGGTTCTTTAGTAACCGCGTACCTTTTTAACCACTTCTTCCTGCACGCTTTGTGGCACGCGCTGATAATGATCGAACTCCATCGTAAACAGCGCCCGGCCCTGGGTCATCGACCGCAATTCCGTGGCGTATCCAAACATTTCCGAAAGCGGAACATCCGCACCCACCACCTGCGCATCGCTGCGCGGCATAATGCCGTGAATTCTCGCACGACGGCTGGACAGGTTCCCCATCACATCCCCCACATACTCCTCGGGGGTGACGACTTCGAGCTTCATAATCGGCTCGGTGATGTAGGGGTCCGCTTTCTGCGAGGCGTCCTTGATCGCCATACTGCCGGCGACACGGAAGGCCATTTCGCTTGAGTCGACGTCATGATAGCTGCCGTCAACAAGCCGAACTTTCACGTCGCCCACCGGATACCCCGCCAACACGCCCGAACCGAGGGCATCATGGATGCCTTGCTTGACCGCCGGGATATATTCCCTGGGGATCGTCCCGCCGACGATCTTGTCCTCAAAAACGTACCCGGACCCCTGCGGCAACGGCTCCACTTCAATGATCGCGTGACCATATTGGCCGCGGCCTCCGGACTGGCGAACAAAGCGGCCCTCCCCTTTCGCCGGCTTGCCCAGACCCTCTTTGTACGCCACCTGCGGATTTCCCACATTGGCCTGGACCTGGAATTCGCGCATCAGGCGGTCAATCAGGATTTCCAGGTGAAGCTCACCCATGCCGCTGATCTGCGTCTGTCCCGTCTCTTCGTCGTACCGGACCATGAAGGTTGGATCTTCTTCCGCAAGCTTCAGCAGGCTGTTGACCAATTGATCCTGGTCGGCTTTGGTCTTGGGTTCGACAGCACGGGTAATCACCGGGGTGGGGAACGCCAACGCTTCAAGAAGGATTGGATGGCTTGCATCCGAGAGAGTGTCGCCGGTGCGAACATCCTTCATTCCCACAAGCGCCACGATTTCCCCACTGTACACGACCTCATGCTCTTCACGCTTATTGGCGAACATTTCGAGGATGCGGCCGATCCGTTCTTTCTTTCCGGTGCGCTGGTCGATGACCATGTTGCCCGTGTGCAGCACGCCGGAATAAACACGGATGTATGTCAGACGGCCCACATAAGGATCGGTGACAATCTTGAATGCCAACGCGGCAAACGGCTCCTGATCGTTCTGCTCGCGGGTGATTTCCTTCTCCGTGTGGGGATGGACACCATGCACGGGACCGATATCGTTCGGGCTCGGCAGGTAGTGCACGATGGCGTCGAGAAGGCGCTGCACGCCTTTGTTCTTGTAAGACGATCCGCAGAGGATCGGCGTGATCTTGAGATCGATCGTGGCCTTGCGGATAGCAGCGCGAAGTTTGTCGCTGGGGATCTCTTCCCTGTTGAGGAACATCTCCATCAGCTCGTCGTCATAATCACTGATCGATTCGAGCATTTTTTCGCGCCAGTCATGGGCCATTTCCCTGAGGTCGGGGGGGATTTCACCTTCCTCGAACTGCAGGCCCTGGCTGTCTTCGTGATACCAGACAGCCTGATTGGTGATCAGGTCCAGAAGGCCGTTGAACAACATGCCCTGACCCATCGGAATCTGCACCGGGATCGGGGTTGTGCCGAAACGGTCGCGGATCATGTCCACAGCGCGGTAGAAGTCGGCGCCCACACGGTCCATCTTGTTGATGTATCCGATGCGGGGAATGCCGTACTTGTCAGCCTGACGCCATACCGTCTCGGATTGTGGCTCGACGCCACCAACCGCGCAGAACAACGCCACTGCTCCGTCCAGCACCCGCAGCGAGCGTTCCACCTCCGCTGTAAAGTCCACGTGTCCGGGTGTGTCAATCAACGTCAGACGGTGATCTTTCCACTCGGTCGTAATAGACGCAGAGGTGATAGTGATTCCACGCTCTTTCTCCTGCTCCATCCAGTCGGTGGTCGCGGCGCCATCATGCACCTCGCCCATCCGGTGAAGACGGCCGGTATAGTAAAGGATGCGCTCGGTGGTCGTTGTTTTGCCGGCATCGATGTGAGCCATGATCCCAAAGTTGCGGATCTTGTCCATCGGCCAGCGACGCCCCTCCGCCGTCCCCTTCTTGTTCTTTCCGTTCGCCATGCTCGTCTGCCATCCAACCGGGAAGTTCCCCGGTACCTTTCGTTCCGCTTTCGCTTGAGAAAGAGCCGAAACTGGTTCACAGTTACCGCCCTTCCCCGTGACTGTATCAGCCGGGAAGCAGCGGAACCATGCCGCCGCTTACCAGCGGAAATGCGCGAAGGCTTTATTTGCCTCCGCCATTTTATGAGTGTCTTCTTTTTTCTTGATCGTTGTACCTTCGCCGTTCGCACAGGCCATCATTTCGGCGGCAAGCTTCTCCGCCATGTTGCGGCCCGGACGAGCCTTCGAAAAGGTGATCAGCCAGCGTGACGCCAAGGCCTGGCCGCGATCCTGACGCACCTCCACGGGAACCTGGTAGGTGCTGCCACCAACACGACGGGATTTGACCTCAACCATCGGCTGAGCATTACGAAGCGCCTTCTCGAACGTCACGACTCCCTGCCCTTTGGTCTTCTCCTCCATGATGTCGATGGCCTTGTACACAACACCTTCGGCGACCGACTTCTTGCCCCGGCCCATCATGTTGTTGATGAACTTGGCAATCTTGATCGAGTTGAATTTCGGGTCGGGGAGAATTTCCCGTTTGACTGCGCGTTTCCGCCTGGCCATATCGTCCGTTCCTCAATCGCTGCCGTCCCGTCCCGCCTTTGCGGGAAACCGGCGACGTTACTTCTTCGCTCTCTTCGTGCCGTACTTGCTGCGGCTCTGGTTGCGGTCCGCCACACCCGAAGCGTCCAAGGTGCCGCGGATGATGTGATAGCGCACGCCCGGAAGGTCCTTGACACGACCGCCACGGATCAGCACGATCGAGTGCTCCTGCAGGTTATGACCTTCACCCGGGATGTACGCCGTCACCTCGATACCGTTCGAAAGACGAACGCGTGCGACCTTGCGAAGCGCCGAGTTCGGTTTCTTCGGTGTGGTCGTATACACACGGGTGCAGACACCGCGCCGCTGAGGGCAATTCTGCAGTGCCGGAGCACTCGTCTTCTTGACCTGCTTCGCACGGCCCTTGCGGACCAGCTGGTTGACTGTCGGCATAAACGACTCCGTCCTCTCCGTCGCCGCTGGGCGATGCGCATTCCGGCATCCGCCCGAACTTCTGCTCTATCGGACCCGCAAACCAACCGTTCGCGGCTTTCCTCAATGCCTCATCATGAAGAAAAAGAGGGTTTTCAACCCTCCCCTTTCCATGACTCGGCCCCCTTTCAAAGCGACCCTAAACCCATGTTTCTGACGGGTCTACCTTCCTTTGAAAGGAGGCAAACAGCAACGAGCGATGCATCCCCGCACCGCCCGTTACGGTCATCCCCAAACTCTTCTGTTCCTGCGTCCGAGTTCGCGATTCATCTGCCGGGCGGGGATTGGGGACCGACAGCGCTCACACCCCGGAATTTTGATCTCAGCAGGATATCGTTGAAGCCCGGGAAGTATAGGGTAAAACAGCCCCGGAGTCAACTCCCTTAAGACTCCTCAGAGTCCCCGGAGCCTTCACTTTCAGCGTCCCCGGAAACCTCTTCTTCGACGTAGTGACTCGTTTCTTCGAGAGCGAATTCTTCCGCATCTTTTCGGGCACGTTCAGCCTCTTCCTCCAGCCATGCCTGATCCTCAGATTCGATCCGCTTCCGCTCATCTTCTTCACGGTTGATAACAGTAAGATCGACGTAGCGCTTCAGGCCTGTACCGGCCGGGATCATGTGACCCATGATCATGTTTTCTTTGAGCCCACGCAGTTCATCCGTCTTGCGCTCGATGGCAGCTTCCGGCAACACGCGGGTCGTTTCCTGGAAGGACGCGGCGGAAAGCCACGATTCCGTGGAGAGTGACGCCTGTGTGATCCCAAGCAGCAACGGCTGATACAGCGCCGGCTTTGCCGGACGGCTTGTCGGCACCTGAAGATCGCTTTTCTGGAGACGGCGGACTTCGCGATTAAACTCAGCACGATCAATGAGTTGTTCTTCGAAGAAGCGACTGTCGCCTACGGTTTCCACATTGACACGACCCTGGATTTCGCGGTTCGCGCGGTTCAACATGAAGATGCTGACCTGATCGCCCTCGAGGAATCGGGTATCGCCGGAATCTTCAACCTTGACACGCTGCATCATCTGACGCACGATCACTTCGATGTGCTTATCGTTGATGCGCACACCCTGAAGGCGGTACACTTTCTGAATCTCGTTGACCAGGTATTCCTGCACCTGCGCCGGACCGAGCACCGCCAAAATGTCCTGGGGCGATACGGCACCTTCGCAGAGCGGCTCACCGGCCTTGATGAACTCGTTTTCGTGGACGAGAATGTGCTTTCCGTAAGGAATCTGGTACTCGAACTCCTTCTCGTCCGGGGTGATGATCTTGATCTCGCGATAGCCGCGTTTCAGCTTGCCAAGTCGAACAGTTCCATCGACTTCCGAGACTACCGCCGGATCCTTTGGACGGCGCGCCTCGAACAGTTCGGCAACCCGAGGAAGACCACCAGTGATGTCCTTGGTTTTCAGGGCTTCACGCGGAATCTTCGCCAGCGGATCGCCCGCCTGAACCTCCTTCCCCTCCTCAACCACAAGGTGGCAGCCGGTCGGCAGGATAAAGGTGCTTTTCTTTCCGTCGGCATCCTCGATATTGATCGACGGATTCAGCTTGCGCTGGCCGGGGACCTCGATGATCACACGCTGCTTCATGCCGGTGATGTCATCCACCTGCTCGCGGACGGTGATTCCGGTCTTGATATCGTGGAACTTAACCTTACCGGTTTCGGTCGCAAGAATCGAACTGGAGTGGGCATCCCACTCAAACAGAACATCACTCTGCTTGACTTCCTGCTCATCGCGGCACATCAGCACGGCGCCGTAAGGCACTGAATATTTGGCAACAATGCGGTTGTTTTCATCGACCAGCTTGACCAAGCCATTGCGGCGGATGGTGATCAGTCGAGTGCCGTTTATTTCTCCGGACTCACCTTTTTTCACCTTCTGGCCGAGTGTGTGGATGTTCTCGAAAACGACCGTACCGTCGCTCTTCGCCTTGACCTGCGATTCAGAGGCGATCAATGATGCCGTTCCACCGATGTGGAAGGTACGGAGCGTAAGCTGTGTGCCCGGCTCGCCGATGGACTGGGCAGCGATGACACCGACCGCTTCACCGGCGTCCACTTCCATGCCATTGGTCAGGTTGATGCCGTAGCACCGGGCGCAGACACCGTTTTCCGTTTCGCACGTAAGCACGGACCGGATCAGCACCTTGTCGATGCCTGATTCGGCGATCAACTGCGCTTCGGCGTTGCCGATCAACACATTGCGGTCGAGAACTTTTTCGCCCGTAACCTCGTTGTACACCTCTTCCGCAGTGACACGGCCAAGGATACGCTCGTAAAGCTGCTCGGTCACATCCTCGCCCTCTTTCTGGGCTTCAACCGTAATTCCGCGAACGGTATGACAGTCATACTCATTGACGACGACATCCTGAGCGACATCAACGAGACGGCGGGTCAGGTATCCGGCGTCGGCTGTCTTCAGGGCGGTGTCGGCGAGACCCTTGCGGGCTCCGTGCGTGGAGATGAAGTACTCCAGCACGCTGAGGCCTTCCTTGAAGTTCGCTGTAATCGGCGACTCAATAATTTCACCCTTGCCGCCGGTCATCGTCTTCTGAGGCTTCGCCATCAGGCCACGCATGCCGGCAAGCTGACGAATCTGGTCCTTCGATCCGCGGGCACCGGAGTCAGCCATCATGAAGATCGGGTTGAAACCATTGCGGTCGTTCTTCATGTCGCGGAACATCATCTCCGCGATTTCGCTGGTGGTGTGCGTCCAGACGTCAATCACCTGGTTGTAGCGTTCACCATCGGTGATGATACCCATTTCGTACTGCTCCTGGATCTCATCCACCTTCTTCTGCGAACGAGCGATAACGTCCTTCTTCTCCTCGGGGATGTGGACATCGCCCAACCCCACCGAGAGACCGCCACGGGTCGAGTAGCCGAATCCGAGATTCTTCAGGTTGTCAAGAAACGCGGCCGTTTCGGCGTTGCCGACGCGGCGGTGGCAATCCGCAATGATTTCTTCGAGGCGTTTCTTCGTCAGCAGCTCGTTGTAGAACGTCTCTTTGCGAACATCCTCGGGAACGATCTGGTTGAACAGCACTCGTCCTGCCGTGGTGGCGATGTAGTGATCGTCGATGCGCACATGGATCCGGGCGTGCAGAGCAACCTTCCCGTGGTTGTGCGCAACGATCACTTCATCACGGCTGGCAAAGAACATCCCATCGCCCTGGGCGCCTGGATTGATTTTTGTCATGTAATAGCAGCCAAGCACCATGTCCTGCGAGGGAACAGTGATCGGACGGCCGCTCGCCGGATGCAGAATGTTCTGCGAGGCAAGCATCAACAGGCGTGCCTCAAGCTGCGCCTCGTAGCTGAGCGGGATGTGAACAGCCATCTGGTCGCCGTCGAAGTCGGCGTTGAACGCCGCACAGACCAGCGGATGCAGGCGAATCGCCTTGCCTTCGATCAACAGCGGCTGAAACGCCTGAATGCCAAGCCGGTGCAACGTCGGTGCACGGTTGAGCAGCACCGGATGGTTCTCGATGATATCCTCGAGGATTCCCCAAACGACTTCGTCGCGCCGCTCCACCATCCGCTTCGCGGACTTGACAGTCTTGGCGTATTCCTGCTCGATCAGCTTGCGGATGACAAAGGGTTTGAAGAGTTCGATGGCCATATCCTTGGGTAGACCGCACTCGTGCAACTTCAGCTCGGGGCCGACCACAATGACGCTTCGGCCGGAATAGTCGACGCGTTTTCCGAGGAGGTTCTGGCGAAAGCGGCCCTGCTTGCCTTTCAGGTTGTCCGAAAGGGACTTCAGCGGACGGTTGCCGTCGCTACGCACCGCTACGCTCTTGCGCCCGTTGTCATAGAGGCTGTCAACGGCCTCCTGCAGCATACGTTTCTCGTTGCGCAGGATGACCTCGGGAGCCTTGATCTCGATCAACCTTTTCAGACGGTTGTTGCGGATGATAACGCGCCGATAGAGGTCGTTCAGGTCGCTGGTCGCGAACCGGCCACCCTCCAGCGGCACCAGCGGACGCAGGTCCGGCGGAATCACGGGAATGACCGACAGCACCATCCACTCGGGACGGATTGGGTCCTTGCCCAGGACCTCGCGGAAGGCCTCGACTACACGCAACCGCTTGATCGCATCCTGACGGCGCTGCACGCTTGTCTCGGTGCGAACCTTCCTGCGCAGTTCCGCCGAAAGTTTCTCGGCATCAATCCGCTTGAGCAGGTCACGGACCGCATCACCGCCGGTCTTGGCGATGAAGCGCTCCTCGCTGTCCTCTTCAAGCTGGGTGTTGGCGGCGCCGAACTCCGCCTGAAGCAGGAGATATTCCGCCTCTGTAGTCAATTCGTTCGGCTTACGGCCGGAGTTTCCCGGCTGAATAATGACGTAATTCTCGTAATAGATCACCCGTTCGAGTTCGCGAACGGTGAGGCCGAGCAGGTAGCCGATCTTGGACGGCAGTGACTTGAAGAACCAGATGTGCACCACAGGCACGGCCAGTTTGATGTGACCCATGCGCTTGCGACGGACGTCCTTGCGCGTCACTTCGACGCCGCAACGGTCGCAGATGATGCCCTTGTATCGAATGCCGCGGTACTTGCCGCAATGGCATTCCCAGTCCTTCGTGGGCCCGAAGATTTTTTCGGAGAACAAACCTTCGTTCTCGGGCTTGTAGCTCCGGTAGTTAATCGTCTCCGGCTTGGTCACCTCGCCGTAGCTGCGGGCGAGGATCATTTCCGGGCTGGCCACGTTAATCGTAATCTTCGAGATCGACTTCGGATCTTGTTCCGGAGTACGGTTGGGTGCGAACACGGCAACCCTCCTTGAATACTATCCAGGGCGGCCCGGCTTAAAACCGGCGCCGCAATCCCTGCCTTCATCCGTGCGGTGTGATCCGCACGTGGAACGTCATCAGTCCAGCCTGACGTCCAGCGCCAATCCCATCAACTCGTTGATCAGAACGTTGAAGGATTCCGGTACTCCCGGGGGCGGCAGGTTCTCTCCCTTCACAATGGCTTCGTAGGTGCGAGCGCGACCGGCCACATCATCCGACTTCACCGTCAGCATTTCCTGCAACAGGTGTGCCGCACCGTAAGCCTCCAGCGCCCAAACTTCCATTTCACCAAAGCGCTGGCCACCGAACTGAGCCTTGCCACCCAACGGCTGCTGGGTGATCAGGCTGTACGGACCGATGGAACGGGCGTGGATCTTGTCATCCACCAGGTGCGACAGCTTGAGCATGTAGATCTGCCCGACCGTGGTCATCTGGTCGAAGGCCTCACCGCTGCGGCCGTCGTAAAGCTGCACCTGGCCGTCTTCCGGCAACCCGGCCGCCTTCAGCTCGGCCTGCACATCCTCGATACCAGCGCCGTCGAACACCGGAGTCGCGTAGTTCTTGCCAAGCTTCTCGCCCGCCCATCCAAGCACGGTTTCGAAGATCTGGCCGATGTTCATACGGGACGGCACGCCCAGAGGGTTAAGAATGATGTCCACCGGGGTACCATCGGCGAGGAACGGCATATCTTCCATCGGAACGATCTTGCCGACGACGCCCTTGTTTCCGTGACGTCCGGCCATCTTGTCGCCGACAGACAGCTTGCGGCGCTGTGCGATGTAGACCTTGGCGAGTTGGAGAATGCCACTCGGCAGCTCGTCGCCCACCTGGATCTTGTGCAGTGTGCTCGACTTCTTTGTCTCAGCTTCATCCAACGCCTGGCGATACTCGCTGATCGAGTAATTCGCCAGAAGGTTCGTTTCCTCGTCGCGCGTCCACGCCACATCCGTCGGGAGCTGATCCAAGTCCAAATTGTCGAGCAGATCGTCCGAATAGGACTTGCTCTTCGGAATCAGCACCGAGTCGTTTTCGAGGGAGCGGATTTCCTTGGTCGCACGACCGAGCAGAACGTTCTTCAGGTTCTGAATGGCGTTCTTGCGAAGCTGGCGAATCTCCCGCTCGGTCTCTTCCTCAAGCTGGGCAAGACGCTCTTTATCACGCTTGCGCGTATCGGCGTCCTTGATCTTCCGGCTGAACAGCTTCGTGTCGATTACGATGCCGTACATCCCCGGGTGCGCCTTCAACGACGCGTCCTTGACATCGCCGGCCTTGTCGCCGAAAATCGCTTTCAGCAGTTTGTCCTCAGGAGTCAGATCGGTTTCTCCCTTTGGCGTCACCTTGCCGACGAGGATGTCGCCAGGCTTGATGATTGCGCCGACGCGGACGATTCCGTTTTCGTCGAGATCCTTCGTCGCCTCTTCCGAGACGTTCGGGATTTCCCGGGTCAGCTCTTCCTTGCCGCGTTTCGTCTCGCGAACCTGAAGCTCGAATTCCTCGATGCGGATCGAGGTGAAGACATCATCCCGAACGATACGTTCGGAGATGATTACCGCGTCCTCAAAGTTGAATCCGTGCCAGGGCATGAACGAAACAAGAACGTTACGGCCCAGGGCGAGTTCACCACGATCGGTCGAGGGACCGTCCGCCAATACCTGCCCGGCACGGACGAATTGTCCCGCCTGAACCAGCGGACGCTGGTTGATGCAGGTATCCTGGTTGGTCCGGACGAATTTCTTCATCTTGTAAATCGTGTGGCTGGGCGGCAGATCCTCCTGCCGGTCCTTCGAGATGCCCTTGCGACGGTTCTTGACGACAATCTTTTCCGCGTCAACGTAGACGATGTCGCCATCATCTTCCGCAAGCACTATGGCACGGCTGTCGCGGGCGGCACGGTCCTCCATGCCTGTTCCGACAATCGGCGCTTCCGGAATGAGCAGCGGAACGGCCTGACGCTGCATGTTCGATCCCATCAGCGCGCGGTTGGCATCATCATGTTCGAGGAATGGAATCAGGGACGCCGCGAGCGACACGATCTGTGTCGGCGCCACGTCCATGAAATCGATTTTGTCCGGCGTCGTCACCGGGTATTCCGCGCGGTAACGGCACTTGACACGGTCGTTCTTAAAGCTGCCGTCCTCGTTAAGCGGTGCGTTAGCCTGTGCGATCACGTACTTGTCCTCCTCGTCGGCGGACAGGTAGCGGATCTGCTTGGTCACTTTGCCGTTCTTGACAACACGGTAGGGAGTCTCGATGAAGCCCAGGTCGTTGAAGCGGGCATAAGTCGTCAGCGAGCTGATCAGGCCGATGTTCGGACCTTCCGGCGTCTCGATCGGACAGAGGCGGCCGTAGTGCGTATAGTGAACGTCGCGCACCTCAAAGCCAGCTCGTTCACGGGTCAGACCGCCGGGGCCAAGCGCAGACAGACGGCGCTTGTGCGTCAGTTCGGTCAGCGGATTGACCTGGTCCATGAACTGCGAGAGTTGGTTCGTTCCGAAGAAAGTGTTGATCACGCTGCTGATCGTACGGACGTTCACCAGGTCCTGCGGTTGGAGCTTCTCGCTGTCGCGAACGTTCATGCGCTCCTTGATGGTGCGCGCCATGCGGCTGAATGCCACCGAGAACTGGTTCGCGAGCTGCTCGCCCACCGTACGGACACGGCGGTTGCCGAGGTGGTCAATGTCGTCCGTTGCGCGCCGGCCATTTTTCAAGTCGAGCACATATTTGACAATGGCGACCACATCCTCGCTCGTCAGAACCGTCGTCTCGTCCGGAATCTGAAGATCGAGCTTCACGTTGATGCGGTAACGGCCGACCGCGCCGAGGTCATAGCGCTTGTCGTCGAAGAACATGCGCTGCAGCAGCTTGCGCGCCGTCTCGACGTCCGGCGGTTCGCCATTACGCATCTCGTGATAGATGTGAGTGAGCGCCTCTTCCTCGGAGGACGTTTTGTCTTTCTCGAGGGTGTTCTGCATAATCTCGAGGCTGTTTTCGGCGTCACGACCACGGAGCTGCCGGATCAGGTGAATGCGTTTCACCTTGGCACGGCGCAGGCGCTTGAGGACTTCCTCATCGAACTCAGCACCTTTTTCGCCTACGATCTCACCGGTCTCTTCGTCAACGTAGTCGTTGAGCAGAGGACGTCCGTAGTAGGACTCGATTTCCTTACGGCTGAGCGGGATTTCCTCGGCAAAACCGAAGAGCTCGAGGATTTCGCCGTCGGTCCCATAACCGATTGCCCGAAGGAACGTAGTGACCGGGAATTTCTTCCGGCGGTCGATGTAGACAAACACCGCATTGTTGATGTCCGTCGTGAACTCGATCCAGCTTCCGCGGAAGGGAATGATCCGCGCGGAGTAGATCGTCGTCCCGTTCGGGTGAATCGAGTCGCTGAAAAAGACGCCAGGGCTGCGGTGCAACTGGCTGACGATGACACGTTCGGCTCCGTTGATAATGAAGGTGCCGTTCTCGGTCATCATCGGCAGGTTGCCGAGATAGACGTCCGACTCGATCGTCTGATCGAAACCGTCGGACTCCTCGCCCTCGGTCCTGCTTGAGAGGCGCAGACTCGCTTTCAGCGGGACGGTGTAACTGACGCCACGCTCCTTGCACTCCTCGACAGTGTACTTGGGAGCCTCGATATAATAGTCGACATACTCGAGGATGTGTTCCTCGCGGTTGTCCACGATGGGGAACACCCCTGTGAACACCGCCTGCAAGCCCTTGTTCTCCCGCTCTTCGGGGAGACCATTGAGCTGAAGGAATTCCTCGAACGACTTGAGCTGAACCTCAAGGAGGTCCGGGATCTCAAGCGGTACATCGATCTTGGCAAAACTGTGACGTTGAATCGGGTTCTTCCTGGTCACAGAAGCCTCCTGGATAACTGCACGCCGCTAAGACACGAAAAAGCGGAGCCCTCCCTCGCGGGTGGTCCGCTGGGCACAACATCGAGATCGGGTACGCCGCACGGGGCCAATCTACTTCAGCTCCACGACGCCGCCGACTTCCTCGACCTTCTTCTTGATGCTTTCGGCTTCGTCCTTCATGACACCTTCCTTGATCGGCTTCGGGGCGCCGTCGACGAGATCCTTGGCCTCTTTCAGGCCGAGACCCGTGATCTGACGGACAACCTTGATCACCTGAATCTTGGAAGCACCACCCTCCTTGAGGATGACGTCGAAGCTGTCCTTCTCCTCGGCAGCAGCGGCTTCACCACCGTTCACGGGAGCGGCCGCCGCCATGGCCATGGGAGCCGCGGCTGTAACGCCGAACTCCTCTTCGAGAGCCTTTTTGAGCTCGACCAGTTCAAGAACCTTCATGTTCTTGATGGTTTCGATCAGCTGTTCCACCTGAACCTCCATATACGGCAGTTACTGTGTTGTTTTCGATATCGTTACAATCGGCTGGGGGGCCGGCCGTACCCGGACGCTCACTCTTCGCCCGCAGCCTGTTTCTTCTGAATGATCGCGTCGATGACACCAACAAAGCTTCGCAGGATTTCGTGCAGCACACCGACGAAATTCGCGAGAGGCGCCTGAATGCTGCCGACGATCGAAGCGTAGATCTGCTCGATCGGCGGGAGCTCCGTGATCACCTTGACCTTCTCGCTGTCGTAAAACACGCCGTCAACAAAGCCACCCTTGAACAGGGGCCTTTTCTTTTCGTTCTTCTTCGCGAACTCGGCGACCACCTTTGCCGGAATCACCGGGTCTTCGTAACCGATGGCCATCGCTGTCGATCCCTCGAGGGCTTCAGCGGAAACGTTTTCGATTCCCTTGTTGTGCAGAGCAATGTTGATCAACGTGTTCTTGGCAACGACGAATTCGCTGTTGCCCGTCTCGAAGAATCTTCCGCGCAGTTCGTTGATCTGCGCAACGGTCAGGCCGCTGAAGTCGGTGAAGTACAGACCCTGTGCCCGGCCGATTTTTTCCTCGAGGACGGCAACCGCCTCTTTCTTCGCCGCATTCGCTCTCGCTTCGATGGCACCCATCGCTCTTTCCTCGCTGCTTCCGCGAATCAACATTCGCAAAACCGGTCTGTCTACTTCAACGCGCTCAGCGTATTCACTCGGTCAATCTTCACACCCGGGCTCATCGTCGAGGAAACCGTGATCTTCTGGACATAGGTTCCCTTGACGGATGGCGGACGCATCCGGACAATGGTCCTCAGCACCTCGTTGACGTTGTCCCGGAGCTGCTCGGTGCCGAAGGACGACTTGCCGACGCCAACGTGGACGATGCCATAGCGGTCCACGCGGAAGTCGATACGGCCGGCCTTGACCTCATTCACCGCGGCCGCGATGTCAAACGTGACGGTGCCGGTTTTCGGATTCGGCATCAGTCCACGGGGACCCAACGCCTTACCCAGCTTACCGACCTCACGCATCGCGTCGGGAGTGGCGATGACGACGTCAAAGTCGAACCATCCGCCGTTGATCTTCTCGATCAGATCGTCAAATCCGACATAATCCGCACCCGCTTCCCGCGCCTCGACCTGCTTTTCACCGGGAGTCAGAACCAGCACGCGGACGGTTTTGCCCGTACCATGAGGCAGGGTGATCGTGCCACGAATCATCTGGTCCGCTTTCCGCGGATCCACGCCGAGGTTGACGGTAAGCTCGACGGTCTCATCGAACTTGCCCTTCGAAGCGAAATCCTTGACAAGGCCAAGGCTTTCGTCGAGCTGGTACTCGCGGACGCGATCGATCTGAGCGATGGCATCCTTCCAGCGACGGCTTCGTTTCATCGTTTACTGCTCCACCGTGACTCCCATCGACCGAGCCGTTCCCGCGATGATTTCCATCGCTGCCTCGACCGTATGGGCGTTTAAATCCTTCATCTTCAGTTCGGCGATCTCGCGAACCTGCTTCGAGGAAATCGTGCCGACCTTTTCCCTGTTGGACTCGCCCGAGCCCTTTTCAATCTTCGCTGCCTGCTTGATCAGATAGCTGGCAGGCGGGGTCTTGGTGATGAACGTGAACGAATGGTCCTGATAGACCGTAACTTCCACCGGGATCAGTACACTCGGCTGGTCCTGCGTTTTGGCGTTGAACGCCTTGCAGAACTCCATGATGTTCACGCCCTTCGGGCCAAGCGCGGTACCCACCGGCGGTGCAGGGGTTGCCTGACCACCCGGGATCACAAGCTTTGCCAGACCGATGACCTTCTTCGCCATGACTTCCTCACGACTCGCTAAAATCCGTGGTCACCTGGAGAAAATCCACTTCAACCGGTGTTTCTCGGCCGAAGATGGACACCAGGACCTTGAGCTTGCGTTTCTCAGCGTTGATCTCCTTGATCGTCCCCTGGAAATCACGGAACGGACCGTCGGTGATCTTCACCACATCGTCCACATCAAACGGAATCTCCACCGTCTGTGTGTCCGCTTTTTCTTGAACCCTGCCGAAAATGCGGTCCACTTCGTGGGGCTGAATCGGCTCCGGTTCCTGGCCGGTACCGCCGATGAAACCGATCACACCGGGCGTACTCGTCACCAGGTGCTGAGTCTCGTTGTTCAGCTCCATTTCGATCAGCAGATAGCCAGGGAAGAAATTGCGGCGTTTGACACGCTTCTTCCCGGCCCGCATCTCGACGATTTCCTCACTCGGAATCAGGATTCGGCCGATGAGCTCCTGGTACCCGAGGCGTTCCACCTCGCGTTCCAGATACTCCTTCACCCGATTCTCCTGACTGGTGAAGACGTGTGTGACGTACCACTCCATGGGCGCTTCGACTTAGATGATGAAGTTGATCACACGAGAGATGATGATATCCGCCGAAAAGACGAACAGAGCCAGGATCATTGAAAGCACAAGTGTGATCACTGTCGATTCCATGAGCTCTTCGCGTTTCGGCCAGTTAACCTTGGCCATCTCCACCCGAACACCCCGGAGATAGTTGGCAATCTTGGTAAACATCGCTCATCCCATGTGTCAAGCCCGCCCGGCGCACTCACGTCCGGCGCGGGACCTACCCTGAACCGCTGGGGGACTCCTGCCCAGCCCTTGCAGGACACGAGGGACTCGAACCCCCAACCCCCGGTTTTGGAGACCGGTGCTCTACCAATTGAGCTAGTGTCCTGCGGCTTCCGTTTCCGGAAGTCCGTCCGCCTTGCGGCGAACCAAGCTCAAACCCGCTTATCCACCCGTCAGTTCCAACGATATGCCGACCGGCTTGCCGCCCGGCCTAACGGGCTTCCCGGTGCGTTGTGTGCCGACCGCAATGCGGGCAGTATTTTTTAACCTCAAGACGTTCCGGATGTTCCCGCCGGTTTTTCGTGATCGTGTAGTTCCTGGTGCGGCACTCCTCGCAGGCCAGAACCACCTTCTCCCGTTTCCCTGCTCCGGTCGCCATCGGCTTTCTTCCGTAACCCTGTTCCCATCTCCCCTCGAGTGCACCACCCAGGAAGAAGGATTCCCTGATGCCGTATTGGCGGCGTTCAGGATCACATCATCAACTACTCGATGATCTTGCTGACGACGCCGGCGCCGACGGTGCGGCCACCCTCGCGGATCGCGAAGCGAAGAGACTCGTCCATCGCGATCGGGCTGATCAGCTCTACCACCATGTTCAGCTTGTCGCCGGG
>JAZDLX010000147.1:0-17269 GCA_043801585.1 bacterium | reverse complement strand
GAATATTCCCAGGGATGCCTAATCTTGAGGTCGGCTTCCCGCTTAGATGCTTTCAGCGGTTATCCGTTCCGGACATAGCTACCCGGCAGTGCCGCTGGCGCGACAACCGGAACACTAGGGGTCCGTCCACCGGGGTCCTCTCGTACTACCGGCAGATCCTCTCAAGTATCCTACGCCCACGGCAGATAGGGACCGAACTGTCTCACGACGTTCTAAACCCAGCTCGCGTACCGCTTTAATTGGCGAACAGCCAAACCCTTGGGACCGACTTCAGCCCCAGGATGTGACGAGCCGACATCGAGGTGCCAAACCTCCCCGTCGATGTGAACTCTTGGGGGAGATCAGCCTGTTATCCCCGGAGTACCTTTTATCCGTTAAGCGATGGCCCTTCCATATGGAACCACCGGATCACTATGACCTGCTTTCGCACCTGCTTGACCCGTCGGTCTCGCAGTTAAGCTCCCTTTTGCCATTACACTCGACGGCTGGTTTCCAATCAGCCTGAGGGAACCTTCGCGCGCCTCCGTTACTCTTTTGGAGGCGACCGCCCCAGTCAAACTACCCACCAGACACTGTCCCTGAACCAGATAATGATCCAAGGTTAGCATTCTAAGATAACAAGGGTGGTATTTCAACGTTGACTCCATAAGGGCTTGCGCCCCTACTTCATAGTCTCCCACCTATCCTACACATGCTAGCTCAAAACACAATGCCAAGCTATAGTAAAGGTGCACGGGGTCTTTCTGTCTAGTTGCGGGTAACCGGCATCTTCACCGGTGCTACAGTTTCACTGAGTCTCTGGTTGAGACAGTGGGGAAATCGTTACGCCATTCGTGCAGGTCGGAACTTACCCGACAAGGAATTTCGCTACCTTAGGACCGTTATAGTTACGGCCGCCGTTTACCGGGGCTTCGGTTCAATGCTTCGGTTGCCCTAACACTTCCCCTTAACCTTCCGGCACCGGGCAGGCGTCAGACCCTATACGTCGTCTTACGACTTAGCAGAGTCCTGTGTTTTTAGTAAACAGTCGCCTGGGCCTTTTCACTGCGGCCTCCAGAAGCTTCAGTCGCGAAGACTGTCACCGCCGGAGGCGCTCCTTCCCCCGAAGTTACGGAGCTATTTTGCCGAGTTCCTTAACCATGGTTCTCTCGAGCGCCTGAGGATACTCTCCCCACCTACCTGTGTCGGTTTGCGGTACGGTCGGCTGTGAAACTCCCACAGAGGTTTTTCCTGGCAGCTAGCTTAGGGCGAGTTTATGCCTTACGGCTCCCATTCGGGTCTCAGCGTTGCCGCAACGGATTTGCCTGTCGCGACCGCCTACTCCCTTAGACCACGCAATCCAATCCGTGGCTCGCCTTTCACTTCTGCGTCACCCCATAGGTAATAACGCGTCACAACCGGTACAGGAATGTTGACCTGTTTCCCATCGACTACGCATGTCTGCCTCGTCTTAGGGGCCGACTAACCCTGAGAAGACGAACTTTACTCAGGAAACCTTAGGTTTTCGGCGAATGGGTTTCTCACCCATTTTATCGTTACTTATGCCAGCATGGTCTTTTCCGTCTCCTCCAGCATGCCTCACGACACACCTTCGATGGTGAACGGAATGCTCCTCTACCACCCCGACGAATCGAGGTCCGTAGCTTCGGCGGCGACTTTGAGTCCCGAGGATTTTTGGCGCGGAACGACTTGACCAGTGAGCTATTACGCACTCTTTAAAGGAATGGCTGCTTCTAAGCCAACCTCCTGGCTGTCTGTGCTGTTCCACATCCTTTCATCACTTAAGCCGCACTTGGGGGCCTTAGCTGTCGGTCTGGGTTCTTTCCCTTTTGACCACGGACGTTATCACCCATAGTCTCACTCCCGTAGATCGTACTGTCGGCATTCGGAGTTTGACAGGGGTCGGTAACCTTGTAGGGCCCCTAACCCTATCAGTGCTCTACCTCCGACAGACTGCTACGAGGCTGTTCCTAAAAACATTTCGAGGAGTACGAGCTATCACCGAGTTTGATTGGCCTTTCACCCCTATCCACAGCTCATCCAAACAGTTTTCAACCTGTATTGGTTCGGTCCTCCACGCGGTTTTACCCGCGCTTCAACCTGGCCATGGATAGATCACCCGGTTTCGCGTCTGCCGCCACAAACTAATCGCCCTGTTCAGACTCGCTTTCGCTTCGGCTCGGGACCTGAAGCCCTTAGCCTGGCTTGTGACGAGCAACTCGCTGGCCCATTATGCAAAAGGTACGCCGTCATGCCGACGAATCGGCACTCCGACTGGTTGTAAGCACAAGGTTTCAGGTACTATTTCACTCCCCTCCCGGGGTGCTTTTCACCTTTCCCTCACGGTACTGGTACACTATCGGTCTCTAGAGAGTATTTAGCCTTGGCGGATGGTCCCGCCAGATTCGCACAGGGTTCCACGTGTCCCGTGCTACTTGGGTGTCCTGCGGGAGGGTCAGCTTTTTCGCCTACGGGGCTATCACCCCCTATGGCCCGCCTTTCCAGAGCGGTTCGGCTAAAACTGACCTTTGTCACTCCCTGGCCTGATGCAGTCGGCCTGCAAGATCCCGCAACCCCCGACGCGCAACGCCTGCATGCTTACACGCGCCAGGTTTAGGCTGTTCCCCGTTCGCTCGCCGCTACTTGGGGAATCACGGTTGTTTTCTTTTCCTCCAGGTACTGAGATGTTTCACTTCCCTGGGTTGGCCTCCCCAAGCCTATGTATTCAGCAAGGGGATGACGAGACATGACTCTCGCCGGGTTTTCCCATTCGGGGATCGCCGGGTCTACGGTTGTTTGCACCTCACCGACGCTTATCGCAGCTTACCACGCCCTTCATCGCCTTCTAGAGCCTAGGCATCCACCTTATGCCCTTAATAACTTATCCGAAATCCTTTTCCTTTACAGGAAACGGCCGGAAACAGATCCTCAGAAGCTTACGAGAAGTTGGAACTACCCTTCTACGTATGCGTCCAGAAGACAACCTATGGAAACACGCTTGTCAAAGATCGAAGGGTCGCCGCACCTGTTTCGGTAACCTCCCAGAAACCCGGATGGCACTTCCCGCAAAACACGACGCCCAGTGGAGCGTACCGGTCTCGAACCGGTGACCTCCGGCTTGCAAAGCCGGCGCTCTCCCAACTGAGCTAACGCCCCGTAGGCCAGCGTCGGCCTTGACAGGACCCTTGCGCAGTTGTCCGATTCGATCCGAGGCACCCAAAAGAGTGGGCCTGACTGGAATCGAACCAGTGACCTCACGCTTATCAGGCGTGCGCTCTAACCAACTGAGCTACAGGCCCATCAACCTCCAGCCCCCACTTGCGCGGGGGCCGCGAGGTTGTAGCAAAATCTGCGTACACGCAACAAATGCACTTCGACCCTCGGCAGATAACCCCTCGAACGGTCGGGTGTCCGAAGACTCCCGGCGACCGGCGTTTCGTTGTCCGGCAGGCCTTTATTCCATCCGGACAATCCCACGGCCAGTCCCCCTCGGGGCTGCCTGCTCCTTAGAAAGGAGGTGATCCAGCCGCACGTTCCCGTACGGCTACCTTGTTACGACTTCACCCCAGTCATCGAGCTTACCTTCGGCCCCACTGTTCGTGTGAGGACTTCGGGTACTCCCGACTCCCATGGTGTGACGGGCGGTGTGTACAAGGCCCGGGAACGTATTCAACGTGGCGTGCTGATCCACGTTTACTAGCGATTCCGACTTCATGTACTCGAGTTGCAGAGTACAATCCGAACTGAGGATGGTTTTCTGGGATTGGCTCCACCTTGCGGTATTGCGACCCTTTGTACCACCCATTGTAGCACGTGTGTAGCCCTGGACGTAAGGGCCATGAGGACTTGACGTCATCCCCGCCTTCCTCCCGTTTAACACGGGCAGTCTCGTTAGAGTGCCCAGCATAACCTGATGGCAACTAACAGATAGGGGTTGCGCTCGTTGCAGGACTTAACCTAACATCTCACGACACGAGCTGACGACAGCCATGCAGCACCTCTGTACAAGTCCCGAAGGAGGGCTTCCTTTCAGAAGCTTTCCTGCACAGTTCAAGCCCAGGTAAGGTTCTTCGCGTTGCATCGAATTAAACCACATGCTCCACCGCTTGTGCGGGCCCCCGTCAATTCCTTTGAGTTTCAACCTTGCGATCGTACTCCCCAGGCGGAACACTTAACGCGTTAGCTACGGCACTGAAAGGGTCGAATCTCCCAGCACCTAGTGTTCATCGTTTAGGGCGTGGACTACCAGGGTATCTAATCCTGTTTGCTACCCACGCTTTCGCGTTTGAGCGTCAGTAACGGGCCAGGAGACCGCCTTCGCCACCGGTGTTCTTCCAGATATCTGCGCATTCCACCGCTACACCTGGAATTCCGTCTCCCTCTACCGTACTCAAGAACTGTAGTTTCCAAGGCAATTCCGAAGTTAAGCCCCGGGATTTCACCTCAGACTTACAGCCCCGCCTGCACGCGCTTTACGCCCAGTGATTCCGGACAACGCTCGCTCCCCCCGTATTACCGCGGCTGCTGGCACGGAGTTAGCCGGAGCTTACGCTGGAGGTACCGTCAGTCCAGGCAAAACCTGGAGGTTCGTCCCTCCTTACGGTGGTTTACACTCGCAAGAGCTTCATCCCACACGCGGGGTGGCTGCATCAGGCTTTCGCCCATTGTGCAATATTCCTCACTGCTGCCTCCCGTAGGAGTCTGGGCCGTATCTCAGTCCCAGTGTGGCTGATCATCCTCTCAGACCAGCTACCCATCGAAGCCTTGGTAGGCCGTTACCCCACCAACAAGCTAATGGGACGCAGGCTCATCTTCAGGCGGCCGAAGCCGTTGATCACAGAATGATGCCAATCCGTGATGTTATGCGGTATTAGCGTTCCTTTCGAAACGTTGTCCCCCACCCGAAGGCAGATTGCCTACGCGTTACTCACCCGTTCGCCGCTCTACTAGGTCTTCCGAAGAATACCGTTCGCGCTCGACTTGCATGTGTTAAGCCCCCCGCTAGCGTTCGTCCTGAGCCAGGATCAAACTCTCCGTAGAGTTGATTTAGGCACACTTTGTTTAGGTGTGGTGACCTCGAATCCGAAGATTCGAAGACACCGCGCACTGCTGCGTGTACGCTTGTCAAAGATCGTTTCTAAAGGTCTGCTGCGGGCCGTGCGGCAGGTCCGGTTGCCCGTTCCCACGTCCTTCCCGACGCATCCCCCGGTCTTTCAAGGACCGTTTCTCCTAAAGCCTTTAAGAATACGGAGGCCCCATTCGGATGTCAAGCAAGGAGCTCCATTGGACTCCCCGTCTCCACCCGTAAGCCTTGTGCGAACATAGCACGACCGACCACCTGAACCACTGGTGATCGGGAGCGGTAAGCTAACCGCCGACCCCCGGCGAGTCAAGGTTTTTTCACCCTCGACTCCCCCGCGAGACCGGCCATCACCGGCACCGGCAGCACCTCCTAAAAAAGTTCACCGGAAACAGCACGCCACCAGCAGTCCATCCGCATCGCTGACAAAGAACTCGCCCGGCATCAGGGTCCGCGCAGCACCCACAACCGGGCGGCAAGTGGCGCACAAGAAAACACTTCTGATACTCCCAGTCAAGCCGCATCCCCCGAGAAGACTCTCAAAGAGTCAACCCTATCCGAAAGTCACTCCATATTCTGGAAATAAAAGGGAGTTACGGCAAATGCCCTGTTTCCGATCCCCGTCCACAGATCAAGCTGCTTCGACCACAGATCAACAGTGAACACGATGACATCGAACCCGTCATCGCACCCGACGGAAGCTATCTCGTCTTCACTTCCATCCGGCCCACGGAGGGAATCGAGCGGGCAGGACTGTTTGTCAGTTTCCGTAAGGGCGACGGAAGCTGGAGCGAGGCGATTCCGCTCGGACCGTCCATCAACGCGCCGGAAGCGTGGCGTGCGTTCATCACTCTGGACGGGAAGTACCTCTTCTTTCAGCGTGCGTGGGATCAGTACTACTGGGTCAGCACCTCGCTGATTGAGCGCCTGCGGCCTGAGTGATTCAACCTGTCGTTCGACGAATCGCTCTCTTATGTGTCATCACCAGCGATGTCGGGGTTCCGGCATCGCGTGGTGATCTCCAATCTGTTTCACAAATAGAGAACCAAATTGGAGATTGCCGCGTGCCGAACGGCCGGCACTGGCAATGACACCCTGGTGTTATTGTTGCGTCAGGTTCTTGGCGTAGCAAGCGTAGCCCGGGACCAACGTGTCCCGGGGAAAGGATACTCCCCGGCATACGGTGATGCCGGGTTGCATGCTGGGGTCGGAGGCCTTACTTGATCGTTTCGAAATCAAGCTGGGGCGTCCTCTCCGCCCCCAACATCCCGGACCAAAACGAGTTGAGTGACAGTTACCTAATTCATTGAGTTCGTCACTCGATTCCACGTGACTGATGCCCAGAATTAGGTAACTGTCACTCAACTCACAACCGTCCAACCTGCCACCCTATTCCTCCCGGATCACTTCCGCCGGATTGAGGTTCGCCGCGCGCCAGGCGATGGTACTGGTGACAAGGACGACTACCAGCATTGTCAGCGCCGCCACTCCGGGAAGCAGCCACCAGACGGTCGGCGCCCGGAACGCGAAGTTCTCAGCCCAGGTCCGGCCGATCCAGATTGCCAGCGGCCAGCTGATCGCGTTGGCAATCAAGACGAGCAGCAGCGATTCCCGCAGCACCATCATCAGCATCTGACCCGAGCTTGCACCGAGCACCTTTCTGACACCGATCTCGGATCGTCTTCGCTCCGCCGAATGCCCCGCGAGACCGAGCAGGCCGAGGCATGAAATGAACAGCGCCAGGCCGCTGAACAGGGTAAGCAGTTGTGCCGTCCGCTCCTCTCCCTCGTACCATTGGCCGATCGATTCATCGAGGAAATGGTATTCGAACGGTTTCTGCGGAACGTATTTCTGCCAGATGCCCGCGACACGCCTCAGCGTTGCCTGCATGTCATCGGACTTCACGCGGAAGCTCAGATACTCTCCCCGTTCGGGGTAATAGATCAGCATCTGCGGTTCCACCGGGTGATGCAGGGACATGAAGTGGTAATCTTTGATGACGCCCAGCACGGGAAACTCGCGGCCGCTGCCACCACGGACCTTGCGTCCCTCAAAGTCATCCCACCCGAAGGCTCGCATCGCCGCTTCGTTGATCACGATCGAAAACTTGTCGGAGGGACGCGAGGGATCGAACTTCCGTCCTTTGACAACCGTCAACCCCCATTGTTTTGATGAAATCATCACAAACGATGTTCATGTTGATTGTCATCGGGTCGCCCGTCCAGCCGTCCGGAACGACGTAATCCTCAGCGGTAATCGTTCCCGGAACCACCTGAGAGAGCGATGCTGATACCACCTCGGGGTCGGCGGCTACCTCGTCACGCAAGGGCAGGCGATCCCACCGTTCGGACTCGTCGGCGACGCGAACGACCACGACACGGTCCTTCTGAAATCCCAATGGCTGCTGCTGCATGAAACGGATCTGCAGGATCACCATGCCCGAGACCAATAGCAGTAGAATCGAAAGGACAAACTGGAATGTCACCAGGACTCGCCGGAGAATCGATCTTCCCGATCCGGAAGCGGTGTTTCCGCGCAGGATTTCCACAGGCTGGAAGGAGGAGAGAACAAACGCCGGGTAGGTTCCGGCGAGCAGACCAGCGACGATGGTCAATCCGAGCAGCGCCAGCAGCGGCCACCCCGGGTACAGGAAGATGTCCGGCAGGGACCGTTCGGCGAGAGTCCTCAGGGTTGGAAGAACCATTTCCACAAGCAGCAACGCCAGGGGGAGGGCGACGACAGCAATCAGCACGGCCTCGACGAGAAAATGCAGGATCAGGTGGCTGCGCGTAGCGCCGACGACCTTGCGCAATCCCACCTCACGCGCCCGTGTCAGCGAACGTGAGGTTGCCAGGTTCATGAAATTCACGCACGCCAGCAGCAGAATGCCCACACCGATAATGCCGAACAGCATCACACGTGATTCCGACGATTTCTTGTACGCGTAATCCCACATCACCTGTTCCGACCGCAGGTGGATGTCGGTCACCGGCTGCAGCTTCATCGTGATTCCCGGCTGATCCGGCAGCAGAGTCTGTAACAGGGGATTCAGCCGTTGCTCAAGCAACTGCGGATCGGCGCCCGGCTTCAGGCGCACGTAGGTGATCGTCGCGGTGTACCAGGAATCCAGCCATTCCCAATCGGGATCGTTGCCGAAAACGACATAGGGAATCAGGACATCAATGATCAGGTGCGAGTTGTCAGGAAAATCCTCGTACACCCCCGCCACGGTCATCGGGCGCTTGCCATCGAAGATCAACGTCTTTCCGAGGGCTTTTTCCTCGCCGAAGAAGCGATGTGCAATCTTTTCACTGATGGCGACGCGGTCCGGCGAGGCGAGCGCCGAGGATGCATCCCCATCGATAAAATTCAGTTCGAAAAGATCCAGGATTGCCGGGTCCGCCGCCAGCATCGCGTCCACGTTCTGCGGATCGCCCTCAAGGCCGACCGTCCAACTGAACACGGCCGTCAACCGCCCGGCCATTTCAACCTCGGGAATTTTTTCCATGAGCGCTGGCGCCAGGGAACCCACGGCGTAGGGAAGCGACACTGTCCCACTCGCCCCAGCAGGATTCACTTCAATCACCCTGTAAAGGCGATCGACCTTCTTCAGGTGACGATCGAAACTCAGTTCCTCACGGATAAAAAGGGCGATGACAGCGCAGGCTGCCAAACCAATCGCGAGACCGATGACATGAATCAGGGAGAACAGCCGTTGTCGTCGAAGCATTCGCAACGACTGTCGAAGGATGGTGAAAAACATAGTACGTCCAGAAACGAAACTGCGGCTCATGAGTAAGATACGTTTCGCAGCATCGTTCAACCACCCGGCGGAGGAGAATTTTCACCGTAATGAATAAAGAAAGCCCGGAACCTTTTCGGTTCCGGGCTGGGAATGTTCCATCGAACGAGGAAGGTTACTCGGCTTTCCCTGTATCACCTTCAGCCATTTTCTCTTCTGCGTTCTCCGTGACTTCCTCGGATGTCTCAGGCTTCTCGACAGGTTCGACCTCGACAATCTCAGCACCTTCGCCCCGCTCAGCGCGCTCTCCGGCGGTTTCCACAGGCTGAACCTGATCCGCCTTGTCCACTTTACCCATCGCCTCAGCAAGCTCGATGGCGAGCTTCTCGTCGAGCAGCTCTTCCTCCGTCACCTCCGGTATAACATTGATGAATACGTCAAAGGCAACGTCGCCGTGAGGTTTCACCACCACGGAATGTTCACCGGTGGTTTTGATCGGTTCGGACAGCGAGATCTTGCGGCGGTCCACCTTGATGCCCTGCTCCTCAAGCTTGGCGGCGATGTCACGGTTGGTGATCGCGCCGAACATCTGGCCACGTTCGCCGACACGGACGATAAATTCGATCCTTGATCCTTCGCCCTTCTTGGCGACGGCTTCCGCGGCGGAACGCAGTTCGGCATCCCGTTTCAGCAGGTCGTCACGCTCGTTCTCGAACCTCCGCCGATAAAAAGCGTTGTCCAGATAGGCGATTCCCTGCGGCACGAGAAAGTTGCGGGCGAAACCGGGTTTGACGTTGACCACATCACCCGGGCGGCCCAGGCTCTCGTAGGTTTCACGAAGAATGACCTTCATGCTCTGATCCTTCCATTCTGCCTCACCGTCAGCGTACGGCCTGGCGATTCATGTCCACTCCGGTCAAACGGTTGTCTGCGCTGCAACCTTCCGAAGTGTTAGAGGGCTCGCCTTGTTGACGAGTTCCCTCACGAACTTGTGTCTGCTCTTTTTGCACCACTGGGGCAGTTACCTTTTGCTGCCCAAAAGCGAAACTGTCCCTCTTCCCCTCGCACCGCGAAACACTCCAAGCGGCCTGCGGTGACCTGCCGGGCGACGAACTTCGAGATTGCTTCGTTCGCCACTTTGCGACGTCCTCGCAATGACAACATGCCTGCACGCTCTTTCGTCAGCCCGCGAAGCTTTGGGCCGACACTGCGCGATATCCTCAACAGTGCCCTGTTATTGGCGGCGTTACGCAGTTAGCCGCCGTGGCCGAAGACCACACCCGGAAGGGGCGACTCCGCCCCCTAGCGGGGCTGGTCGGAGACGAAGGGCAGCAGTGCCATAAAACGGGCGCGCTTGATTGCATCCTCGAGCATCCGCTGGTTCTTCGCGGTGGTGCCGGAGATGCGGCGTGGAATGATCTTGCCCTGCTCGGTGATGAAGCGGCTGAGCAGCTTCACATCCTTGTAATCGATATAGAGAATGCCGTTTTCATGAAAACGGTCGACTTTCTTGCGGATGGACATCATCTTGGCAGCCTCCTGCGATGATCCGTCGATGACGGATCAGGCACGTTTACTGATGTTCTTCGGAAGAACCCGCTTCGGCTTTGGCATCGGTTTCGGTTTCGGTTTCAGTTTCCACTTCCGCCCCGACCTTTTCCTCAGCATTGACATCGGTCACCTTTGAATCGATGTCGCCAAGGTCTCCCTTGACACTATTCTCGTCACTGATCAGGTCCACAACCGGCTGCTCTTCGGCTTCATCAGCGAGACGGCGGCGCCGGTCCTCAAGATGCACTTTCAGCTCCTGCTCCTGCTCTTTGAGCCTGATCACCTTGGGGGAAATGTGGAGGATCAAGTGGCGGAGGATGTTCGTGTCGTACCGCAGGTTGCGATTCATATCGGAGATCAGATTCGGGTCGATCATGAACTCGATGACAACGTAGTAGCCGAACTGCTTTCCCTTGATCTCGTAGGCGAGGCGTTTTTTGCCCCATTTGTCGGTGTTGATGATCTCACCGCCGGGGGACGAGGTGATCGCCTCTTCGAGCTTAGCGATCTGGGCTTCGATCTCCTCGTCACTCTGGCTGGAATCGATGATGACCATCATTTCGTAACGGCGGGTCATGTCCTTCCTCCGGTCTGACGGCTCCCTGTTCAAGCGGCGGGAATCCCGGTTGGAAGCCGGAATTTCATGGATGTCGCCACCCCTTCGGGGAGCAGGTTGATGTTGTCTGCCAAAGCGAAAGCCCCGTAAGGGGCCTGGCAGGGACGTAAAGATGGGCGAGGTCGATCCGTTGTGCAAGGGTTGCGAGCCGGGATGTCTCCGTTCAAAAACAGATGCGGAGCACCTCGATTTTACCCGAATGCCAATCAGCTTACCTGAGGTGTCATCCCCGGGGCTGCAGGGCTGTCATCGTCAGAGTTTTCATCCGCTTCGACAAGTGTCTCACGAAGCAGGAACGCAGCGGCTTCCTCCGAGCTGACATCCGCTTCGACGGCAACTGCGATCAGGGCTCGAAGTGTTTCATCGTCCACGTTGATGACAAGCCTTGGCATGTGTCTATCCTCGTCATGGTTTCGCCAGATTCAGCGCCTCTGCCCGTTCATTCGGGGCAGGTGGCAAGATCGCATTCAAGCAGGCAAAAATCCAGCAGACATCGCCTTCAGGCTCTGACTCCCGCCCCTCGGAGACATCAAACAAGATAGCTGGAACAGGATGCAGAGGATCGGCAGTGCGGCCCGACGCTTCAGCGTCGGATTTCAGAGACGTATGTAATCAGATACCCGATCCCGATCTTTCGGGATCGGGCCACACCGACAGTTCAAAGATGATTCCCGGCTGGCGGGGCAGCCGGGCTACACACCGCTCCCGCGCAGCATCGTGCATGAAGGCTGGAACAGGATGCACAGCATCGGCAGGATGAAGAGAAAGGCATTTCCTCTTCTGCCTTACCATCCTGACTATCCTGTCCATCCTGTTTCTTTATTTGGAATGCAATAAAACAGCCCGTCACCGGAATCAGGCGACGGGCTGTAACGTTCAGCACACTGATTACAAACCGAGAAACCCGTTCAACGTCAACAACGGCGCAATCACCAGGCTGATGACACTCATCAGCTTGATCAGGATGTTGAGGCTGGGACCGGAGGTGTCCTTGAAAGGATCGCCGACGGTGTCGCCAACCACAGCCGCCTTGTGCGCATCGGAGCCTTTGCCCCCGTGCATCCCGCCTTCGATCAGCTTTTTCGCATTGTCCCAGGCGCCTCCCGCGTTCGCCATGAAAATCGCCAACAGGACACCTGTAACGGTAACACCCGCGAGCAGACCGCCAAGCATCTTTGCGCCGAAAAGAACCCCGATGACGGGCGGCGTCACCACGGCGATCAGGCCGGGGAGGATCATCTGACGGATGGCCGCGGAGGTGGAGATGTCCACGCATTTCGCGTACTCCGCCTTGCCACGGCTGGCATCGATCACCTTGATGTCGGCATCCGTCCACTTATCGCGGGAGCGAACCCTCATGATGTCCAGCGCCGCTTTCAATTCCGGAATCGTTCTGAACTGCCGGTGCACCTCCTCGATCATTTCCTTGGCCGCATTGCCAACGGCGTTCATCGAAAGGCTGCTGAAAAGGAAGGGGAGCATGCCGCCAAGGAACATCCCGGCCATCACACGCGGGTCGAGGATGTCGATCACAAGCTGCTCCTCGAAATTCTGATTTACCACTTGGGTGAACGCACTGAAGAGCGCCAAAGCAGTCAACGCAGCGGAGCCGATCGCGAAACCTTTACCGATGGCGGCGGTGGTGTTGCCCACGGCGTCCAGACGATCGGTGCGCTGACGCACTTCCGGCTCAAGTTCGCTCATCTCCGCGATGCCGCCGGCGTTGTCCGCCACGGGGCCGTAAGCGTCCACCGCGAGCTGAATGCCCGTTGTGGAAAGCATCCCAAGCGCCGCAATGGCAATGCCGTAGAGGCCGGCGAACTTGAACGCGACGACTATCGCGATCGCCAGGGAGATCAACGGCCAGGCTGTTGAACGCATCCCCGTGGCGAGGCCGGAGATGATATTTGTCGCCGGACCGGTAAGGGACTGATTCGCAATATTCAGTACCGGTTTGCGCCCGAGGGCCGTGTAATGCTCTGTCAACATGCCGATGGCCACACCCGCCGCAAGACCGAAGACGGTCGCCATGAAAATACCAGTCGCCGAGATTTCCATACCGGAAAGAACCACAGGCTCGGGAACAAAGGCGCGGATCATGAAGAAGCTGAGCACCACCATCAGGCCTGCCGCACCGAAGGTGCCGGTGTTCAGCGCCACCTGCGGGTTGCCCCCCTCCTTGGTGCGGACGAAGAAGGTGCCGATGATGCTGACGATGATGCCCGCTCCGGCCAGTGCCAGCGGCAACAGGACGAGGTGCAGGGCGTCCGCCTGGCCGTGACCCGGTGTGAACCAGACCATGGCGCCGATGATCATCGCCGAGATGATCGAGCCGACGAAGGATTCAAACAGGTCCGCTCCCATGCCCGCCACGTCACCGACGTTGTCGCCGACGTTGTCCGCGATGGTGGCGGGGTTGCGCGGATCGTCCTCGGGAATGCCCGCCTCGACTTTGCCCACGAGATCTGCGCCGACATCCGCCGCTTTCGTGTAGATGCCGCCACCCACACGTGCAAACAGCGCGATGGACGAAGCGCCCATGGAAAACCCGCTGAGCACCTGCAACGTCAGCTTGAGGTCATCGTAGCTCCCGATGCCGCCGATGCCAACGCTCAGGTACAGAATGAACAACAGACTGATACCGAGAACGCCGAGTCCGACGACGTTCATCCCCATCACCGTACCACCGGAAAACGCAACCGCCAGCGCCTTGTTCAATCCGCTTCGGGCAGCGTTTGCCGTGCGGACGTTGGCTTCGGTCGCCACCCGCATCCCGAAGTAACCAGCGAGGCCGCTGGAGAATGCTCCGACAACAAAGGAAAAGGCGATCCAGGGAGAACTTCCCTCGCTGCTCCAATTGGCGGCAACCAACAATGCGGCGACGATAAGCACAAAAATGGCCAGGACACGATATTCCCGGCCAAGGAACGCCAGCGCGCCGTCGCGGATGTGTCCGCTGATTTCACGCATGTACTCATTTCCGGCGTCCTGGTGTCGGACCCAGCTTCCCTTCCAAACGGCGAAAAGCAAGCCGACGACACCCAGCAGCGGCAGAATCCAGATGGTGCTGGAAAGGCCGTTCATCGGTTCCAATCCTTTCTGTATCCCACGCAATCCCGTTTTTCCCCGGGCCGAAACGGAAAAGTCCCGGGGTGAAGGCTCAAACCTGTCCCCGGGGCCAATAAAAAGCAAGTGTCGAAGCGGAATCAGCGACCGTTGGGCTCTCCTTCTGCCTCCGACGTGTCGCCGGGCGCAAGAATCCTTCGATTGTTGTTGTGATTCATCGCACCGATGATGCCTAACGCCAACCAGTCACGTGCAGCTTCCCCGGCTCCTTCCGCAATCCGCATCATGAATTCGTGCTCAGTCTCACTCAACGGTTCAAGAACGCGATCGGCGAGATCCTGATAGCCACCCGCTTTCGGGTCGACGGTCTCATCCCGGAATCCGATGCGCAGGCGGGGGATCTCCGATGTCCCCAACTCGTTGAGAATCGAACGGAAGCCTCGATGTCCTCCATCCCCGCCCGACTCTCTCATCCGCAGCTGTCCCCGGGGCAGATCATGATCATCAAGCAACACCAGGGTGTCGTAGTCATAGATCCGCTGTTCCCGCACAATCCGCGCAACGGGTTCGCCGCTGCGGTTCATGTATGTCTGGGGAAGCAGGAGAAAAATATCGTGACCGGCGTACCGGCCACGACCCAGTAGACATTGATTCTGTGCTCTCAAGGATGCGCGCACAATCTTCGCCAGGGCACGCACCGCATGAAATCCGAGGTTGTGCCATGTCGCGTCATACTCCGGTCCGGGATTGCCCAGGCCCACGACGAGACGACGCCCCACGGTTTACTCCTCCCCTTCGCCCTCGGACGGCTCCTCTTTCTTCTCGCCGATCAATTCAGGCTCCGCAGCCTCTTCGACCTCTTCTTCAACGACTTCCTCGATGACACGCGGCGCGACAACGGTGGCGACGGTCTGCTCGGGATTGTCTTCCCACTCGACACCCTCGAGAAATACATGATCCAGGTGGATCGATTCACCAAGCTTCAGCCCTGTGACATCCACTTCAATGCGGTTGGGCATGTCCGAAGGGAGAACCCGGATATCCACTTCATGCATGACCTGTTGCAGGATACCACCCTGGTTGCGCACACCGTCAGGAATGCCAAGGAGCTTGATCGGAACCGTAGCGGTGATCTTCTTGCCACGAGTGATCCCGATGAAATCGAGATGAATGGGCTCCTGGCTGACAGGATGACGCTGAATTTCACGGATCATGCATTCACGCGTTTCCTGCCCATCAATCTCAAGGTTGATCAACGTCGAACGGTTCTGAAGCAGACGTATGAAGTCCTTCTGGTCGATCTCAAGGTTAATCGATTCCGTGCTGCCGTGGTAATAGACCGCGGGGATCTTGCCACTCGCGCGAACCTGTTTTGTGACGCTTTTTCTGCCCGGTTCCCGGACCACGGCTTTCAGCGTCGGGATTACGTTCTCAGCCACGATAGTACCTCATTCTACAAAGAGACTGCTGATCGATTCTTCGCGATAGATTCGAAGAATCGCCTCCGCAAACACCTCATCCACTCTCAAACGGTGCAACCAGGGCAAATCACTCATCCCCGGCCGTTCCGGAATGGTGTCCAGAACAAACACCTTTTCAATCCTGCTTTTACTGATTCGCTCGATGGCCGGACCAGACAGCATCGGGTGGACCGTGGCGGCGAAAATACGCGAAGCTCCCGCCTCAAACAAGGCACGGGTTGCCTCGCAGAGAGTCCCCGCTGTATCCACCATATCATCAACCAGCAAAACGGTTCGGTCTTTGACGCTGCCGAGGACGTTCATCGCCTCGGCGACATTCGCCCGCACACGCCGTTTGTCCACAATCGCCAGCTCCGCTTCGAGACGGTTGGCATAGGCGCGTGCAAGCTTGATTCCACCCACATCCGGACTGGCCACCGTCAAAGGTCCGAGGTTCATCTCGCGGAAAAACGGGATCATCACCGCGCTGCCATAAAGGTGATCCATGGGGATGTCGAAGAATCCCTGGATCTGGGCGCTGTGCAGATCCATCGTCAGCACCCGGTCAGCACCCGCAGCGGTAATCAGGTTCGCCACGAGCTTGGCCGTGATCGGCACCCTCGACTCATCCTTCCTGTCCTGGCGCGCATACCCATAGTAGGGAATCACCGCTGTAATCCGGCGCGCTGACGCCCTCTTGCAGGCGTCCAGGAGTATCAGCAATTCCATCAGATTGTCCGAGTTGGGGTGCGTCGGTTGCACCACGAAAATGTCCCAACCACGGATGTTTTCATGAATCTTGACGCTGATTTCCCCGTCGGAAAACCGCCCCACCTCCGCCTGGCCAAGCGGTATCCCGATGTATTCGGCGATCTGCTGCGCGAGCTTGGGGTGCGAAGTCCCTGTGAAAATCTTGATCTGATGGTGGAGACCGGAGCCCATGGCAGCCGCTCCTCCCGCTGTACGAAAGCGCTTGGCTTCCGAGTACGAACCTCATTCCTGTTTAATATAGCAGGGGTGGTAGGATTCGAACCTACGTATAGCGGCCCCAAAAACCGCTGCCTTAACCACTTGGCGACACCCCTTTAGCCGATCCCTGAATTTTAAACGTAGAGAGGTGAAGCAGCCATCAGCTGATAAAACGCGGTGGGAAAATAAGCGTTCAGAGGCTAATCGTCAAACTCCATGACACGATGCATCCCACTCTGCTGCTGAGAGCGGAGTTTCTCGTAGACCCCCAAGATGCGTTGCTCAATCTTGCTGCGGAAATCGTTGTCAATCGGGTGGGCGATATCCTTGTAGGTCCCGTCCGGCAATTTCCGTGACGGCATGCAGACAAACAATCCCTGACCACCTTCAATGATTTTCAGTCCCCGTACAACAAATACATCGTCAAATGTGATGTTGACGAAGGCTTTCAACTTGTCTTCATCGCGCAAGTTGATGTTGATCTCAGTGATGTCCATTGCAGCTCCCCTTCCCCACGTCACCGTCTAACAGGCCAGCAAAACCGTCCTACACTCCGGGACGTCAATTAGTCCAAGGGGCGATCCCGCCTTTCAATTTCAAAGGAACCCACAGGGTCCACTGAGAAAGTAGGCAATCACACACCTTTCCGCCACCTGGAACCAGAGTGAACGTCCAAACACTCATGAGGCTCCGGACAAAACCTGATCATTCAAATACGAAAATAGACAAAGACTTGTGAAAGTGCAATTCCGTTTTCGTTCAACATCGCAAAAAACTGATACTTG
>JAZDLX010000140.1:0-13188 GCA_043801585.1 bacterium | reverse complement strand
CTTGACCGGGCAATCCAGTCAGTGAAGATCTTCCGACAAATCGCGCCAAGTGGGATTGTCTTTCTCGATCAACTCCAGCTTCCAGCTCCTTTTCCATTTCTTCAATCGTTTTTCCCGTTGTAAGGCGAGACGTACGTTGTTGAACGTTTCAACATGTACGAGCTGATTCACTTTGTATCTGGAGGTAAATGCCTTCGGATTCTCACTCCTATGTTCTTCGATCCGCCGTCTCAGATTATTTGTAACGCCGATATAGAGAGTGCCATTTCTACCGCTGGCGAGGATGTATACGTAGTAGAGCCTTGCCATTTCACTCACCTCATCTGGATCCCCCGGTCAAGCCGGGGGATGACAAAAGAAAAGCCACGGGATGGTAAAAAGTAAGCCGGAGGTTGACACATAATAATCCATTCGGACGAAACGTGAGACACCTCAATCAAGTCACCTGACATTGGAAATCTTATAATGGCAAGCAATACGCCAGGAAAGAACAAATATGTTTGATTACAATGATGACGAATGGGCATTGTCGCAGCCCTTTGTTCTACTCAGTTCCCCTTGGTGTCCGAAACCGTGGCCATTACCTTGTAGCAAGTAATTGTTGAAAGGTAATGTGAAGTGAACTCGAGTTCCGTCGAACACTGCCCACCCGTACCCTACTTTCACGTTGACGGTGCGAGGATCGTCTGCGAAATTTGTCCGGTTCACTGCAAACTCTCCGAAGGGCAGGTGGGGATCTGCCGGGGGCGTGGAGTGGTGGACGGGGAGCTGGTGGCGCTGAATTACGGCCGGGTCGTCAGCTTCAATCACGATCCCATCGAGAAGAAACCTCTTTACCATTTCCTGCCGGGTGCAAACATCGCCTCCGTGGGTCCGAACGGGTGCAACCTCCGCTGCAAATGGTGCCAGAACTGCGAGATCAGCCAGTTCGACGCGCCGACCCGTTACATTCCACCCGAAATCCTCGCGGAACGCGCCATGGAACACCGGTCCGTTGGCCTCGCCTACACCTATGCGGAACCGATGATCTGGTTCGAAACCATCCGTGACACCGCGCCACTCGTTCGCAAGGCGGGAGGAGTGAATGTTCTGGTGACAAACGGCTATGTCGACGAGAATCCCCTCGAGGAGCTGCTTCCCCTGATCGACGCCGCCAATGTCGACCTCAAGTTCGCCGATCCCCGCCTGTACAAAACAGGATCCGGCGCCCGCCTCGATGTTGTCCAGCGGACGATCAAACGGATGGTGGAGGCGGGAGTGCATGTCGAGATCACCCACCTCCTTGTCACCGGGATGTCGGACAACGAACAGGGAGTCCACCAGATCGCGGAATGGGTTGCCTCCCTCGATGAGAACATCCCCCTGCACCTCTCCCGATACTTTCCACGCCACCTCGTCAGCGAACCCCCGACCTTGCTCGAGTTCATGGAACGAGCATGGGATGTCGCGCGTACCAGCCTCAGGTATGTCTACCTGGGCAACATCTCCACAAGACGGGGCGCAGACACCCTTTGTCCCTCCTGTGGGGCAACAGCCGTTCGTCGATCCGGGTGGGCCGTGGACGCTTCCGGGGTGCGCGGCGATGGATCCTGCGCATCGTGTGGCACACCGTTGTCAATCCATCTCGTCAAACCGTAGGTTGGGAAATTTCTGACAGTTGCGGGGAGGACGACCGTTCAGGACAGCTTGCAAGCTCAGACGCCCGAACGTACATTGCCCGTTCTGGAACGGGATCAAGGAGCGAAATGAGGACGATGTCTTTCGTACGAAGTGACAGGAGGGAATTCCTCGTGCGTTTTTCACTGCTGCTCCTGGCTTTAGGAGTGACAGCGATGATGGGCGTGGGATGCGGCCAGTACAACAGCGAGGTCGGTTCTTCCGTTGTCGGCGGTCAGGTTGAGGGTGTGCTGCGGGACACCGTTATCCAGATCCGCCAATCCCAAACACGAATCGTGGGGGATTCGAGGAAACCCTCCGCTGCGCTGCTTTTCGCCGGTGAGCAGAGTGGGATGATGGCGGACATTCTGTTGAAATTTCCCTCTCCATTTCTCTTCGTGGATTCAGTTCTCTCGTACCATTCAGCCAAGGTTGTTCTTCATACCTATGGTCTCGTCGATTCCGCCAAGGTGACTGATTGGACCCCCTGGCAGGCGGACGTCCTGCGGATCGATGAACCGTTCGATTCGAGTGATATTGATTACGACTACGCCTTTGTCAGTTCGACCATCGGCTTTGCCCCGATCGGCACTCCGGCGACGGATGATTCGATTGAATTTGACATCGACACAACGACGATGCACCTCTGGGAGGTTGATTCGCTTCGCAACGGCATCCTGCTCCATGTCAACGCCGGCGCGGCGACGTTCCTCAAGCGATTCTATACCTATACGACCAGCAGCGACAGTCTGTTGCCGTTGCTGAAGTTTCGCGCCGCGGTGATCGACGGCGATGAGCTTCACCCGGACTCGCTGATCGAGATGAAGCCCTCATATGCAACCTATCTCGCACATGATCTGACGTTACCGACAAACGATCAGCGGTTATACTTGAGCAACGGATTCGAACGAAACGTACTGTTAAAAGCTGACTTCACCTCGCTTTCGCCACAAACCGCCAGCATCAACAAAGTGAAGTTATACTTAAGTCTTGATACTACAGGTATTTATGCATTCGGCGATCCGGGCTTGTTCACCTATTTCCAGGTGACGACCGAATGGGACGAATTTCCCGATTCGCTCGGCATGTTGTATTGGACGTCCACGGCGCAGGCGGTCGGTCAGGGAATGTCGCAGATAATCCTGGATATCACCAACCTTGCACGGGAGTGGGAAAAGAATCCTTCCTCGAATAAAGGGCTCGTGCTTCGTCAGGTTACTCCCGGGTATTCTTTGGGTCGTGCGGTCTTCTATGACATCACCAGCGCCGACACCACCCTGCGGCCGTACATGCGCGTGATTTACACGGACTATTCGGAATGAACGGACGGATAACGACTCTTGTGATCGCCGTGATGCTGACCGGCACGCTTACAGCTTCGGCTTCCTCGCCGTTCTCCACGCTGGGGGCGGGCGTCAGAGTGGATGCTCTGAGCGTTCGAAGCTTTGCACTGGGAGGCGTGGACATCCTTACAGCGGATTCCATTTACATCTCGACCGCGAACCCGGCGGGCTGGAAGAGTGACGGCCGCACGCGTTTTCTGATGTCCTCGGACGTCATGCTGTCTTCCGCAGAGGACCGGCAATCCGGAACAGATACCGCAGGCAACCTGAGATTCCCCGCTGTGGCTCTTGCGATGCCCATTTATCGCACGCTGGGAATTGGTTTCGCCTACAAGACCCTCACGGACTACACGTTTTTAACCCGAAGGTCATCCACGATATCCGGTCTTTTACCGGAGGATTCCACCTCCTCATACGATGTGACCGAGACATTCAGCGGGGTTGGCGGGCTTTCCGCCTTCTCCACAAACTTTGGAGTAAGTCTTGGTCATTCACTGGCGATGGGCGTCGCTCTCGACTATGTTTTCGGAAAACTGGACCGAGTCTGGATCCTGCAATTCAGCAATGGCGATTTTTCATCTTCCGGCAAGACCATCCGTCACGAATTATCTGGTGTTCTTGTAAGGGTGGGAACGCATTACAGTAAGGGACCGTTGATGGTTGCCGCGACGGTGCAGTTACCGGCGTCGATCAGTGTGCACAGGTCTCTGGAAATTGTCGGGGGGGATTCGCTTGGAATCCCGGGCGGGTCATTCGAGATGCCCCTTTCGTTGAGTGCCGGTGCGGCCTGGATGGTTGGCCGGGTGCGCACATTTGGACAAGGCTCCTTTGAATCCTGGAGCTCAGTGACACAGGACGTTATCGGATCGTGGGATACCTACTCCGATGCGTGGAATGCACGTTTGGGAGTCGAGTTGTTGCCCACACGTTTTCCCCTGGATCCCTGGTACAAGAAATGGACGTACCGGGCTGGCGGACATCTGGGGCACGAATATATCAGTGCGGACTCACATCCGATGAAGACGATGGGAATTTCAATGGGAGTCGGGATTCCGGTCCGGACTCATATGGGGATGCTCGATTTGGCCTTGACCATGGACTGGCGGGGTGACGTTGCAACGAATGGTGTCAGGGAGCGGATCACAGGTATTCGACTTGGATTTAGCAGCACCGAGAGGTGGTTTGTCCGCCGGCCACGATAGAAAACAAAACACGTTTGGTTGATATAACGGAGGGGCAAGCCGGAGCCGAAGGCTTGGAGGGTAACACCATGCGGATTCGAGTATATGGCAGTACAGCCATCGTCCTGGCCATTGTCGGGGCACTTTTCCTTGCGGGATGTGCTGCTCAACAGAAAACAAAGCAGCCAAGTCCCGAAGAGCTCGCTCAAATGCAGGATTCAATTGCGAAAGCGAACGAACGTGATCTGAAAATCGCTCGCATGTTCGCGTATGATAAATTGAAGCAGAGTCAGTGGGAAGAGGCGCGCCGATACCTCTGGAAGGTTGTGAATCTTGATGTCAAACATCAGTACAATGACTGGTCCCGTCTTTACCAGAGCTACATGAATACGAACCAGCCCGACAGCGCCCAGTATGTCCTCGGCGTTGGATTGAAATATCATCCTGACGATCCCTTCCTGTGCAGCACACTCGGCTTTATGCTGAAAACGCAGGGAAACATGGACAGCGCTTTGGTGCTGTACAAGACGGCGTCCGCGATCGACACCGGAAATGTGGACTTTCTCAAGAAGATCGCCGAGATCTATGAAGTTAAGGAAATGCCGGATGAGGCGATTGCCGCCTATGAGCAGCTTCAGAAGCTCTCTCCGGATGACCAGAGTGTGAAAGACAAACTGTCCTACTTGCTTCGCAAATTCCGGGCGCCCGAGGATTATATCAAGCACCTCGAGGAGGAGGTGGCCGGTAAACCGGACGATCTCGAAAAGCGGATGGAACTTTTATTCGCCTATTCTGATCAAAACCTTAATGATAAGGTTGTCAGTCAGGCGAACGAGGTGCTGAAGCGTGACGCGACGCGTAGGGAAGCCTATCGCCGCAAGGCTCAGGCGTATGAGAACCTTGGTAAATCGAAAGAAGCCATTGACGCTTATTCGGCGCTGCTGAAGCGGGATCCGTCCGATAATGAGGCCCGCCTGCAGATTGCGGACAACTTCCGCCAGCTTGAAGATTGGGTGAAAGCCCGTACCTGGATCCTCGATGCGAAGAAAGCCGCTGGTGGCACACTGGCGGAAGCTGATTTCCTGCTCGGACAGGTGTACGAAGCCAGCTCGGATGCCGCATCGAAGGGTCGCGGGATCGAATACGACGATAAACTGGTGCTTGCTATCGCTTACGGTCTCTTCAAGAAAGCGGCCAACAGCGAAGATTACGCGGTTCAGGATAAGGCCAACCGCCGGATTCAATTCTTCGAACAGAACAAATTCATTCCGCAGTATTCGGACTGGTTCATGGCTCAGGACAAGAGCATGCCTGCGCGCAGTGACTATTCCTGGATTCAGACTGGATGGCCGGAAGTCAGCTTCCTGCAGAAATACCTGTCAGATCTTGCCAAGAGCAAGTAACATCGAAAAATTTCCATGTTAAGGGGGAATCAGTGGGGTGAGCCCCTGATTCCCCCTCGCCTTTTCCCGGGGAGAAAAAATGAAACTGGTCCTTGCCGCCGATCATGGTGGCGCTGAATTGAAAGACAGCCTCGTATCGTTGCTCAAGGACGCAGGGTACGAGGTTGAAGACATCGGCACGCACGGCACGGAAAGCGTTGATTATCCTGATTATGCCTTTCGAGCGGCCAGCCTTGTTGCGGATGGTATCTTTGATGGCGGCATTCTTCTTTGCGGCACCGGGATTGGAATGTCCATCGCCGCAAACAAGGTTAAGGGAATCCGCTGTGCCAAGATCAACAGCGAGGAAGAGGGACGTCTCGCTGCAGAGCATAATTTCGCCAACATGGTCGCATTAGGGGGACGCACAACCTCTCTGGATACCGCCTGGGCTGCCGTTCATGCCTGGCTGATAGCCACACGGGGCGGCGAACGGCACGAACGCAGAGTGGGCAAGATCAACGATGTTGACAACGAGCGCGGCTGAACACTCAAAATTAGCAGCTAAATAGGGACTGTCCCTATTTAATTGGTGTTTTTGTGATTCTTGATCGGTTTGCTGACTACAACGACGAACAGGCAGAATTCTGGAAGTATGTAGAACTGGACATGCATCAAACACGGGGAGTAAATGCCCCATGATCTCTCTTCACCGGTGCCGCAGCATTCCCTCCTTATTGATTGCAAACTCTTAATTATTTGACTGCTAACTCCGAGCGCAGGTCCGGCATACGCAGGGGAAACGTGTTATATTATCGCTTCGTTGCGTGTATTATAAGCGCAGACAGACAGTCCGGTTCCACCTGACGCGGGGAATGTCATGCAGTCGCCCGAACAACTTAAAACCTTCGATCCCGACATCGCTCGATCCATCGACAACGAGTTGATTCGCCAGACCGAAACCCTCGAAATGATCGCTTCAGAGAACATCGTCAGTCCCGCAGTCATGGAAGCGGCCGGTTCCGTAATGACCAACAAGTACGCGGAGGGGTATCCGAAGAAGCGTTATTACGGCGGCTGTACGTATGTGGATGAAGCGGAGGAGCTTGCCCGCGACAGAGCAAAAGAACTGTTTGCTGCGACCTGGGCCAACGTCCAGCCGCACAGCGGATCCCAGGCAAACCAGGCCGTCTATTTCGCCCTGCTCGATCCATTCAAGGAAGGTGGGAAGAAGATCCCGGTGATGGGGTTGCACCTCAACCATGGCGGCCACCTCACTCACGGCAGTCCGGTGAACGTTTCCGGCCGTTTCTATGAGGTGCACGCCTACGAAGTGGACATGGAGACGGGATGTCTTGACATGGACGCCGTGGCGAAGATGGCCCGCGAAGTGAAACCGCGGCTGATCATGACCGGAGCGTCCGCCTACCCCCGTTTCTGGGACTATGCGAAATTCCGCGAGATCGCCGATGAGGTGGGGGCGTGGCTGGTTGCCGACATCGCACATGTCGCCGGTCAGGTCGCAACGAAGATGCATCCCGATCCGATTCCCCATTGCCATGCGGTGACTACGACAACTCACAAAACACTTCGTGGACCACGCGGCGGAATGATCCTTTCCAGTTACGAAGGCGGGGAGATTCTGCTGGCGGGCATGCCCAAACCGAAAACCGTCACGGAAGCGATCGATTCCGTCACCTTCCCGGGACTGCAGGGCGGCCCCCTGATGCACATCATTGCCGCGAAAGCCGTTGCCCTCAAAGAGGCATTGCAGCCGGAGTTCAAGACGTACATCGGCAGGGTCCTCGAGAACGCGAAGGTGCTGGCTGAGGAATTGATCGCCCGTGGCTTCGATCTCGTCTCCGGCGGCACGGACAACCACCTGATGCTGATGGACCTCCGTTCGCGGGAGTTCACTGGCAAGGACGCCGAACGGGCGCTGGAGAATGCCGGCATTACAACGAATAAAAACATGGTGCCGGGGGACACAAGATCTCCGTTCAAAACCAGCGGGATTCGCATCGGCACGCCCGCTCTGACCACACGCGGCATGGGTACGGATGAGATGAAAATAATCGCCGCATGGATCGAGAACGTCCTGAATGATATTGAAAACGAGAAGCTGCAGGACAGCGTACGCGTCGAGGTGAAGGAGATGGCGGCATCGTTCCCGCATTTCACCTGGTAAGCGGGCCCCTTAACCTCGCCTAATTCATGGAATAGCTTGCATTCTTAATTGTAGTATGTGTGAAGGATGTCACGTAAAGGGTGTGCTGGTTCGATCCGGGTCCCGGGCGACGATGCCCTGCCTATGATGGTTCTGTAAAGGTTTGAAATTGTTAGAAAAACAACGAGATGCTGGTGAGGATGCCGCATGAGGTGTCCGTTTTGCGGTGCGACGGAAGACAAAGTGATCGACAGCCGGCCCTCCCGTGACGAACGTTCGGTGCGCCGACGCCGGGAGTGCCTGAGTTGCGGCAACCGTTATACTACCTATGAGTACGTGGAAGAGATCGCGCTGCAGGTGAAGAAGCGGGACGGCAGCGTGGTTGAGTTCGACCGCAACAAACTCGTCGCGGGAATCCGTCTCGCTGCCGCAAAACGGCCGGTTTCGATGGATGATCTGGATGAGCTGGTCTCATCCGTTGAACTGGAGCTGTCTTCCCGGGCCGAGAAGGAAGTGACCAGCCGCGAGATTGGCGAACTGGTGATGAAGGGCCTTCGCAAGCTCGATGAAGTTGCGTATATCCGCTACGCGTCCGTGTATCGACGGTTCGAGGACGCCGGGGCGTTTACACAAGAGGTCAAGAGGCTAACGTGAAGAAAACCTTTCGCGGGGGCACACATCCACCGGAGTTCAAACTCACGGCGGGCAGAAAAGCAGAACGGATGCCGGAACCGCAGGTCGTGCACATCCCTGTGAGTCAGCACATCGGCGCTCCCGGCAATGCGATCGTAGCGAAGGGGGACAAGGTCAAGGTCGGCCAACCGTTGACTGAACCGGGCGGTTTTGTCAGCGTTGCGGTGCACTCCAGCATCAGCGGTACGGTCAAGGACATCGGCAACTACGCAAATCCCGTGGGCCGTGAGCTTTCCACGATAACCATTGAAGCGGACGGGGAAAATGCCTGGTTCGAAGGGATCGGGGAGAATCCCGGCTGGCAGGACGCCAGCCCCGAGGAGATCCGTGAACGGGTGAAGAATGCCGGATTGGCAGGGATGGGGGGTGCGGCGTTCCCGACGCATGTGAAATTAAGTCCACCCAAGGACAAGTTCATCGATACCGTGATTATCAACGGTGCGGAATGTGAACCCTACCTGACCAGCGATCACCGTTTGATGCTCGAACGTCCCGATGACATCATCCGCGGTGCGATGCTTGTGGCGAAAGCTGTCGGCGCGGGGAACATCGTCATCGCCCTCGAGAACAACAAGTCGGATGCCTACGAAACGCTGAAAAAGGCCGTCACGGAATTCACCATCATCAGCGTCGAGATGCTGCCTGTAAAGTATCCGCAGGGCGCGGAAAAGCAGTTGATCAACGCGCTTACCGGCCGTGAGGTGCCGCCCCCTCCAGGATTGCCGATGGATGTCGGCTGTCTCGTGCAGAATGTTGGCTCCTGCGTCGCGATTTACGAAGCGGTACGCTACAACCGGCCTCTGATCGAGCGGTATGTCACGGTCACCGGTTCAGGGGTGAGGAAGCCGACGAATGTGATCGCGAAAATCGGAACGCCGTTCGCGGAGCTGATTGAAGCCGTCGGCGGGTACACGGAACATGCAACCAAGCTGCTGATGGGCGGTCCGATGATGGGACTGGCTCAGTGGACGGACGCCGTGCCCGTAGTCAAGGGGACGAGCGGCATTGTCGTCCTCAATAAAAGCGATGCGAAACTTGGCAAGGAGCAACCCTGCATCGGGTGTGGCCGCTGCGTGTCCGTCTGTCCGGTGTTCCTGCTGCCGACGAACATCGCCCGGTTCAGCCAGCTCGAGATGTTTGACGAGGCGGAACAGTTGGGTGCGTCGGAATGCATCGAGTGCGGGTCCTGCACCTACATCTGTCCGGCGAAACGAAATCTCGTGCAGCACATTCGATTCGGCAAGGCCTCCATTGCGGCGGCACGCCGTAAACAGCTACAGAAGAAAACAGCCTGACAAGGGGTGGCAGGGATGGAAACTCCCAGGGATACAGCACCTCAGCCTGAGGGAGGCGGGAAGCCGGAAACGCCCGCCGCACCAGCTGAAAAGAAACCTGAACCTGCACCGGCTGCGGCCGTTGCGAAACCGGTTCCCCGTCGCTTCACACTGTCCTCATCCCCCCATATAAGGGATACGGAATCGGTTTCGCGGATCATGATCACGGTCACGCTGACCCTTGTGCCCGCCGCTCTCGGGGCGACCTGGGTGTTTGGATTGCGCGCGCTCTGGCTGATCCTGCTCGGAGCGTTGGCGGCGGTGTTCACCGAGTGGCTGGTTGAACGCATCTTCAAAATGCAGGTGACTATCGGCGATGGATCAGCCTTGCTGACAGGTGTGCTGGTCAGCTTCAACATCCCGCCCGGAGTTCCATGGTGGATTCCGGTTGCCGGATCGGTGTTTGCGATTTCGATCGCCAAGATGCCCTTCGGCGGTCTTGGGTGGAATCCGATGAACCCCGCTCTGGTCGGACGGGCTTTCCTTCTTGCGAGCTGGCCGCTGCACATGACGAAAGACTGGCTCCCCGCATTCTGGTGGAAGCGCGAAGGCTTCTCGTTCTTCACCTGGCAGGTAAACCCGCAGGCGATCCTTGTCGACGGCGTCAGTTTCGCCACGCCCCTCGAAGTGCGGAAGACAGCGTTGAAAACCGTCTGGGACCAGGCGAACCTCCCGGTCAACATCGTCTCCCAGGCGCTCGACCAATTGCACAGCACCGGCCAGCATGTGGTCGATCTGGCCATCGGCACGGTGGGCGGCTGCATCGGTGAAACATCTGCACTGTTGCTGTTCGTCGGTGCGGCGTATCTGTTGTACAAGAACTACATCGACTGGCGCACGCCCTTCGCGTTCATCGGTGTCGTCGCCCTCGGAGGATGGATGTTCGGCGGCGAGGAGCTGCTCGGCGGCGACGTCCTGTTTGAAATCTTCTCAGGAGGCCTGATTCTCGGCGCGTTCTTCATGGCCACCGACATGGTCACCACTCCGATCACTAAGAAAGGCCATTTCATTTTCGGGGCCGGAGCAGGCGTTCTCACGATCATGATCCGTCTCATCGGAGGGTATCCCGAAGGGGTCAGCTACGCCATCCTGCTGATGAACCTGGTGACTCCGTTGATCGACCGCTGGACCGTGCCGCGCCGGTTCGGGCATGATCCGAAGAAAGGGGCCGCAGCAGCGGCAGGGGGTGCATGATGCTGATCGTCAGACTGGGCTTGATCCTGATGCTGATCGCAGCCCTCGCCTCGGGCGGACTGGCTCTGCTCAACACCCAGACCGCGCCGGTGATCGCCCAGAACAGGGCTCTCGAACAGGAACAGGCGCGGGTTGAGGTAATGCGCTCGCTGGGCGTCATCCGGTTCGAGAAAAGGATTGCGGATAACGGTCTCGAGTACTACAAGGCTTATGACGAACGCGGCGAAATGATTGGATATGTCACCGTCGCCAAGGGCAAGGGGTACAGCAGCACCATCGAAACCGTCGCCGGATACGACACCACGCTCCATGTCGCCGGATTGAAAATCACTTTTCAGCTGGAAACGCCCGGACTCGGAACAAAGTCCCAGGAAGTTCACAAAGGGGAGGCCACGCCGTGGTTCCTCCAGCAGTTCACCGGCAAGGATGCCACCACGCTGGCCGTGAAGAAAGATCGCGGCGACATCGACGCGATCACCGGCGCAACGATCACCTCGCGCGCAGTCACCAATTCGGTGCGGAAAGCCGCGTTGCAGCTGAAGGAGGCGATTGCGCATGAACCGGTTCCGATGGCCGCACCTGTAGTCACAGACACCCTGGCGACGGTCGCGGAACCTTCGATGGCCGGGGAGAGAAAACCATGAGCATGCGAAGCGAGTTCACCAAGGGACTGATCAAGGAGAACCCTGTTCTCCGGCTGGCGCTCGGGTTGTGCCCGTCGCTGGCGGTTTCCTCATCGGTTGAAAATGCCGTCGGCATGGGCATATCGGCGACCTTTGTGCTGGTCATGAGCAACTTCCTCATCAGTATTGTTCGCAAGGCTGTGCCGGATAAAATCCGCATCCCGGTCTACATCGTGATCATCGCGGCGTTCGTTTCAATCGTCGAGATGGTGATGGCCGCCTACCAGCCGGATCTTTTCCGCGCACTCGGCATTTTCGTACCGCTGATCGTGGTCAACTGCATCATCCTCGGTAGGGCGGAGGCCTTCGCGAGCAAGAATGCTCCGCTGCTCTCGGTGATCGACGGACTCGGGATGGGCGCCGGATTCACCCTGGCGCTGATCGTGATCGCCACGGTCCGCGAAATCCTTGGCAACGGGACCTGGCTCGGCATCAGCGTCACCCCGGTGGGATTCGAGCCGGTGCTGCTGCTGATGCTCGCTCCTGGAGCGTTCATCACGATGGGACTGGTGCTCGGATTCGTCAACTGGATGGATCAGCGCAAGGCGGAGAAGGAGAAGATGGAATCGGCGATGAAGGCCGGATTCACCCGCAGCGGGAAGGAGGCGTAGCATGGACTTCTCGAACCTGTTGGTGATCGTCGTCGGCTCGATCCTGATCAACAACTTCGTCCTCGCCCGGTTCCTCGGCATCTGCCCCTACATCGGGGTCTCGAAGAAACTGTCGAGCGCGATCGGCATGGGGATGGCGGTGATCTTCGTGATGACCCTCGCCAGCCTCGCATCGTGGCTCATCTACTACTATCTGCTCGAACCGTCGACGAGTGTCTGGGGAGTGGACCTGACATTCCTGCGGACCATCGCCTTCATCCTCGTCATCGCCAGCCTCGTCCAGTTTGTCGAGATGGTGATCCAGAAACTCGCCCCGGCGCTCTACCAGGCGCTGGGCATCTACCTGCCGCTGATCACCACGAACTGCGCGGTGCTCGGCGTTGCGGTGCTGAACATCGACGAGAACTACACGCTGATCGAATCGCTGGTCAACGCCTCTTCGGCAGGTGTGGGTTTCACCCTCGCCCTGATCCTGATGGCGGGCATCCGTGAACGGCTCGACACCGCGGAGGTCCCGATACCGTTGCGGGGGGTGCCCATCGCGTTCCTGATGGCAGGCTTGATGGCCATCGCGTTCCTCGGATTCAGCGGTCTTAGTGTCGGGTAGAGTGCAAGAGCAAGAATCTCTGACAGGATAAACAGGATGAACGGAAGAAGATGGACAGGATATTGAAAAGAAGAAGAAAAGGAATCTTGTTTTTAACGTTTTTCAAATCCTGTACATCCTGTAAGTGTTTTTATTACTAAAGGAAGTAGGCCGGGGTCTCCGAACCCGGCGCGGTTAACTTGGACGGATCATGATTGACATTTCGGTTCTCGGTGCGGTTGCTTCGGTGGGGGGGATGGGGCTGATTTTCGGGGGTGGGCTCGCCTACGCCTCGAAGAAATTCTACGTCTACGTGGATCCCCGCGTTGAGCAGATTGACAAGGAACTCCCCGGTGCG
>JAZDLX010000139.1:0-4193 GCA_043801585.1 bacterium | reverse complement strand
TACAAAAAAGTCCGGACTTCCCGAGAAGTCCGGACTTTCTGTTTGTCGGGGGAGAGGTTACTTCACCAGAGTAACCCGCCTGACATCCTGCACTCCCGCAGCCTCGAGGCGGAGGAAGTAGGTCCCGGCGGGCAGGTTGGCGGCACGGAAGCTGACCGCATGCTCGCCCGCGCTTAGCGCACCCTTGAGCAGGGTGGTAACCGGACGGCCCATCACGTCGTAGACCACCAGTGACGCCTGGGGAACCTGCTGCGACCTGAACGAGATCGTCGTCTCGGGGTTGAACGGATTCGGATAAGCGTTCACGATCTCGATGCTCCTCGGCAATGCGGCATCGGCTACTTCCGGAGCGGAAGTCGTTGCGGACATCACCTTGAAATCGTCCACCATGGTTGAGACGCCCATAAAACTGAAAGCGTAAACGCCTGCATAGCCCGTACTGATCGCTGAGTTCGTGAACGGGCAACCAGGTAGAAGTTGGCTATCCCACCACGCGTAAAGCTGATTACCCTGCACGGTGAGTGTCATTTTATGCCAACTTGATTCAATAGGCACACCGCCGGGAAGGTTTGTTGTCCAGGCGGCGATATCGTCTCCATAGGTGCTTTCTCCGGGATACACGCGAAGCTGAAGACGGGCGTCTGTGTCAAAATCGGCACGCAGGTAGTAATAGTCATGCCCTCCGCCGGTGGTGTCAAAACGGGCGACGATGCCGTTGTAGGGGCCACCGGCTGCAGCTGATACAACGGTGTAAATCATCGCTTCAACGGTGTAATCGGAAGGAAGCGAAGCGTCGCCGACACATGCGGTACCGACTCCCATCTCCCCCGCCGCCATTTCCCCGATATAACCGTCTCCATCAGGAGCCTCGGCATCCGCGACTGGAGCGACGATGTTGTTGTCTCCCCAGACGGGGAACCAGGTCTCGTGAAGGGTGTTGTTTGCAAAACTCTCCGAATAAAGAACGGTTTGTGCGGAAGCGCTGCCGACCAGCATCAGAACAAATAAACCAAGCAATACTTTTCGCATATGCGTAACTCCTTTCCCCGGCTCGCTCCCCCTTTACCGGAATGCATGCACTGTTCTGTACGTTATCATGAATTGTAGAGTTCACCGGTCCTTTCATGCAACGGTGATGTTCATCCTTTGATGAATAGCCCGGCACGTGTCTCAGAGCATCTCCGCTCGTTTCGACGCCAAAGATATTCGCCCTGTTCCCTGAAAATGTCACGGAAATATCCAATCGGCTTTCGCACACCCGGATTTATAAACCCTGACAATGATTCGGCAATTCTGCCGAGACAATCGTCCGATTGGACGTTGCCCCCGTGCGAATTCAAAATCCTTCTGAGGGATCTGTTTGGATTGAACCAATGCGTGGGTAGTCGTATCTCATCTATTACCAAGTCATTAAAAGGGAAAAGCATCAATTCTTCACGTTCCCAAGGTGGATTGGCACGGCGGTTGCCCATTTACATACTGAACGACAACAGGAGCCGATTCAACCCGGCCAACCCCTTGTGGAGGACAGGATGAACGCAAAACTCAAAACAGTGCTCACTTTCTCTCTGATTTTAAGTTTCACGGCGATTGCCTTGGCTCAGCCGGGACCCGGCATGCGTGGGAAAATGTCCCGCGCTGACCGTTGGGATCATCGCGGACCCGGGATGGGTCTCCAGCAGATGTTTGAACTGGGGATGAGCGACAAGCAAATCGGAAAAGTGATGAAGATTTTCAACTCCCGTCAGGATGACGCGATTCCGAAACAGCGTGAACGTTACGAGTTGCAGAAGGAACTACAGGGATTGCAGGCTGATCCACAGGCTAATGAAGCCAGGATCAGGGAGATCACCGCTCGTTTCGACGAAATGAGGACGGAGCGTGAAGCCGCAATGAAGAAAATGCAGGATGAGGTCTGGAATGTCCTGACTCCCGATCAGCAAAAACAGGTGGGCCAGAACGCCCTGTTTCACAAGTTTGGTGACGGATTCTTCTGCCCCGGATTTGGTGATCCCGGATTTGGCGGACCCGGGTTTGGTCCAGGTTTCGATGGTCCGAGAGTCGGCGGTCCCGGTCCGATGGGGAATCCAGATGCGCCGGGCATGGGAATGCAGCAGCCTTGATCCACCCCGATCCCATCGGTTCATATACATCTCCACTCTCTCCAAAACCCGCGGACAACCGCGGGTTTTGATTCTGGAACGGAAAGGTGTTTCCGGGACAGAATGCTCACAATGCCGCAAGGTCGCCCTGGTGCCGTTTCAGATTCAGCTGGCGTGAACGATCGAGGGTGGCCCGGCTGCCCCGTCAGCCGGGAAACTGTCATTTCTCCGCACAGCCAAGAAACACCAACGAGTCAACTGGTTCTGAAACGGCACTAGTGCAGACTGTCATTGGGACAGTGATTCGCCGCGTCTCTGTTCCCTCTTGCGTTTTTGGCTCTTCTCCCGGCAAACGGAAAACAGCGTCAGTATACTTCACGCACACCGGGAGGGGCGATGGCACGGAAATCGGACGAGGAACCGGAGCATCCGGCCGGTTCGACAGTCGAACTGACGATCAGTGATCTCGGGTGGTCCGGCGATGGGGTAGCGAGGACTCAGGGTGGCCGTGTCGTTCTCATCCCGGACACGCTTCCCGGTGATGGAGTTCTTGCCAGAATTACCCACGTGCCCCCAAAAGCCCCGTTGCGTGCGACGGTCGAGCGGCTCTTCTCGCCCTCTCCGCAACGTGTACCGCATCCCTGTCCACATCTGCTTGGAGGGTGCCCGGCTTCGCCGCTTGGCGCCTACGACCAGGATTCGGCTCTCGACTGGAAACGTTCACACCTGATCGAGACCCTCCGCCGAATCGGGCGGGTGGAAAATCCGAGCGTCGACCCTGTGCTGCCCTCGCCGAAAAGCTGGCGTTACCGGGATCGTCTCGAGTTTCACCTGCTCCAGGCAAAGACGGGGTTGCTACTCGGGTACCTGGGAAGGGAAGGTCAACTCGTCCCCATCTCGGATTGTCTTCTCGGCAGTGTCGAACTCGCCCATGTCCTGGCAAACCTTCGTGAACAACTCCTGAGCGTCGGCCGCATCGCCGGTCTCGCGGAAAAGGACGAATTGCGCCTGCTGCTTCGAACCAATGGGCTCGGCGGTGTTGTGGCGGTCGTTTTTCACGCGGGGCGGGGGCGCATTGCTCTCGATGCTCTTTCCCGGTGGCTCGAGAGTCCGGGCGCGGCGGGTTGGCAGATCCGCCATAGTTCATCGGTCAACGGTCGATTCTTTGCCAGTCGAATTCTTGCGGAAAAAGGAGAGGTCGGTATCCACCATCACGTCGCCCACCGGGAACTGATCACGGGGCCGACCGTCTTCACGCAGGCGAATACGAGCGCGTCGCGCCTGCTGAATCGTATCGTCCTCGAGGAATTGCCGCGAAACGGCCACATCCTCGATCTCTACGGCGGCTTCGGTGCATTCGCCCTTGAATATGCGGCGCAGGGTGGTTCTGGGGTTGTCATCGAAAGCGCCGGCGAAGCGGTGGATGCCGGAAAAGCGTTTGCGGAAGAACATAACTTACTTGTGAGTTTTCAGATCCTCGACCTGGACCAACCGAAGCGACTGAAGGTTCGCGGTTTCGATGCGGCCATCCTCGATCCTCCCCGTGCGGGGGTGTCACGCGCCCTTCTGGAGATGTTGAATGCGGAAGGCCCGCAACGGCTGGTGTATGCCGCCTGCCACCCCGCGGCGCTTGCCCGCGATCTTACGATTCTGCACGCCTACCGCCCCACACGGTTTCGTCCGGTGGATCTGTTTCCCGGAACGGTCGATGTCGAGACAGTCGCTATCCTCCAGCGCAGGGTGACGGAGGACGGCACCTCTGCGTCAACCATCTGAAAACACTTGCCGGCCCCATGCTCCGAGTCTCGGTTGGAACCTGACAGGATCGATCCCACGAATTCCCTCCTTATCTTTATGGACACAACGTACAGCGAGGAAAGCATGGATCTGCTGAAACGGTTGATCGACACTCCCGGTGTTCCCGGCTACGAGGACGATATCCGGGCACTTGTGAAAAAAGAGCTGGAATCGCTTACCGACGAGGTCCGCATCGACAACATGGGCAACCTGATCGGTGTGAAAAAAGGGAGCGGGGACGGGCCAAAGGTGATGTTGGCCGCTCACATGGATCAGATCGGATTCCTCGTCAGC
>JAZDLX010000034.1:0-3699 GCA_043801585.1 bacterium | reverse complement strand
TTGATCTGAAATGGCACTAATGGCCTGACTCGGCCATTTCACTGATCGAGATGAATCGATCAACGCCGTGGTTTAGTCCCCCGCTTTCTCTGTTCCCGCTGCCGTCGGCGCCAGAGCTGCACCCGCTTGGTCATGTTTGTCGCAACGGGGACGCCAAAGGTCAGCGCCAGGCCGACGAGGACGCCCGCCAGATTTCCCGCGGCGGGTGTTTCCCGTTTGATCAACGGTCGAACGGCAAAACCGGTGCCCATGACGAGCGCCGTGCCAACAATTCCCTGAGACCATCGCTGCTTTCTGGACGGTTGATCGAGGTGAAAACGGGTTTTCCCCGAGAGGTCATGGCCAACCGCCAGGCCACCCGCGACACCGAGTGAGAATGACGCCAGCGAGCTCCCACTGAGCAACCCGGTGATGGCCGTTCCGAACAGCAGCATGAAACCGCGCGGACCACGCGGCATACGCAGCCACCAGTCGCGGAACGGTTCCTCGAGGTGCGCGACAGCGGCAACCGTTCCCAACCCCAGCGCCGCACCTGCCAGCACATCGCGCGGATAGTGCACGCCAAGATAGACACGGGAAAGGGGGATGGTCGTCGCCAGGCTGATTCCAACGATGCGGACCCAGAAACGTTTCGCTTTCAACGCAAGAAAGGTTCCAAGCGCAACGGCATTCTGTGAATGGCCGGACGGGAAGGTGAAGTCGCCGGGAGCGACGAACGCCCAGGGGTGCATCGCTTCGCGAGGGGGGCGTGGGAAACGGAAACGTGATTTGACGAACTGGTTGACAGCCACCGTTGGCAGGACTACACCCGCCAACTGCAGCGCTGTCCCACGGTCGTAAGCGCTGAAAAGGCCACCGAGCAGGGCGAAATAGGCGACCTCACTCCCCACCGCCGCCAGCGCCAGGGAAGCTGCATCCAGCTCCGGCGTCCGTTTCTCCGCACGCAGGATTGCCTCCCTGCGATCGGCAAGCCACGGAAACCAGTCCCTTCCCTCGACAATCCCCAGATGGAGAGGGTCGTATTTGCTGTCACGGGCGCGACTTGATATATGAAGCAACGGCAGGTGCATGACCCATCTTTCCGTGAATAACACGGTAAGATAGCACACCGTTGCGCAACCACCACCCGCCGCTCGGGAGTTGAGTGACAGTTACCTGATTCTGCAAGTCAGGAAAAGTAGAGCAATTAATCACATGAATCAGGTAACTGTCACTCAACTCAACCCAGCCCGTCAGGCCGCAACGTTCTCCATCGCATAGGCCAGAGCGGTCAGGTGCCCATTCTCATTGGGGCGAAGTTCCAGTTCTTTGCCGATCAGTTCACGAGGCGCAGTCACCCCATGAAAGTGCAGAAATCCCGCAAATGTGGAGTCGGCACGGATCTTCCCTTCCACATCGAGATCGAGGAACATTGCGCGCCGTTCGATTTCACCCTCTTCGTTCCGCTTGAATACTGAGTTGATCGTGTACTCAAAACCGTCCTGTGTGTTGCAGATCAGATCGACAATCCTGCTCTTTCCGCCGAGACGGTTCTCCACTTCCCGAATCCTGACATCCCGTAACACCACCGGCCGTCCGGCCCCCTCACGCCCAACTTCCAAATTCAGAATGTCCATGGTTCCGCCCTTTCCCTGAAACCGATGTTGCCATTCGCCCTGTCTCCTCGTCCCTTTTCCCTGTTCCTGGCGACCCAACTGAACATATGTGTAGATACCCGGGCATGCAAGCCGCACAAAACACCTGAACATATTTTCAGTCTCCAGGAGCATCTAAAATTCAGACAGTTTGAATATTCGCGAAATCAAATATTCAAACTGTCTGAATTTTCGGGAGAAACGCAACAAAACGACAATCGCGTGTCAGTAATCCCGCTTGTAGAACGGCGTCTCGACGACCTTCGCAGGGATTTTCTTGCCGCGAATGTCCAGATCAAAGCGGGTGTCAACCTGGGTGTATTCCTTGGCGAGGTAGGCGATGCCGATTCCCTGGTCAAGGGTTGGTGACCAGCAGCCGCTTGTGACATTACCGATCTTCTCACCTGCCGAAAAGCATTCGTAGCTGTGGCGCGGGATCGCCTTGCCCTCGACGACAAAGCCGATCAGTTTTCGCTCGATTCCCTTCTCCTTGACGTCAAGGATGGTGTCGCGGCCGATGAACTCGCCCTTGTTGACCTTGGTGATCCAGCCGAGTCCCGCCTCGATGGGATTGGTGGTCTCGTCAATGTCGTTGCCGTAGAGAGCGTACTTCATCTCCATCCGCAATGTGTCACGAGCTCCGAGACCGATGGGTGCGATGTCGAATTCCCGGCCTTCGTCCATCACCGCATCCCAGACAGCCGGGGCCTCTTCGTTGTCCACGTAGAGTTCGAAACCCTCTTCCCCGGTATATCCGGTGCGGCTGATGATCGCCCGGTGACCGGCGATTTCGCCTTCGCGGAACCAGTAAAACTGGATATCCTCGAGTTTCGTCCGGGTCATTTTCTGGACGACATCCAGAGCGTTCCGGCCCTGGATCGCCAACAGGCTGATGCGGTCGGAAGCGTCGTCGATGATGATGTCCCCCGGAGCCTGCTTTTTGATCCAGTCCACATCCTTCTGCCGGTTGCTGGCGTTGACGACGAGCATGAACCGGTCGTTGAAACGGTAGACGAGCAGGTCGTCGATGATTCCGCCGTTCTCATAGAGCATCGCGGAATACTGCGCCTGGTTGACCTGTAGCTTGGCCGCGTTGTTCACCGTGATCCTGCTGACAAAATCCGCGGCACGGTCGCCCTTGACCCAGACCTCGCCCATGTGGGAAACGTCAAAGATGCCCACCGTGCTCCGCACACGTTTGTGCTCCTCGTTGATGCTGCGGTACTGAATCGGCATCTGGTATCCGGCGAAGGAAACCATTTTCGCCCGAGCCTCGACGTGTTTGTCGTAAAGAGCGGTCTTCGCTCCGTCCATGCCAAAAACCTCCTGATTCCAACGTTCCGCCCGAACCTCCGGGTTTGTTGCCATCCCTCAGCTGGGTGTTCCTGTTCGCTACTTCCGTCCAGACCGCTTCGCATGCAGCACCCGTTTCGCACGGTCCACAATATCGCGAGAGCGAAGCCCAAATGCATCCAGAAGCTCTTCGGGGCGCCCCGATTGTCCGTAACGATCCATCACCGCCACGTACCCCATGGGGACTGGTCTTTCCCGGGTCACCACCTGGGCGACAGCGCTGCCGAGCCCACCGTAGAGCTGGTGCTCCTCGGCGGTAACGATTGCACCCGTTTCCTCCGCCGCCCGGATGATTGCCTCCTCATCGAGTGGCTTTACGGTGTGCATGTTGACCACCCTCATGCCGATGCCCATCTCCGCGAGAGCGTCATGCGCGAGCAGCGCTTCGGAGACCATCTGCCCCATGGCGATGCAGGTGAGGTTATCACCATCCGCCATCACCTGCGCCTGACCGGGAACGAAAGGATCATCCCCGGTGGTCACATCGGGCACCGCCTCACGGCCGAACCGGATGTAGACCGGTCCCTCGATTTCATAGGCCGCGATCGTCGCTTTTCGCGTCTGCTCGTAATCCGCGGGAACGAACACGGTAAAATTCGGCAGTGCCCTGAGCAGTGCGATGTCCTCGAGCATCTGGTGTGTCGCACCGTCAGGTCCCACGCTGATGCCGCTGTGGCCTCCGCCGATCTTGACGTTGCAGGGAGTGTAGCCG
>JAZDLX010000017.1:0-11942 GCA_043801585.1 bacterium | reverse complement strand
GAACGTCACGTCGAGAGATCCTTCACTTCGCTACGCTTCATTCAGGATGACGAGGAAGGGTATGTGCCCCTGTTTGCTTAGCGCAGCGTGCAAACAGGGTTTATTCTAATTCGTCAGCATGTAGCCCGGGACCACCGTGTCCCGGGAATACAATTCCATGTTTCCCGGCATGCGGTGATGCCGGGCTACGCTCGCTGTCCCTCTTTTCCCACCCCACCACAAATTCACCTGCTATGACTTTTGCGACGGGTGGCTCGACTTGCTCGCAAGTCGGGTTTCTTGTCAGTTAGAAGCCATGTTCCGCAAAGGGTGTACAAGTCGGTGAACTCGGCCTACTTGATATTGCATCGTGTCACCTGCTGTGGCTGCGGCGGTAGGCGAGCAGCACGTCAATGAAAAATTCCTTGTCGAGTGGAGCGTTCAGACGTGTCCGGATCGAGCGCAATACCGCCTCCTCCTCGTCGGTGATCTGCATCAGGGTCCGGGTTTTGTCGTCGCTCAGCAGCCCCTCCAACCCCGGATGCAACACGTGCTGTTCGAGCGGTTCATAAACCGTCTCCGTTCCCTCGCCGACCGTTGAATGAACCCGTCCGGTCGCCATCGCACCGCTCGGTCCCAACCCGATCGACCGTTCACGCCAGAGGTCGGCAGGGCGCACACCGAGCACCTCCGCAAGCGTAACCACGGTATGGGCGCGGGGACTCTCGCGGCCGTTCTCGATCAGACTGATGGTCGCACGGTCAAGACGGGCGAGGTCCGCAAGCTGCTTTTGGGTCAACCCCGCACGGATCCGCAGCGCACGCAGGTTGCGCCCGAGTTGACTCTCTTCAAGGATTCTCTCCATAGCCGGAACTCCACTGTTCACCGGAAGATAGCGTATTGCGTTGCGTTATCGCAACATTTACGCTGAAAAAGATGCCTCTCCTTAAGAACTTGATTATTCCTTATTAATACTAAAAATAGAATCAAACAGAGCCATCGATGGAGCCTGTGTTGTGTTGGGTATTGACAACATATCGATAACAAGCTATCTTGGTTTCGCTTTCTGAACATTTGTTCAGTTAGCGTTGACAACCTGCCGCGTGCGCATTTCTCCCGGGATCTCACCTTCCCCGCCGCCCCGCTCCGGCCACGATCCCTTCCGTCACCCGGCCTGCCATCACCACGCGCACGCACCCCTGCTATTCAACGGGAAGTTCATGCTTTCTGAAAGGCACCGGACCGTCCGTTCGGGCTGGCCGATTCTGGAAGCATGCGCTGACGGTCCGGCTTGGGACGGACGGAACCCCGCACGTCCGTCCGTCCCGAGCTCTTCCCTGTCAACCGAAGCCACCGAGGTATTCCGCCTCATCTAACCGGAAAGGAACCAGGATGGACCTGCAACCCAAACTTCACGCTGCCGCGGATATGTGCGAGGCCGGCGAGGAGGTCAACCTCGACGAACTCGCGTTTCTTCTCCGCTACGCCGCGGACGAACTGGCCAACCGGCCTGACGCCATCCGTGAACGAGACCATCTCGTCGAGCGGATGCGTCAACGCCTGCTCGCCCGATGCGAGCTGCTCGAACGTCCCGAGCATGACGTTCAGCACGCACGTGAGGGCAACCTCGCTCAACTCGAGGAATTGGAAGCGGAGCTCGACCACGCCCTCCGCCACCGTTTAATCGACAGCGACCCCACCGCTCCAACCCCGCCCGCCACCGGCACTCCAGCACAGCGTGACTTGAGCGACAAGTTCGCCAGCGGACGATGACTCCCTCTGTCACACATCCTTTTCAACAACCATGCGGAGAACGATTCCATGAGCACACCGTACGTCATTGACAACGAAGGCATCGGGGGAGGGCCCTTCCTCTCGATGACCATCAACTCCTCCAGCGGCTTCACGCAGGAGGACATCGACAACAACACCACCGCCTGCAGGATTTCCGGAAACAACGAGGTTTCTAAGGGGTCGGCGGGTGATAAATTGTTCGGCAAACTGGTCTGGGTTTCGACAGACCTCGTGCCCGGAACAACCCGTCCCGCCTCCTGCGCAGTGCAGGCCCGCGGCGTCGCCCGTTTCGCTTACGAAGCTACGGCGCCACAGGTCAATCAGATGGTCGAAGTCGCCGGCACCGGAAAGGTCCGCCAGGCCTCCGCGGACACGGACATCGCCGCCGGCGGACACCTGATGCGCGGCCAGGTGATCGCCGTGGACTCCACCAATTCCACATGCGACGTCTGGCTCGGGTAGCCCGGAGTCGGGCGCCAAAGGCGGCTTGGAGTGGCTGCGCCACTCGCGCAGCAAGTTCGGAACCATACGCCCATCGTGGCGCCAAACCTCCAAGGCGCTACCAGACAAATCAGCCCGCCGGAACGCTTTTCCAGCACCTTTCTCCGGACACCCCTGTTCAAAACATTCCCGGTTGCGCCAGGTCGTTAGCGCAACGAAGACCTGACCGAAGAACCACTCAAGTCATGGTCCCCGCACCTGTCAACCCTGTGCATCCTGTTTCAGCAGAATGCACTCATCCAGAACCGACATGACGGACGTCGTTCCCGCTCCCCTCTCCGTCCGAGTCCGTTCAAACACATTCCGTCTATCCTTGTTATCCTGTGCATCCTGCTCCCGGGTATGCACCCACCCCAAAGGAGAACCCACCATGTCGCTTGACCTCACACGGGCCCAGGCCCTGAAAGCCACCATCATCGAGCACTCCCGCTCGGGCAACCTCTCGCTCTACCACGAAGCGCAGGAACAGGGGATGAGCCTGACCGACTGGCTCGAAAAACAGGATCCCTCGCCACAAGATGCCACGGGACGAGTCAGCAGCGAGCTGGACGCCTTTGAGCGGCAACTTGCGGTACAGGAAATTGTCACCGGAGGCAACGGCTCGATCACGGTCGAACAGTTCTTTGTCGGCGGCGCGTTGATCCTGCTTCCGGAATACATCCTTCGCGAAATCCGCAAGGGTTACAAGATGGTCCAGGATCCCACCGACCTGATCGCCGTCTCCGTGCCCGAAGTCGGACCGACTGTCCGCCCCATCTACATCCAGACCAGCGAGGCAAAGAAGACCGCAGGCAAGCGTGCCTCCGGCGGCAGCGCCTACCCCCGCGTTCAACTCCTCTACCGTGACAAGGAAGCGGCGATTGTCGATCGTGGACGACAGTTCGATTTCTCTTACCGAATCGTCAAGAACCAGAAGCTTGCAGAGTTCCGCGTTTTCCTCTGGTGGATCGGAGCTCAGCTCGCTTATGACGAAATCGACGCGATCTACGATGTGCTCTACAACGGCGACGGCACCAGCCCCGCCGCAACAAATGTGTTCAGCGGAACGGGGGGCAGCTTCACTTACACCGACCTGGTCCACCTCGCCTCCAGTTTCGACGTCCCCTCGAAGATGACGCACATCCTCGCGGACAAGAGCGACATCGAAACCATCCTCAACATGAACCAGTTCCAGGACGCACAGGCTTTCGCCGCCAAGGAGTTGATGCAAACCACTGGAAGCTACGCGAACCTGCTTCCGATGAACGCCCGCCTCGTCGCCGTTCCCTCCGCGACAGCCACCGAGATGATCGCCCTGGACAGCCGTTTCGCCGTGCGTGAATCGGTCAGCCAGCCGCTGATGATCGAAGCGGACAAGGTCATCGAACGCAAGCTGGAAACGGCCGTCGTTTCCAAGGAATCGGTTTACACCGTGATGGTCGACGATGCCAGAAAAGCCTGCGATTATTGATGTTTTCCGGCTTGGGGCCTCGAGTATCCTCACACCCTGACCCCTCCGCTCGAGGCCCCACTCCCGCCGGTTTCCCCTGACCCGGAGACCTCATGGCATTGAATCTGACAGCAGCGTTTCTCGAAGCGAGGATGTCTCCATCGCTGCTTCCTTTCTCCGCTTCCGTAGCCACCTCATCCACCTTCCTTAAGGGAGCCGGAGGGATTGGCGCGGATGGCGTCCCGCTGCCCTTTTCGGGAACGATCACCGGTCTTTCCGTATGGGATGGCAGCACCCTGCGCAGCGACACCCGGACCTTGTCCGTCAGCGCCAATGACCGGATCACCCTTTTCGCCACCTACTCGGGAGGTACGTTCACCGTCTCTGTGATCCGCAACGGAAACTTCACCAACGTGCAGGTGTCCGGCGTGCCCGCCAACTCAACTCTCCAGGCGAGCGTCGGCCTGCTATTCTCGAGGAATTGACATGGCCTGGACCGATGCCACAACCATCAAGCTGCACCTGCAGGCACTCAGCGTGGATTCGCTCGAGGTGCGGTTTCTTCCCTTCGTGCTCAGCGGTGCCAGCGCGATCCAACTTCCCCACGGCACCCTCTCCCCCGGCAGCGTCCGTGTCTACGCCCTGCATGTCACCGATCCTGCCGGACCTGTCCCGCTCACCCTCTCCGGTGAAAGCTGGTACGCCACCGGATATGACGCGAACGCCCCCGGAAGCATCGTGATCGCTCCCTCCGACCCGCCGCTGTCACGTTTCATCGAGGGAGTGGATTACGCCGTCCTCGACGAGACCGCTCAAGTGAAACGGATCGCCTCGGGAGCGATCGGCTCCGGCGACACCGTGCAGGCGTACCTGCTCCCACTGGATCTGTTCGCCGAAGGTGTGGACTTCGAGGTGGACTACGCCGCCGGAACTGTGACACGAATTGTCACCGGCAACCTCCCTGACCCGGCGCGTGTCCTCGTCTCCTACTCCACCAACGCAGCGGGCACCTCCGACGCTTTGATCGGACAGGCGATCAGCGAGGCGGAAGCGAAGATTGTCGACCGTCTCCGTGACGGCTACAGCGCCAGCTCCACCGATGAAGGACTGGTGATCGGCGCGACGGAACTGACGCTTTCCCAGCTCTGTGACGATCTCGCGTTGCGCACGCTCAGTTCCGTCGGCGATCCCTCCGCGGACGATCGCGCCCGGCGATTCATGGAGCTTTCCATCCGTTTCCGCGAACGGGCGACGACCACCCTGTCCAAATTCCTGAAACAGCCGCTTCCCGCCGCCCCATCGCTTCAGTCGAACACACCGCCCCACAACTGGTAGGATACACGACTGTCCTGTCTTCGTGTTGCTACGACATGGCAAGCGGGGCCGTCGGACCACACGTTCGAGCAACAATTAGTCCTTATGAAACCAGGGACTGATCCGCCTTCTCCCGACGGTTCGGGATTCGGCGGACAAGAGTCCCGGGCCACCCCCGGGATCGGACGATATTCCTCCAGTTGTCATTCCCGCGAAGGCGGGAATCCAGATGTTTTACCTCGTTCACTGACTGGACCCCCGCCTTCGCGGAGGTGACAAAAGGAGTGAGGGTGACAGAAGGAGCGGAAGTAACCTAAGCAGTGATTGAAACCCGGGGATTTAATCCCATCGAGTGGACCTGTCGGTTTCGACAAGGAAAGCCTCATGCTTTTCGAGACAAAACGTACAATAAGACGAAAGCTGTGACACTCTATGCTTGATTTCCCGCCTTTTCTCCAGCACTGCCAGACTCACGACCCCGGTCACGACACCCCACGCGCCATTCCAGACTGGAGCTATATCTACGAACTGGCGAAAACCCTGGAAAACTGCGACCGGGTCCTCGTTGTCAAAAGCCGCCAGATGATGGTGACCTGGATCGGATGTGCCTGGCTGCTGCATCGTGCAATCACCGGCGGTCCCGGACAGCACCTTGTCCTCTCCAAGGAGGAGCGGTCCGCCCGCGAGCTGATTGACCGAGTCCGTTTTCTCTATGACCACCTCCCGTCCGACCTGATGGATGAAAAGATCCGTGTCAAGGCGGACGGCATTGTGTTCCCGGAGCGGAACACACAGATCCTTTCGCTGCCAACGACACCCCACGCCGTCCGGGGCCGTTCCCCGCGCACGGTTTTCTGGGACGAAATGGCGTTTACACCCTACGACGAAGAGGTGTGGACAGCGGTGAAGCCCGCCGTGGATTCCGGCGGTTCATTTCTGGGAGTCTCTACGCCCAACGGTCCCGCCGGAGTTTTCGCCCGTCTCGTGCACGACAAGAACTCCCATTTCTTCAAGTACCGGCTGCATTATTCGCAGAATCCCGAAAAAAGCTGCGAGTGGCAGGAATCCGCCCGGTCCGGCCTCTCCGAAGCGCGCTGGCGGCGCGAACAGGAGCTCTCCTTCGAGGGAGCGGAGGGACGTGTCTACGATCAGTTCGAGGTGGAATTTCACGTGGTCAAACGTACCCCGCGTCCCGGTTCACGGCGGGGAGTGCGTCTCTACCGTGGTGTGGATTTCGGCTACCGTCGCCCGGCGGTTATCTGGGCGGAAGAGGATGCCAAAGGACAATTGACCGTGTTCGATTGTCTCGTCGGGGACCGCTTGCCGATTCCGTTACTTCTGGACAGGATCGCCCATGTGGACGCACGGTACGGTTTACACGAACGAGATTTCACCCACACAGCCGTGGACCCCGCCGGAGCAGCGAACAACGATTTCGGTATCAGCCCCGAGGAGGCGTTTCAGCAGATCGGCATTAAGACCGTTCATAGACCCTCTTCGGTCTCACCCGGCATCGAGGCGTTGCGTGCCCTGCTTCGCGACGCCAACGGCGAGATTGAGCTGCGTGTCCACAAGCGCTGCGCTCCATTGATCACCGCCTTTCAGGCGTATGCCTGGGATGCCAGCGGAGAGAGTCCGGTCAAGGACGGTGAACACGACCACCTGATGGACGCTCTTCGCTATCTGGTTATCAACCTCCCACGTTTTCAACGAAGCCCCCTCCCCGCAACACCCCGTGTCGCGGGGATCGACTCCCGCACCCACCGTTAGCCCAGGCTCGTTTACGAATCTCAGATAGAGGTGCCCATGCTCGCACGATTCTTTTCACGCAAGCGCGAACCGATCGTCCACCCCAAGGTGTTCGCGGGGCGGCCCTCCGTTACCCGCAACGATCTGATCATCACGGACGGTCCACTCGCCCAACTCGCGACAGGACGCGAGTTCCGGTACACGGGGGCGAACCGCGCCGAATACTACCGGTTTCTCCGGGACCGCATCCCCATCGTCAGTGCCGGCATCTGGACCTGGGTACACCTCTGTACGACACCCCAGCGTCTCGATTTCCGGGGACCTGAAATGGAGGTGCGGCGCGCCAACTCCCTCGCCGACCAGTTGCAAAGGCGGGTCTATCCAAAACGTGACGGCCACACCCGTGGACTTGAACGCCTTGTGGAATCCTTCTTCCTCGATCTGTTCACCCTCGGCCGTGTCGCCCTGCTCGCACACCCGTTTCCGGATGGAACGGGGATCAGTCATGTGGAAGCGCTGGACCCCTTCCAGATCCGCTGGCGAAAACATCCGGATGGCCGCAGCGAGCCGTTCTATGAGCTCGAGGATGGATCGCTGAAATCCCTGCCACCGTTGATGTTTTTCCATCGAACGCTGATCAGCGACCTGCACCAGATCGAGGGAATCGACCCGCTGGCGAGCATCCCGTTTGTCGTGGAAATCGAGCAGAAGATGCTCGAGGACATGGCCCGCAGCAGCCACAACGCCGGCACCCCCCGTCTCCAGATCAAGCTCGCTCCCCCGGAACGTATTCCCGGCGAAGACCAGGAGAGTTACACGCAACGGATCAACAGCTATTTCGACGCCACCGTGCGCCAGTTCCAGGACCTGGGTCCGGATGACAACGTTTTCACCTGGTCTGGTGTGGAGGTGAAACTGATCGGCGGTACCGGCGACGAAGCAGGCATCTGGAAGCTGAACCGTGAGCAGGTGATCGAGGATGTGATCACCGGCCTGAAACTCTTTCCGTGGACACTTGGCCGCAGTCACGGCACGACGAAGAACTGGATCTATTCCCAGTACAACCTGCTGATGCAGATCGTGGACGCTTTGCAGCAACTCGGCAGCGACCTCGCCGAATGGCTGCTCCGCCTTGAACTTCGCCTCGCGGGCAACCTCGCCATCCCCACGTGGAAGTTCGCACCAAACCAGGATCCGTTCATTGTCGAGCGCAACCGTGCCCGCATGCTGGAGATGGAGCGCGCGGAGCGTCTGATCGCCGCCGGAATTCTCTCGCGCGACCAGGCTGCCCGTGAGCTCGGTTATGACAAAGCGTTCCGTCCGGAGTGACATCTCTCGACAATGAAACCCGATCAGTCAACTGACTGCTCGAGCCACCCGACGGCAATGAAAAGGGCACATAGCCGTGGTGAACCTGGCTGGCGGGGCAGCCGGGCCATACTTCAGAGTTGAGACCCGGCCATCAAGCCGACCGGGCCACCCGACATCGCCTTCAACGAAAGGAATCACCCTATGCTTTCGCAGCATCTTTCGGGCACCCTCCTGCGTGAACCGTGTACGGTCAGTGAGCAGGATCTCAAAATTATTCACGGACTGGCCAATCCGCCGTTGCTGCCTCTTTCCGCCAGCGAGATCTACGTTCGCCGTTGCCGTCTCGCCAGCGACCAGATAGACAGCCGCTACGGTCGATTCCGCACCGAGAACCTCCCCCGCCTGCTCGAGCTTGTCCAGGGTGCGCCCGTGCTGATCGGGCACGACCGACGCACACTTGGCATCGCACGATTCTTCGGAGGCGATGTCGAGAAACGGGACGACATCTCCTGGATCGTTCCCCGTTTCTACTGGCCGCGCGTCCATTCTCAGGCGGACGACCTTAGGGTGATGATCGACGCGGGTGTCTACAACGAAGCCTCCATCGCCTTCGTCTATCGCGCACCCATCTGCTCCATCTGCGAGCAGGATCTGCGCGGCTGTCCTCATTGGCCGGGGCGCACTTATGACGGCCAGCTCTGCTTTTTCTGGTACGACGGGATCGAACGGGTCACCGAAGGGTCGCTGGTCTACCGTGGCGCGGCCCCCGGCACCGGCATCGAACTCGCCTGTGACCACGCCACCGCGAAAGACGAAAAAGAGAACGGCATCGACGACGACGGGACCGAACGAAAATTGCTGATCAAACACCGTGGCATCCGCTATTCCGCCCTCCTCGCACCAATCCGCTCCGTTCAACCGGTCACACAGAAAACCTGCATTTCCAACAAGAACGGAAAGTGACCCACTTCCATTTCGATTCATTGCATTGTACCCACCGCTTTTCCGGAGGAACCATGATCTCCCCATCCCTTTCCCAACGTCAACGTCACGCCCTGAAGCTTGGCTTCGCGATCCTGACCGCTGTCCTTCTCTATTTTTGCGCCCTGTCCGCAAACGCCCAGAGTTTTTCGTCCACCGCCGGACTCCTTCAGGGCGAACGTGTTGCCCGTGTGACGACTCTTTACGACGGCATTATCAAGGCTGCCGCCGACACCACCTCCTGGCTCCGTTTCGGAACCCACACGGCGGACCTGGCATCCGAACGGGTGTTTGCCCCAACCCGTTTCACCCTCTTCGTGAAGGTCGACACCGCTACGGTGGCGCATGCGGCCGATCCTTCAATCACAGTGAGCGCACAGGTGGCTCTCGACGATACGACTGTGATCTACGAGCAGTGGGATGAGTCGCTGATCCTGATTCCCACAACCGATCCATTGACAATCGCAGGGACGGGAGTTTCGCTGCCGATTCCAGTGTACGGAGGAGGCTACTTGCGATTCATCATTGTCTCGGCTGACAGCGCCAACGTGCGGCTGGATCTCTGGAGGGTTCGATGATAAAGTTGACGGCGTACCTGCTCCTGTTGTTCGTGTGTTTTAGCGGATCTCTGACCGCAGCCGATCCGAGCGAGGATCGCGAGGCGCCCGACGTGTTGCTTTGGACCCCCGCACAGGTCGTTGCCATCGGAGACGTGGACACCTCGTCGCTGACTCTCCCGGCATGGTATCTCCGTTCGCCTTACCCCGCCCGTTGGCCCGACAGCCTGCGCATTCGCGCCGGACTCGATCCAGTCACGGGAGACACGGTGGTCGTCCAGTACGAGGACTGGGAGAGCCGTTTTCGGGGAATCCCCATTGCGGAGGAGGTTTGGCGATGAAACGAACCGTACAGCTTTTCGTTTTGATCCTGGCATTCGGTCCCTCTGTCTCTGCGGCGGAACTCTGGTTTGTCGGCACGCACGGCGACAATGGTAATTCCGGCCGGAGTTACAGCGAAGCCCTGGCCACCTTCTCCGCCGCCATCGACTCGGCGAGCAACTCCGCAGGGAGCGATACACTGCTTGTCGTCGCGGGCGACACCCTGATCGGATCGGCCACCGGACAGACAATCAGCGGCACCGTCCAGGTGTGGGCGATTGAACCAGCCGACAGCCTTTCGATAAAGCGATCCTGTCGCGGTTTCCACCTGATCAATTCCGGCATATCGAACAGCTTCGTAGTCTACGCAAACGGCTCCACGGCGGATGCCACTTTCTGGAACTGCGCCGTTCACGCCAACGAAGGGGGCATTGCAGCCCGGGCGGGTTTCTATTCCCGTGACCACGCAATCCTCACTCTTCACGGCTGCTCCGCTGACGGCACAAGCGACTGGGGATACTACTCCAACCTGTCCGGCGATCTTCGGGCATTTGGCTGCACCGCCCATGACAATCAGTTGGACGGCTTCAAAGTGACATCGAACTCCGCGATGACTCTCACTGCTTGCCTGAGCCTGAACAACTCCGCTGGAAAAGGTTTTTTCGCGGGCGCCACCTCGATGATGCTTCTCGAGTCTTGCAGGGCCAGCGGAAATCCAAGCGGAGTGTATGTCTCTTCCGGATCAACAACCCGTTTGACCGATTGCGTTCTGGAAGACAACGGTTTCGGCATCTTTACAAACAACGCCGACAGTGTCATCGTGGAAGGTGGTGTCTGTTCAACCTTCAGCGATTACGGTATAACCGGCACTTCAGAAGACACGACCAACATTGTTCTGTCCCGGCTCATTTTCTGCACGCCTGGTCCGGGTGCGACGGCTGTAGCATACCTGGGTTCAGCTACCTGCGAAGCGGACCGTGTCACCATTCACGGCCTGAACCACGCCGCCGGACTCCTTTGCGGAGGCAGCGGCACGCTGACAACAACCCGTTCGATCATTACCCACTGCACCACTGGCGCGCAGGCTACTCTGGGCAGCCTCCTCCTCTCGTCAATTCTGTTCTGGAACAACTCTGCGGATCTGGATGGAGTTGCCGCTCCCGACCATGTGCTTCGGCGCAACCCGCTCTTCCTCTCCCCGGCCTCCAGCGACTTTCGCCTGATGCCCATCTCGCCCGCCGCTCATTACGCCGAGGACAAGACAACCATCGGCGCCCAGCCCGTCGCTACTCAGATCCCGACGTCGTGGGGTCGACCGGCCTGGAGCCGTTCAGACGGGCTTCCATCTCATCCCTGACACCCATTCGAAAAGGAGAAGAATTCCATGCTGAAGCGACTTCTGAAAACAAAAACGTTCTGGGCGGCGATTGCCGCTCTGATCGCCGCCACGGAACGGGTGGCAACCGGACAAAGCACGCTGACAGAAGGGTTGCAGATCGCGATTCCAGCGCTGATGGCCCTGCTGCTTCGCGATGGCATCGCCAAAGCCGCCTCTCAAACGGACTCGTCGCAAACCGCCAAAACCAGCGGGACAGCCACAGAGGGAGCGAAATGATCGCCGACCCCTCACACTTTGCGATCACGCTTCGCGACCTGATCTATTTTGGATCGCTGGTTGTTACCGTTTCGCTGGCATTCGGACGGCTTCGTTCGGACCTGCGCCACCTCGATGATGTGAAAGCAAACCGCAGCGAAGTGGAACAGTTCGGACTGGAGATACGGGCGAGGCTGGCGGACATCCAGACGTCTCTGGCGCGGCTGGAACAGGCGTTCCGGTCAAAGGTTTGATTCATGCTGTTCCCGGCTGGCCTGTCAACGAGTTACTGCGACATGACAAGCGGGGCAGCCGGGCTACCCTCCGCGCCACACCGCGCCGGGTTCGGAGAACCCGGCCTACGTGCTGGATTCCCGCCTGCGCGGGAATGACAAATTATGGCCGGGTCACC
>JAZDLX010000222.1:0-10709 GCA_043801585.1 bacterium | reverse complement strand
GTCACCAACGAGGCGATCCAGACCCACGGCGGGTACGGATATATCAAGGAGTATCCCGTCGAGCGGATGTTCCGCGACGCCAAGATCACGACCATCGGCGAGGGAACCAGCGAGATTCAGAAACTGGTGATCGCGCGGAATCTGCTGGGGCGGTGAGAGGTGCATCAAAGCGTTAGTCTGGGGGAATGCGAGATGAAGGCGTTCGAAATCAGAATCGTTGTCACGGGAGTCCTGTTTCTGCTTTCGGCGCTATCCGGCACGATCGTCCGCCTTTTCGGTCGGCCGTTGAACACCCCGGTGTTTACGGTTCACAAATTGCTCGCCCTTTCCTTCGCGGTTTTTGTCGTTCTCCTCGTTCACTTGCTGCTTAAGAGCTTTGAGGGTGGCCCCTGGATGATCACCCTGATTGTTCTATCGGGTGTGCTGCTGCTCATGCTGCTTGTTTCCGGTGGAGTGCTGAGTTTTGACAAATTGGCCAGCGATGGGCTGAAGGTGATTCACAGGGTGACACCCCTTATACTGGCTTTTTCTCTGGTCGTCATGATTTATTTTCAATTACGGGCAAGGGGATGAAAACCGGTTTCATTCCCAAAGTTGAAACCCGGCTGGCAGGGCAGCCGGGCCACACAACATTTTCACTTTAGTGAATGATCATTAAATGAAGCCCTTGCATTTTGACTGCTTGCGGACTACGGCGGACAAACTAGCTGGTCGGGTCATTAAACCATAGACAACTCATAGATCCTTCTCGTCCCGATGAATCGGGACGTCAGGATGACTGGGGACATGTGTCCCAAACACCCCTCTGCACTGCTCCGGTGGCGCTAATGTAAAAAGCTTCGCAGCTTCCACTATTTCTTGCGGACACCCTTCAGGCAGGCGATGAAGGCGAGCACAGCGTGTTGCTCGTCGTCGGTGAGCTCCTCGTTGCGCAATGCGGCCTCGAGGAAGCTCGGCTTGCCCTTTGAGGAGGATTTCACGGGCGATGTGTGGCCCGGCTGCCCTGTCAGCCGGGTTTCTTCAACGGTAGCAATAAATTGTTCAATTAGCAATTAACCAACCATCTACATCCCATCACGCCACCATTCAGGGATATCAGGTACCAGCAAGCCGTGCTTCTTGGTTAGCCAGAATCCCGCGCTGGACCAGGGCCATTCCTCCGGCAGTCCCACCAATCCTTTACGCACAGGATTGCCGTGGATGTATTCCATCGTTTTCCGCAAAGCTTCATCACCAAAAATATTCCGGTCATGCCCTCCTCCCGCCTGCCAGATGTGGTGCGTTACATTTCCGCGCTGCTTCCTTTGAAGAGCAGATAGGATCTTCGGAGCACCCTCCCTCAAGAACTGCAATGCCTGCCAGGCAAAGCCACGTTTGATGCTTGAAAGAATGTGTGTGATTGAAACATCACCTTGCGGGTAAAGTAAGAGGTGAACATGGTCCGGCATCACCACAAACGCCCAGAGCTGAAAGCCTAACTGTTTGCGAGATAAAGCCAGTTGTTGCAGAAACATGGCGCAAAGGTTCTCGTGCTTGAAGAGGGGAACGTGGTGGAATGTTCCAAATGTGAGGAAGTGAGCGTGAGATGGTTCATCATGGTGTGTTGGCATGATAAAAGATAAGGGAAACCCGGCTGGCGGGGCAGCCGGGCCACACACCTTATAAAGATTCTTCATCCGCCGGAAGGCAGATTCAGGATGACGACTTGGACGAATTAGAATAAACCCTGTTTGACAAGCAAACAGGAGCACGTGTACATACTCAACAAATGGAACCAGCGACACACTTCTCAACTTCAAGCATATTTGCATATTCATCTTACTCACAGGGATCCTCTGTTTTGACAATTGCCTAATTATTAAATATTAACAGCACAGCTTGTGCGATATTTTATCCTTGAATGCGAAGATGACCCAACCGCAGTATCTCCATTTCCATTGCTATCATTGACTCAATTTTGCGTGCAGCTCTTCTTGTTGGTCCTTCTCAAGACCATTGGGGCCATGTAGTGAGGAACCGAGAGTCACCGTAACAGCGCAAGACAAAACACTCTTCTTATTTCCATAATTATCACGTTAATAGGGATAATTATTATTCTAATAAAAGAGAGGAATAAAAAATATTTGCACTAGAAGTACCGCTAAATATCTTGACCTCCAAGAAGTCGGAGTCTACATTCACCTTTGAGCCGAGGTGCTCAAAAGAGTTGAGCCCCGGTGATAGCACACCGAGGCTCAAGAAAGCAAAAGCAGTCTTCACCGGGGAGCAGACCCCGGCGTTTCATGGTAATTAGGAATCAAGTTAAAAGTCAAGTTTTTCAATTTGTCGTTTAACCTTCCTTCTTTTCCTGAAATAACCGGAGTGCTGCCCCCAGAAAGGATTTCCACTATGCATTTTAGCAGACGTTTCTGGGGAGAGGTTGTTCCCCTCGTACATCAACATTGTTGTGAACAGAGCAGCACGGTAATTCCATATACTGAGCCTGTTCGCAACACAATCCATCTTGGTACCGTCACGGTACAGTGTATGGTTCGACGAAGTAAATTCATCTCACATAGCGATGAGTTTACGATGCGATCAAGGCATCCTTATTCAACACCTACCGTCCTTGATCGGGCAATAAGCGGAGTTTTGGATTTCTATTTCTACGGGATTCAAGACGCCGAAGTCGACAACAAACTGTACTGTTGGTCAATCCTTGATCTGAACGTATTTCGCGACGAAATACAAGGTGGTGAAGTTACAGTATCCAATATCAGTAACTGGGATACCACTTCATTTTCAGTTTTCGAGTACAGTTCATTTTCAAGTGAACTGATTGTAGCAGCAAGTGAGACATTGCCTATGACTGGCATTGATTAAAGCTTAATTGAGCGCCTCGGTTCAAGCTGCCCGGCAATCAATGTGGGCAGCATTTTTATGACCTCTTTGCCTTAGGACACTTAAGAAGCACAGCTATTACTTTCGGGAGCCTTTGAGGTAGCCGATGAAGGCGAGCACTGCGTGTTGCTCGTCGTCGGTGAGCTCTTCATTGCGCAATGCGGCCTCGAGAAAACTCGGTTTGCCCTTTGAAGAGGATTTGACGGGCGGAACGTAATCCGCCAGCTCCATCAACCTCTCGTAGGAACAGTCCAGCACCTCTGCCAACCGCATCAGCACCCGAGGGGAAGGATTTTTCACCACGCCGCTCTCCAGTTTCTGCAAATAGGCCACCGAGATTTTGGCAGGTCCCGCGACCGCCGCGAGGCTCACACCTCTCAGCTTCCGAACCGCCTTCAATTCCCCGGCAAGCCGTGACAATGGATTTGCTTGTTTATCTACCATAGTAGACGAAATATACTATAGTTGACTCTGCTGTGTCAACCCTGTATATTGGAATCGACATTGGCGCTGTACCCGGACAACTCCTTTGCTGGAACCAAATATTCTCTGTCCGCCGAGCGGAACGGGAGGGACGATGAGACCGATCGAATCACTTCGGCTGCCACTGAAAGGTCTGGACGGCAAGGATTATGGAGCATACCAATCACTGCTCGGCCAGTACCGTTATCCCGACTTTGACCTCCTCGTCGACCGAATCCCCAAGGACCCCTATGCACCTCCCCATACTGGCGTTTACCGTGCGCGGGTGAACCGAAAAGCGTCCGGCTTTCCCGTGGAGATGACTGCACGAGAGATCCACACGATTGCGTTGTGCAACTACCTGGCGAAGGTGTTTTACGCGAATTGCGAGCGGTATTCAAAGGACCGTCGCGGCACTGGTTACAGCGGGGTGATCACGCTGTCGCAGCCGGACCAGGCGATCCTCCGCAGGAGCTCCATGGCGGTGAACGACGAATTCGTGGAAGCCCGTTTCTTTATCGGATTGCCGGCACAAAGCCGTTCCATTGACTCCGAGACTGCGGAGACGATGCTGTTCGATGAACTCCCGGCCATTGTGAAAGCTTCGCTTTTCGCGAATGCCATCGACATTGGTGAACTCCGCACGCATCTTCACGCGGCAGAGGACGCCGATTTTCTGCGCCGCCAGCTCGACGCACTCGGCCTGGTAGCGTTCATCGCCGACGGGTCGATTCTGCCTCGGCGGAGCGGAATGGACGAAAAGCCGCTCGAAGCAAAAGAGGCTGTCGTGTTCCGTTCACCTGAATCCCTGAAGGTCAGCGTGGAGCTGCCGAACGCGGGAACTGTCTGCGGAATGGGAATCCCGACGGGAGTGACCCTGCTGGTGGGAGGCGGCTATCACGGCAAATCCACCCTGTTGCAAGCCATCGAGCAGGGCGTATACAACCACGTCCCCGGCGATGGACGCGAGCAATGTGTTTCGCTTCCCGGGACGATGAAAGTTCGTGCCTACAGCGGGCGGCCCGTCACCAACACCGACATCTCGGCGTTCATCCGGAACATTCCACGGCAGCAGGACACCTCGAGTTTTTCCAGCGAAAACGCCAGCGGAAGCACCTCCCAGGCGGCATTCATTTCAGAGGCGATCGAAGCGGGCGCGAGGGTGCTGCTGATGGACGAGGACACATGTGCGACCAACTTTCTGATTCGCGACCAGCGCATGCAACGACTGGTGAGAAAGGAACACGAACCGATCACTGCGTTCATCGACCGTGTACGTCATTTATACGACGAACATGGCATCTCGACGGTTCTCGTGCACGGCGGATCGGGCGACTACCTGAATGTGGCGGACCGTGTGATCCAGATGAAGGAATTTGTGCCCTGCGATGTGACCGCCGAGGCGAAACGCATTGTCGAACAGCTTCCCTCAATCCGCATCAACGAGGGCGGAGAGCGGATTCCGGCGCCACAGCCACGCATCCCGCTTCCCGATACTCTCGACCCCCGGAACCAGCATGGACACTACAGGGTTTACGCTCCCGATGTACGGACGCTGGTCTATGGCAGAATGACGGTTGATCTTGCAGATGTCGAACAACTGCTCGAACCCGCCCAGATCAAAGCGATCGGGCTGGCGATCGAATTCGCACGGCAATTCATGGACGGCCGGACAACGCTCCATGAGGTTGTCAACCAGATGATGGCGAGGATCGAAAGCGAGGGACTCGATCTGCTCGATCCCTATTTCACCGGCGACCTGGTGGAATTCCGTGGACTGGAGCTCGCAGCAGTACTGAATCGGATGCGGGAATTCACGGCGAAGCAGGGTGAATAACACTGTTCCCGGATGAAATCCAGGACTGAACTCCCTGGTCACCCTCGTTAACGTAACAAAACACTTTCCATAAGCTCCCAGACGACTATTTCAATGGATAACAGGCTCTTACCGTTTCTGACTGCCCATTCGCGACCCCTTCTTTCGCTGCCAACGTCCTGAGACTCGGAGCGTGCCTGTAACCTCTACCCCCTTTACATTTGTCTCATTCGCGAGCCGACGAACTCTCCGGGGGATATCCATGTTCCGCAATATCATCACCATCGCACTCCGAAACCTTGTCCGTCAGAAAAGCTACACCCTGCTCAACATCTTCGGACTGGCGCTCGGCATCGCGACCGCGCTGCTCCTGTTCGCCTATATCCGCGTGGACCTGACATGGGACGGGTTCCACCCGAATGCTGACCGGGTTGTTCGGCTGGTAGAGAAACAGAATTTCGGCGAGAAGGAACTGACCGACGTCTCCTGGATCATGCCCCCCCTCGGTCCGATGCTGGTCGATGAGCTGCCAGAGGTGGAGGCGCAATGCCGGGTGATGAACGTGTGGAGCGCTCTGATCAGCCGGGGTGAAAATAGATTCTACGAGAGCGGAATTTCCTACGTCGACTCAACCTTCTTCGACATCTTCGGCTTCACCCTCGAACATGGGAATCCGAAAACCGCGCTGGTTCGCCGTGACGGCATCGTACTCGGCCGCGAGATGGCAAAACGCTATTTCGGCGAAGGCGAAGACCCGATGGGTCAGACGCTGATGCTCAACAACGAGCACCTTGTCACTGTCACCGGCATCCTCGCCGATCCGCCCACGCAGACTCACGTTCGGATCAAGGCGCTGATTCCCTTCCCGATGGCAGCGGAGTACAGTGGGTTGAACCTGGACTCCTGGGGCAACAACAACCACGCATGCTACCTGCTGCTCTCGCGTCCGGATATCGACCTGAACGAACTGGGCGAAAAGATCACGGAAGCCTTCCACCGTCACGGCTCCTGGGAAGGTCTGATTTTCTGGGCACAGCCGCTCCGTGAGATGCATCTGTATTCCGGCAAGATCGAGCTGGACGGCCACAACGCCGGCGTCTCAGACATCTCCGTGGTGCTGAGCATGGCGGCGATCGCCAGCCTGATCCTGATTATCGCCTGCGTGAACTTCATCAACCTGTCCACCGCCCGCTCCGTTCGCCGCTCGCGAGAGGTGGGGCTGCGCAAGGTGTCCGGGGCGAAGCGCGGCGACCTGATCGTGCAATTTCTTGGCGAATCGCTGTTGATCGCATTTCTGGCGATGGTGCTCGCAGGAGTGATCGTACAGCTCTCGGCACCCTGGTTCTCCAACCTGGTGGGGCGGGAAACGCCGCTCAACGTGCTTGACGGTTCTTTCGCCACACTGTCTCTGCTCGGCCTGATGTTCTTCTGCGGTGTGGTCGCCGGGATCTATCCGGCCTTCGTGATGAGCTCGTTTTCTCCGGTTAAAAGCCTGCGTGGTTCGGGGAAAGGATCAACCGCTACGGGCGGTGTTCTACTGCGCCGGGTGCTCGTGGTCTTTCAGTTTGTGGTCAGCATCGGACTGATCATCAGCACCGGGGTCATCTTCCGCCAGGCGCGCTACATGATCAATCGTCCGCTCGGCTTTGACAAGGAACAGGTGCTTTGCCTGATGGTCCATGATGATGAATTCGATAGCCATTGGGAGACGTTCCGCGACCGTCTGCTGACCCACGCCGACGTGAAGGCCGCTACCTTTTCCGGCCGCCTGCCGTTTATCGGTGGAGGCCAATCCGGCGCCCTGCTCGAAGGCGAGGAGAAGTCCCGGATGACAAACAACTTCAACTGTGACGCCAGCTACGACGACGTGCTCGGGTTGCGAGTCGCCCGGGGAAGGTTTTTCTCGGCGGACATCGCCACTGACATGGCCGGAGAAGAGGACAGCACGGGGGTCATCGTCATCAACGAAGCGGCGGTGCGCGAATGGGGCTGGGATCAGCCGGTCGGCCGTTCGCTGCGGATGTGGGATAGACGATGGACGGTCATCGGCGTCGTCGAGGATTTCCACTACAATTCCCTGTACTCCGAGATCAGTCCAATTATCCTGTTCAATTACTATAATTACAAAAGCTTTGTAGGGGTGCGGTTCAACACGGATGCTGCACAGGCGGTGCTTGGCGAAGTCGAAAAGGTCTGGGAAGAGATGTTCCCCGAACTGCCGTTCGACTACATCTTCCTGAACCAACAGTACGAACGGTACTACCGTGATGTCCTGCGAATCACCTCGTTGCTGCAGACCTTCGCCGCAATCGCCATCGGCATCGCCTGCCTGGGACTGCTCGGGCTCGCCGCCTACGCCGCGCAACGACGCACACATGAGATCGCGGTACGCAAGGTGCTCGGTGCGACCGAAGGACAGGTACTGACCCTGATCTCACGCGAGTTTCTGCTGCTGGTAGTCCTGGCAAACCTCTTCGCCTGGCCGGTGTCCTACTATGTGATGAACCGCTGGCTGGGGCAGTTCGCATACCACGCGGCTATGCCGTGGTGGATCTACCCGGCGGCGGGAGTGGCTGCGCTGATCATCACCGTGCTGACCATCAGCGCCATCGCGCTACGCTCGGCGAGGCTGAACCCGGCGTCTGTATTGCACAGCGAGTGATGCCACAGTGAACAAGCCGGTATGGATGTAAAAGGGTACGCCATAATACAACAGGCCCCGCTGGATGAACCAACGGGGCCGTTTTATCACGGGATTCCCTGACAAATCAATTGGATGAAGATCCCGTTCAGAGCATCTTCGCCGCTTTCAATTCCTTTTCAAGCTGCGTGACAAGATCGTCCAACTCTGCAACCAGGGCCAGGTATGGATCGGGGGTGGTCAGGTCAACGCCCGCCCGTTTGAGCTGGTCGATGGGATAATCCGAGCCTCCCGATTTCAGCAGCTCGATATACCGCTGCCGCGCTTGTTCACGCTTCTTTTTACTCCCCTCGGTCATCAGCTTGTAGAGCGCCGCACTTGACACCCTGCTGAAGGTATAATCGGTGACATAGTAGGGCGAATAGAAATGCGGCTTCGTCGCCCAGAACACATCCGCCCACTCCGGGTCGTCCAACACGTTGCCGTAAACATCGGTCAACGACTCGACAAAGAACTGGTTCAACGTGTTTGCAGTGATCGGTTTTCCCTCCGCTTGCGCCCGGTGCGCCTTCAACTCAAAATCACCGAGGATCGACTGGCGATAGAAAAGCGACGCCAGCTCGTCAATGCGAAGCTGAAGGATAGCGATCCGTTCCTCGGGTGTTTTCACACGTTTCATCAGTTCGTTTTGCACAATCTCCTCGAACATCGTCGAGGCTGTTTCGCTGATGATCGCGTCAGCGAAGGTGTTGTAATAATTCTGAGTTTCGTTGGTCAATACAGCGTGGACAGCGTGTCCCATTTCGTGGGAAAGTGTCGAAAGGCTTTCGAGATCGTCGCTGTAGTTGATCAGGACGTAGGGATGGGTGTCGTAGGGGCCTCCGCAAAAGGCGTTGAAATACTTGTCGTCCGCCGGGTAGGCATCTACCCACCGCTCCTTGTAGGCGCGGCGTGCATTCTCGGCAAACTCCCCGCCAAAGGGTTCGAGGGCGTCAATCAGGATTCCGAACGCGGAGTCGAAGGGGATCGAAAGGCCACGGTCAACCAGCGGCGCAACAATGTCGCAGTATCGATAGGAGTCGAGCCCAAGTATTTTTTTGCGGAGTTCATGATACCGCTTGAGCGGAGCATTCCGGGTCCTGGCGATCTCAAGCAATTGATCCTGAATTTCTACCGGTTTTGCGTTGGGGAAGTAGCGCATTTCGCGGGTTGACTGGTAGTCTCGTGCCTGCGCCCGAAAATAGGTTGACCGAAGCATGCCGAGAAAGAGTGACGCAAAGGTGTTCTGGTATTCACGAAAACTCCAGTAATACCCTTTGAACATGGCCTCGCGGTCCGATGCCACGGAAGTGGCGGCGATTTTATTAAAATTGGCGTAGTTCGCGGTTATTGTGTCGCCATTGGTGAGAACGATTTCGGGGAAATCCATGTCCTGCGAGGTCAGCTGGCCGTACGCTGCCCCAACAGCACCGAGCGCCGGTCCGGCGAGCGCCATCAGGTGTTCACCCTCTTCATCGAGAACATGCTCGTCGTTGCGGATCAGGCGCAGCAGGGTAAACCGATATGGCTGAAGAGATGGGGTGTTTTCGATCCATGACAACAGCGTTTCCTTCGGAATGGCAAGCATCTCAGAGTTGTCCCATGACGTCTCCCTGTAATACCTGGCGCTGTGTGTCTGAACCCTTTGCACCATTGCAAGAACGTTCTGGTCATGAGTACTGATGCTCTGTCCCAGATAAGCGTAGGACCCGACCCGTTCACGCTTGACGAGGTACTCCTCCGTGAGGCGGAAGTACTCAGCAAGCACCTCCGGGCTCTCGGACAGCCGTCCCTTGTAGGACGCGAGGGTGTCCACCATCGCACCCAGTTCGTTCAGCGCCGTTTCCCACTCTGCTTCGCCGGCATAGAGATCGCCAAGATTCCAAGTGCAGCGTTCGGCGGCGTCATGGCGGTCAACGGCCCAAACCGTGGTGAAGGAAAGCGAAAACAGAATGATCAGGACGGAGCCATACCTCCACGCGCTGTTGTCCGTTCGCATTGAAGTTCCTTTCGTAAGAATTTATCGGCTCCTGGGAGGGGATTACCCCACCGCAAATATAGGTCGCCGGCTCCACAATCCCGAAAACACAACCTGGAGAAAAACACGTCGTCCCGTTGGATAAGAAATCCGATCGCAGAGTGTCAGGGTCGTGCCACACTGTCGTCCCGACGAGTCCAAACAACAGGCTGGCTGAATCTCAAGGCACAGCGTGAGACGACAGACAACAACCAGTTCTGCCTTCGAACCAAACCCGTGAGCCTGCATTTCTCCAACAACAACAGGCTCTCGCCGCTCCCGAGCATTTGCGCATAATCCGGGCTGTGCATGGACGTTCCCGCCGCCCGAGCTTACGTTTCACTCAGTTCACCCATCGCCGGAGAAAGAAACCATGTCCCTGAAACGTAACTCTCTGTCTCTCCTGATGATTCTGCTGCTCGGCGCGCTGCTCATCGCCGCCGCCATACCAGCAATCGCTCAACCGGAAGACCGTGAAACTGAAACCGCTGGCGAACTCTCCAGCGCCACCGAGATGGACGTGGAGGAGGTTCAGGATGTGGAAACGCTTCCGGTGACCGTCCCCGAACCCTCCGCCAAGGCGATGCGTTACTACCGTAGCGGGAACGTGCTCTGGGGAATCTCGATTGTGGTCGCCGTGGCGATCCCAGTGCTGATCCTGTTCCTCGGCTGGTCCGGCAAACTGGGCGTGTTCGCGAAACGGGTTGGCAAGCGTTGGTGGTTCGCGTTCGCCATCTACTTCGTCATGATCTCGGTGATCATCAGCTTGATTTCCCTGCCGCTGGACATTTATGCGGAATTTCTCCGCCCGCACGGTTACGGCCTTTCAACGCAATCCTTCGGCAATTGGCTCG
>JAZDLX010000194.1:0-2781 GCA_043801585.1 bacterium | reverse complement strand
TTGCGTTTGATCGTGATGTTGCTCACGTTGATCTGCAATTGCTCGTTCATATAGAAACCACAGACCACCGATCCTTCCGATCCGCCGTTGAATGTAAATGACGCTTGAGCTTGAAGTTTCGAAGCCTGGGTCTCCCCATTCGACGTCAGCAGATAACCCGGGCCGAACAAAACCAGCCTTTTCGAGAGATTCAACCTTCCATAGGAATCCGGCGAGCCGACCACGAGAAGTGTGTCCCCCGCTGATGCAGCGCTCATCGCTGCAGCTAGGGTTGAATAATGAGCCGTGTTTCCCGGATTGTTATCAACGACCAGAATTTCTGCCGCGCAGGGAATCACAAGAGACAGTACAAGCGCTGAAACGGCAATCACTTGGTAGACTTTCATCGCTCCTCCCCGATGGTCTGAATCGTATTTCCGACTTTTTCAGGTTCAGGATTATCCAGCACCAGGACGATACCGTCCGATGGGGGAGGCAGAAACGATGGGTGTAAGCGCGTTTGGGTTGGGTGGGTCAGCGGTTCAAACCCCACAGCGGGCGTATCTCAACTTCACCCTGGGTAAAAAACATAGCCCCAATCTCGATTTCAGTCAAATACACAGCGCGGATTTGACACTTTTTTCTCATGATTCAAGCGAATGGTTGGCGGAAAGAGTGTAAACAACAAACACCCGGCGACGAACCGGGTGCTTATATACATGATAACAGTGAAGTAACAATCGTGGGATTACACGCCAGCGATGCGCAGGCGGTTGAGAGCGCGGGCGAGGGCGAGGTGGACGCGTTCAACATCGATCTCCGGCGTTTTATCCACGAGACGTTTGCGGGCACGCACGGCTGCCTCTTCGGCGCGAGAGACATCGATCTGTCCCTTTTCCTCCGCGGTTTCCGCCAGGATCACCACCTTATCCCCGTGCACCTCGGCAAAACCACCGCTGGTGGCAAACAGACGCTTCTTGCCCTCAAGCTCAGCTTCGATCTCTCCAATCTGGAGCGGACTCAGAAATGGGGTGTGGCCCGGCAACACGCCAAAGGAGCCTTCCACACCCGGAGCCCTAACATGATGGGCATCCCCGGTGTAGACGATCCCATGAGGGCTGATGATCTCGAGCTTGAACGTCTCCGCCATGTCCTTCTCAACTCGAAAGTATCGCTTATCTCGCCTGTTCGTCAGGCTGCTTCTATTGGTCATCCTGAACGAAGTGAAGGATCTTTGTTTGATTCAAACATAGATTCTTCATGCCGAAAAACTGGCATTCAGAATGACTACTATTTTCGCCGGGTTCTGAGACCCTGGCCTACCAACTCATTCCTGCGCCAGCAGTTTTTTCGCGTTCTCTTCCGCTTCCTCGATGCCACCGCACATGTAGAACGCTTGCTCCGGCCACTCGTCGCACTCGCCGTCGAGGATCATCCTGAAGCCCCTGATAGTCTCCTTGATGGTCACGTACTTGCCGGGACGGCTGGTAAACGCCTCGGCAACGTGGAACGGCTGCGAGAGGAAGTTCTGGATGCGGCGGGCACGGGCAACTGTCGTCTTGTCCTCATCGGAGAGTTCGTCCATGCCGAGAATCGCGATGATGTCCTGCAGGTCCTTGTACTTCTGCAGCACCTCCTGAACATGGCGTGCGGTCTGATAGTGCTCCTCGCCAACGATGTGCGGATCGAGGATGCGGCTGGTGCTGTCCAGCGGGTCCACAGCCGGGTAGATCGAACGCGCCGCGATATCACGGCTGAGCACCGTCGTCGCGTCGAGGTGCGCAAACGTCGTCGCGGGAGCCGGATCGGTCAGGTCGTCCGCCGGGACGTAGACTGCCTGCACCGAGGTGATCGACCCGGTATGCGTTGATGTGATCCGTTCCTGAAGCTGACCCATCTCAGTGGCGAGGGTCGGCTGGTACCCCACGGCGCTCGGCATCCGGCCAAGTAACGCGGACACTTCGGATCCCGCCTGGGTGTAACGGAAAATGTTGTCGATGAAGAGCAGCGTGTCCTTGCCCTGGTCACGGAAATATTCCGCGAGGGTCAGCCCCGTGAGAGCAACACGGAGACGGCAGCCGGGAGGTTCGTTCATCTGGCCGAAAGCCATCGCGAGCTTGGACTTGCCCAGTGCTCCCTTGTCAACCTTGGAGAGATCGAAGACGTGGGGGTCAAATTTGTCGCCATAATCGACCACTCCCGTTTCAATCATTTCACGAAGCAGGTCGTTTCCCTCACGAGTGCGCTCGCCAACGCCCGCAAACACCGAAAGACCGCCATGCCCCTTGGCGATGTTGTTGATCAGCTCCTGCACGATGACCGTCTTGCCAACACCCGCACCGCCGAAAAGTCCGATCTTGCCACCGCGCTGGAAAGGCTGGATCAGGTCGATCACCTTGATACCCGTTTCGAGCATCTGCGGCGTCGGCTCCAGCTCTTCAAGAGTGGGCGGATCGCGGTGAATCGGGGCTCGTTCCTTGGCCTCGATGGGTCCAAGGTCGTCAATTGGATCGCCGATGACGTTGATCAGACGGCCGAGTGTCTCCGGTCCGATGGGAATGGAGATCGCCGCGCCGGTGTCGTCCACTTCCTGGCCACGGACGAGACCGTCGGTTATGTCCAGCGCGACCGCGCGCACCACGCCGCCGCCAAGGTGCTGCATCACCTCGAGCACCAGATCCGGCTCGTCGCCGCCGCGTTTGATCTTCAGCGCCTGGTAAAGTTCGGGAAGTTCCATCTCCGGGAACTCCACGTCCACTACGACGCCCATGACCTGTTTGATCTTGCCCTTCGCCATCGTAC
>JAZDLX010000179.1:0-65714 GCA_043801585.1 bacterium | reverse complement strand
ACAAAACTGGGGGTGGAAATTCTATCGACCGGAGGTTCGGGAAAAGCGCTGAAGGATGCCGGTGTACCCTATACCGAGATCAGCGCTTGCACCGGTTTTCCGGAGATCTTCGCGGGGCGTGTGAAAACCCTCCATCCCCAGGTTTTCGGTGGCATTCTCCAGCGCCGCGACCGTCCCGACGACCGCATGGAAGCGGAGAAGCACCAGATCAAGCCAATCGACCTCGTGATTGTCAATCTCTACCCATTTGAGGAGACAGTCGCCAGGGAAGGCGTAACTCCCGTCCAGGCAATCGAATCCATCGACATCGGCGGACCGAGCCTGATCCGTGCCGCCGCCAAGAATCACAAGCATGTCGGCGTGCTGACCAGCCCGGCCCAGTATCCGGAAATCATGGCCGAACTCGCCGCGAGCAAAGGCGCCCTCAGCCATCAAACACGCCACCGTCTCGCCGCCTACGCCTTCGAGCACACGGCACGGTACGACCGCGCCATCGCGGACTGGTTCCTGGATCACGCCGAGCATAAAGATGCGCAGAAAGATGAATTGGACAAACGGTTTCCCACTTCGTTGAGCGGACACTTGATCCGTCACCAGGTGCTCCGCTATGGTGAAAATCCTCACCAGAAGGCGGCATTTTACCGCCTCGCAAACGAGCAGGGCGCAGGACTCGCCGCCTGCCGGCAGATTCACGGCAAGGAGCTTTCGTTCAACAACCTGATCGACGCCGACATCGCCCTCGCGCTTCCCTACGAATTCAACGAACCGGCGGTGGCGATCCTGAAGCACACAACGCCCTCCGGCGTCGCCGTTGGCAAAACCCTCGCCGAGGCGGAAGCGGCTGCGAGAGCCTGCGACCCTGTTTCAGCCTTCGGGGGGATCGTCGGAATGAACCGAGAGTGTGACGACGCGACGGCGGAGCAGATCTCGCAGGCGTTCACCGAGGTAATCGTCGCACCGAACTACGATGAGGATGCTCTGAAGATCCTTAAAAAGAAAAAGAATCTGCGTCTTCTGATCGCGCCCGCGACCGCGGCACAATCCGTGGGATTCGACGTGCGCCGTGTTGCGGGTGGCCTCCTGCTTCAGGACCGTGATACCGGTTTTCCCGAACTCCAGGACTTGAAGGTGGTGACAAAACGTCAACCGACGCCTGAAGAATGGGATGCGATGGCCTTCGGCTGGATCGTCTCGAAATACGTCAAATCGAACGCCGTCCTCTTCGCCCGCAACGGCGCTACACTGGGGGTCGGCGCAGGCCAGATGAGCCGTGTGGACGCGGTTCATGTTGCGGCGTGGAAAGCCGAACAGCAGAAGATCGATCTCGCGGGAAGTGTGCTCGCCTCGGACGCCTTCTTCCCCTTCCCGGACGGCCTGATTGCAGCGGTGGAGGCCGGGGCGACGGCGGTGATTCAGCCCGGCGGCAGCGTCCGTGACGAGGAGGTGATCGCCGCTGCGGATGAACGCGGAATCGCGATGGTTTTCACCGGCCGCCGTCACTTCCGCCACGCTTAGGCACCTGACGTGCCGCGCGGTGCGGCGACAAGGCTTCGCGCCGCCGCGAAAAGAATACAGAAAAAGGTTACTGTCACCAAGAAGTTTCTGTTTAAAGGTGATTCTCACCTTTTATCTCTAAAAATCCGGTTTTGTTGTTACAAATCTCCCGCTGTTGTAAATTGGCTGATGCGGAGGGAAAAATGAATCGTCCTGCTTTTCACAGAATATCATTTATCTTACTTCTCTTTTTGATCCCTACCTGCCTGAAAGCGGAATGGGGCCATTACGCGTTGCAATTGTCATCCTACAGCCTTGGTCGTTATTTCTCTGATGCAGATTCCGATTCAGGCGCCTGGTTCGCTTATCAGCCTTACAATTCCGCGCAAGTCTTCCTGCAACATGTTTCAGCATCCGGAGTATTGCTGTTCCCTCAGGACAGTGTGGTCGTTTTCGACGGTTCCGACTATGGCGGAATTCTGGCAGTATTCTCTACCGAGGATGGGGGAGTATGGGTAGTCTATGGAAAGGCGGGCATCCCTTACGTTCAACGCTATTCACGTGAAGGTCAGCGGCTTTATAGTGGCCTTGGACAGCAGCTCTCTCAGAATACACCAATCAGTCCCGATGGTTACCCTTACACCCGGCCCCATCCCGTCTGCTCCGATGGAAACAACGGTTTCTGGTATGTCTATTTGACAAACGGTTATTCAACCATTCGTCTCGCTCATGTTTCCCGCGATAATGAATTAGTTTCGCATGATCTGGCTGTTGCTTGGGATTCAAATATCGAAGGAATAAATATTTGTTCAGATGGAAATGGGGGAACTCACATCGTCTGGAATCAATATCTCAAGAATGTGCTTTATTACGTCCACACCAATGCAAACGGTTCGTCGATAGGTGGTAGAACCCTCGGAGAACGCTATCTCAATCATTTTCATGTCATAGCGAATAAGACCGGTGGTGCATATGCCATCGCAGAATATTTCGATGGCGAAGCGACGATCTATTTCATCTCCTCGCAGAACGAGTTGATAACTAAACGCGATATCAATCCAATCCAGCAGGGTGGTGTATCCGACCCCCCTTGTGTCCTGCCTTCGGGCAATTTGTTTTTTTCCGATGTGGGCAGCTACACACACGGCGGAAGTGTAAACGTCGGTATCTATTCTCCCTCGGGAGAGATCATCCAAGATCATGGTACCAATACACTCTGGTCAAAAATTGGTTACCCAGCGGGCCATCCATCGTCGGTATGCACTTTCGGAATAGGCGAGAACGAGTTGCCAATCATCTTCCTCAGGCGATATCGAGAGGATCCCGACGGACTCGGCTACTCTTTCATAACTGCCCAGTTAATAAACGCCAGCGGAACAGAAGACCTGTGGAAAAACACACCCTATACCATGGGTGATGCTCAATTGGGAAAATACTACTATTACTATACCCCGATCCATCTTGCGGATGGAAGCGTAATCCTCCCGATCACCATTGACAACCAACCTTATGTCCTTGGGGTTCCCTCTCCGAGTGGTGGCAGCGAACCCACTGTCGCTTCACAGCCGCCCGACAATGGCGATCCAGTAGTAAAAGCTTGGCCGAATCCCTTCAACGAAACCATCCGTTTCACTTGGATAGATAAGGGTGTGTCGGGTTCAGAATTGGAGGTGTACGATCTGACTGGCAGGTTGGTGACGCGGATGACGGCAGGGATGGTCTCTGGTACATCCGTGACCTGGAAGCCCGCTGAATGGATCGCCAGCGGCACCTATCTGGTTGTCGTCCGTCAGCATGGCCGAATCCTGCAATCCTCCAGTATTACACTTTTGAGATAGGGACATGCAATTATTCAACACAGTCAAGAGGTCCGAAGGACTTCATAAGCCTGCACGGTGGGTATTGCTTGTTCTCTTTGCGTTGTTGCTTCCTCCCTTCGCAGCGAATGCGATTCAAACCGAGTATCCCCTCCGTGCGTTGCTCGAAAGAAGTTCCGCTGCAAGCGATTTCCCTGATCCGGCAGATCATCCCAAAGCTCAAATCCGACAAACCTCATCGGAAGACCTGGAAAGTATCGGTTCGATATACGGCGACTGGCTTGACCCAAGGGATGCCGTATTCATGAGTCACTACGCCTACGTTGCCTTGGGGAGCAGCGGCCTTTCCATCCTTGATCTTTCCGATGATTCAAACCCGGTTGAAGTCAACCGTTTAAAAGGCCTGGGAAACCTCGTTCGACTGGAGCTCACATCGAGAGAGTTGAACCTGATCGTTTCGGATGGCCGTGTACACCGTCTGAATCTCAGCGACCCTGTTCATCCCACATTGATCCGCACGCAGACTCTTGCCGGGAAAATCGCCGATTCTGACATGATCGGTCAAGACACCCTGTTGCTCGCCTGTTCCGACGAGGGATTTCGAGCGGCCATCCGCACAGATTCGGATGACTGGACGGTTGCCGGTTCGTTCACGGCAAGTGAAAAGACCGACTGGGTCCGAGCGAATGGAAACAATGCGCTGGTTTCCTTCCTGAAGTCCTACTACTGGTATGATCCGGACAGAAATGTTTACACGTACACGACGAATCTTGTCAGCCTGGACCTCACGGATCTGTCTCAACCGCAGCAAATCCAACGGCTCGTGCTGGATGGGTACATCCAAGACGGCAGTTTTTCCGGCAGCCGATTGTACACAGTCGAATTCAGATCGCCCTACGGCTACTCCTACGATGAATTGCTGCTACGCATTCTGGAGCTGACACCTGCGGATACGCTTGTCCCTGTGAATGTTCAAGTGAAAAAGATGCGGCCCTATGGCGGCCGCCTCGCGATCAGGGGGCAATACATGTACATCGCCACCGGTAGCATGTATGCATATCGAATAACGGATGCGGATTCCCTCCAGTATGTCGGTGGACTTGGGGGATTTGGATGTACTGCCAGCCAAGCGATGCAGGACACCCTCCTCGGGGTGTTGGATACATTTGATGGAGTGTTTCGCCTGGTATCAATCGGTTCTCCTGAAACTCCGAAACTGGTTGGCCGATTTGACCAGAATGTGGGTGTCGTGGATGTCTGCCTGGTGGACAATCGAGTTCTCGTTGCCGATCTTGGTGGATACGTGCGCGTTGTCGACGTCTCGTATCCCGAGAACATGCTCGAGGTGGGACGTATCGGTTCCCTCGGGCATGTCCTGGACGTAGAGGCCAAAGACGGCTATATCTACGTGGCCGCTGGCACGGAAGGGTTTGACATCCTGACGCTTCATGACGATTCCAGCCTGGAACTGGTCGGGAGCATCGATACACCCGGAATTGCCTACGCTCTAAAGGTTGTGGATAATCTGGCCTACATAGCTGATGGACCCGAAGGATTGCGAATCATTGACATCAGCGATCCAACTCACCCGCACGAAACTGGGAGTCTCGATACACAGGGATACGCCTACGATTTGGACCTTACGAGACAGTATGTCTACCTCGCGGACGACATCTACAACGTCCGGATTATCAATGTCAGCGATCCTTCTACTCCATGGGAAGTGGGTTCCGTTTACGTGCCGAACTCTGCGTTCTGTGTAAGAATTTCAGGGAATAGGGCTTATATCGGCACAAGCACGGGCGACATCGTGATTCTCAATGCCACCAACCCGGACCTGCCGACTGTTCTCGGAAACTCCAAAGTCTTCAGTGTTTATAGTTTTGTCAGCAAAATGGCCTTTGGTGGGAACGCGTTGTTCGTTGCGAACGGAAGTGGTGGAATCGCCATTGTGGATGTATCCGACCCCGAAGAACCTGTCATTCTTGCTCAAGACGAAACACCTTACTCTTACTACCCACAATACCCGGCTCCGGCGATTAAAACAGGAACTATCGGATTGTCCGTTGGAGATGGAGTGGTGTACACTGCTCAAGGGTACACAATGCGTGCGTTTGCTTTCGACCCCGCATTGATCACCAATATCGAACCGGCTGGACAACCCTCCCGCTTCGCCCTGCTGTCTATCTACCCCAACCCGTTCAACAGCCAATTCAATACGGTTGTTCGTGTTACAGACGCAGGGGTTATTCGAAGCACACTTTATAATCTGCTCGGTCAAGAGATTCTTAAACAGGAATACCGTTTCCCGGTCGGTGTTCACACGTTTAGCGTGGACGCCAGTTCGCTGGCAAGCGGTGTCTACCTTATCGCGCTGGAATCCGGGGGTGTTCGTGAAGTTCACAGGGTCGTACTGGTGCGATAACCAGCCTCGACCTGGGTGAAGAGGGAAAAGCGACTGAGCATACTTATACTCCCCGCTTGTTGTCCTTCCCGGGCAGTTTGATTGCCACGGCAACCATCTTTCCTTCCCAATCACCGGATTCTGAGTCAATCAGCCGCGCTTGCAATCCCCCTTCACGTGCAAGGTGTGCGAATTCCGAAAAATTCCCTGCTGAACGGGGGTTGTGAGGCGCATTCTTCTCCTCCAGATGGCACTTTTGCTTGATTCATCGGGTGCTCTTCGCTACTTTCGCACGACCAAGTATTTGGGAACACACGAACGGGGCAATTCTTCCCGTAACGGGGCGCTTTGGCGGAGACCTCCTGATGGGTTTGTTCAGCTTCGGCCAGTTTCTCACCAGTGATATTGCGATGGACCTCGGCACAGCCAACACGCTTGTGTACGTGAAAGGCCGGGGCATCGTAGTACGCGAACCCTCGGTGGTCGCCATCCGCAAGGACGACAACCGTATTGTCGCCATCGGCCGGGAAGCCCGGGAGATGATGGGCAAGACCCACAGCCACATCGAGGTGATCCGCCCGATGCGCCACGGGGTGATCGACGATGACGAAGTCGCGGAGATCATGATCCGCAGCCTGTTGCGCCGGGTTGTCAAGAACCGGCTGATCCGCCCACGCGCCATTGTCTGCGTTCCATCCGGTGTAACGAAATCGGAAAAGCGGATCATCCGTGACGCCGCGGAACACTCCGGATGCCGTGAGGTTCACCTGATCGCGGAACCGATGGCCGCCGCCCTCGGCGTTGGCCTTCCGGTGAACGAAGCGGTCGGCAGCATGGTGATCGACCTCGGCGGCGGCACGACGGAAATCGCGATCATTTCGCTCTCGGGCATTGTCAACGACACCTCGATCCGTGTCGGTGGAGACGAAATGGACGAGGTGATTGTCCAGTTCATGCGCCGCAACTACAACCTGTTGATCGGCGAGCGGATGGCCGAGGAGATCAAGCACAAGGTGGGTTCGGCTGTTCCCCTCGAACAGGAACTGAGTATGATCGCCAAAGGCCGTGACCTCGTCGCGGGCATTCCGAAAGCCATCGAAATCAATTCGGTCGAGATTCGCGAGGCGATTGGAGAGCCGGTCGGACAGATTGTCGATGCAGTGAAACTCGCTCTCGAACGCACCCCTCCGATGCTTTCCGCCGACATCCGTGACCGCGGAATCATCCTGACAGGCGGCGGAGCCCTGTTGCGTGGCCTCGATCAGCGGTTGCGCGATGAAACGAGTCTCCCGATCAACCTGGCCGAGGATCCGCTTACCTGTGTCGTCCGTGGTACCGGTGTTGTGCTCGACAACTTCGAGCGCTATGAGCCGGTGCTCCTGAAGAACTGATGCCCCACGCCCGGGAGCCTCGTGTGATCCCCAACGTTCGACTCGTGGGCGCGACAATGGGCTCGTGGACTGGAGCTACGGAGCTTTCACACCGATGAACCTGCTTGCCCTGCTCTCCGCCTGGCGGGATTGGGTCGCCATTACCTTCGCCCTTATCCTGTCGCTGATCCTGATGAATTCCTCGGAACATCCGGCTGCGGAGGTGTATCGCCAGGGGATGAGCCAGGCGATTGCATTCCTCAGCGAGCCTCTCACCATCGGCCCGAGAACGCTTGAACTCTGGAGCGATAACAAAAGGCTGCGGCAGGATATCATCGAGCTCACCAACGAGAAGGACAACTGGCGCGACGCGATGCTCGAGAACATCCGCCTGCGCAAACTCCTCGGTTTCCGCGACCGCCCCGAGTTTACCTACCTCGCCAGCGAAGTGATCGCTCGCGACCCCCTGTTGACCCTCTCCAGCCTGCTGCTGGACAAGGGCCGGCGTGACAGTGTAAAAGCCGGCCAGGCTGTTGTAACCGCGGAGGGGATCGCGGGAATTATCTATCGCGCCGACCGAACCCAGAGCGTAGCGCTGCTCGCCACGGACAGGAATTTCGCCGCCAGCGCGCGGGTGGAAAGAAGCCGTGTCGATGGCATCATCCGCTGGGCGGGCGGTGGGATGCTGGAAATGACCGAAGTCCCACGCAACCTTGACATTCGCGTCGGAGACCGCGTGGTGACAAGCGGCCTCGGCGGCGTCATCCCCGGCGGCCTCCCGGTGGGTGTGGTCATCCGGGTCATGCGCAACGAGGGTCTGTTCCTGAAGGTGATCGTCGAACCCTATGTGGAGTACTCCCGCCTCGAGGAAGTGTTTGTGCTGCTCCCGGTGGCCAACGCCGGGGGAGGGAAGCGATGAAGCTGCAAACCCTGATCATCGCGGGAGTCGTCGCCATTATCCTGCAGGTGTCGCTGATCCCCTACCTCGCTCTCTCCTCGATCACACCTCAGTTGCCGTTGCTGGTAGTGATCTTCATCGGCACTCGGCGAGGTTCCTACATGGGGGTGATCACCGGGTTCGTCACCGGCCTGATCCTGGATGCACTTTCCACGGGTTTTCTGGGACTCTCAAGCATGACATACAGTCTGGTCGGATTTCTTTCCGGAAAAGTTTTTTACTGGGACGTCGCACTGCCGCTCGGTCGGTGGGCTTTCGCCAGTGCCGTTGGAGTGCTTTTCAACTGTATCATTTTTACTTACGTGTATACACTCGGCGACGCCCCTCCCTTCAGTGTCATGCTTCTTCGCCAGGCACTTCCCACCGCCGGTTACACCTGGCTGGTCGGGATGCTCTGGGGGATCAGCCCGCTCTATGAACGGCGAGGCGGGATGAGGCTGGAGGGATAAACGGATGAACCTCGCCCGTCGCTTCGACCCTTCAAGACTGCTCGCCATGGGCGTCCTCTTTTCAGCCCTCATGGTCGTGCTGGCTCTGCGTCTCGCCCGGCTTCAGCTTGTACAATCAGAGATCTATCTTCGCCAGAGCCAGACAAATCGCGTGCGTGTCATCGAAAAACCGCCGTTGCGCGGCTTGATGTACGACCGTAACGGCGATTTGCTGGTGGACAATTTTCCATCCTACACGTTGCTTGCCATTCCTGAAATGATTGACCGGAATCCTGTTATGCGGGACAGCCTGCTCAAGCTGATCGATCTCGATGACGAGGAATTTGACAAGCGACTGCACAAGATTTCCGGCAACCGCTACACCCCCGTGCGCATCCTGCGAGATCTCGATTTTCCGATGCTTGCCTCGCTCGAGGAACGACGCGCCCACCTGCCTGGAATCATGTTTCGGGTGGAAACGAAGCGCGCCTATCCTGTCGCGGTCGCTCCGCAGACCCTTGGCCACATCGGAGAAATGAAAGAGGATCAAAAGGACCGGTACCCGGATCTGCAACCCGGAGACATCGTCGGCCTTTCCGGTCTCGAGGAGCGCTGGAACGGTGAGCTCATCGGCCGCACCGGCTACGAGTACGTTGAGGTGGACGCCCTCGGCCGGGCGATCGGCCCCCTCGAAGGTGTTGACCCGATTCCTGCGGAACCGGGGAGTGACCTGATTCTGACCATCGATCTCGATCTGCAACAGTACGCCGAGGAACTGCTTGGAGAACAGTCGGGTGCTGTGGTCTGCATCCAGCCGAAAACCGGCGAGGTGCTGGTCATTGCAAGCAAGCCGGACTATCCTCCGGAAACCTTCGCGGGATTGTTGACTCCCGATGAATGGCGCAACCTGCAGGATGATCCGCAAACTCCACTGCTGAACCGCGCCGTGCAGGGTGTCTACCCTCCGGGCTCCATTTTCAAACCTGCGGTGCTTGTCGCCGCGCTGGCCAGCGAAACCATCGACGAGAACTTCAAGATCACCTGCGTCGGCGGGTATCAGCTCGGCAAGCGATGGTTCCGCTGCTGGAATCGCGGCGGGCACGGTGAGGTCGAACATCGAAAATCGATCAGCGAGTCCTGCGACGTTTTCTATTATCTCCTCGGTCTCCGCCTTGGAATGGACAAATTCCACGACCAGATCCAACGTTTTGGATTCGGCAAGAGAACCGGAATCGACCTGCCCCATGAAAACGAGGGGTTGCTGCCAAGCCGCCGTTACATGAACAGGAAATACGGCGAAGGCCGCTGGACGAGCGGACACCTGTTCAACGTGGCGATCGGGCAGGGGGACGTCCTGATCACACCGCTCCAGGCGGCAGTGTACACCGCCGCAATCGCCAACCGTGGATGGTGGATCACCCCGCACCTCGTCAGAACAATCCGCCGCCCGGATGGTAGCGAACAGATTCCACCGGTCTCGGAACGGCATGAAACCGGTTTCAATCCGGACATGCTTCAGGAAGTGCGGGAAGACATGCTGCAGGTTGTGGAAGCCGCTCGCGGCACGGCGCACTGGTTGAAAGACCCGCGGGTGCGGGTTGCCGGCAAGACGGGAACGGCACAGAATCCGCAGGGCGCAGATCATGCACTCTTCATCGCCTTCGCTCCCTTCGAAGAACCGGAAATCGCCGTTGCGGTGATCATCGAGCACGGACGTCACGGCGCCACTGCAGCAGCACCCATAGCCTTCAAACTGATTCGCCGCTATCTCGGGTTCGACGAAGAAACGTGGCTTCGCTACCGTTGGATGATCTTGCAACGGCAACGTCAGACTGGCCAGCAGGAGGGCCCCATCGAATGAGAGTAGGCCGGCGAAATATCGAGTGGATGATTCCGCTGCTCTCCACATTGTTGGTGGCGTTCGGGGCGATCGTCGTGTACAGCGCGGCACAATCCACAGACCCGACCCTGTTCACCCGCCAGATGGTGTACATCACCACCGGAGTAGTGCTTTTTATTGCGACCGCATTGATTCCTGACCGTCTGACCTTCGCATTCGCCTATATCTTCTACACGCTTGTCCTCCTGCTCCTGTTGCTCGTCCTGTTTGTCGGAAGTGGACCGACGGGCCGCTGGCTGGTCCTCGGTGCATACCATATGCAACCGAGCGAACTGGCAAAATTGGCAACCATTCTCGCCGTTGCGCGGTTCATGGCCGACCGGCGGAATGACATTCATGAACTGAAGAACCTGCTTTCACTGGCGTTGATCACCGGTCTTCCATTCGTCCTGATCGCCATTCAACCGGACCTTGGGACGAGCGTGGTCATCCCCTTCGCGGCGGGAATGGTGGCGTTCTGGGGAGGATTACCGCTGATCGCAATGGTCCTCGTCATCAGCCCGCTTGCGGTGATGATCGCCAGCATCAATCCCTACTCCCTGGTCGCGGTGATCGGCCTGTTGATTCTATTTGCCTATTTCTCCGGAATTAAACTGACATTAGGGCTGATCTGGGGAACGTCCGTGGGGATGGTCGGCGCACTGACACCAAAACTCGTCAGCTACCTGAAACCTTACCAGCGCCAGCGTCTCACAGCATTTCTGAATCCGGAAGCCGATCCGCTCGGCGCGGGATACCAATTGATTCAATCAAAGGTCGCCATCGGTTCCGGTCACTTCTGGGGCAAGGGATTCCTGCAGGGGAGTCAAACCCAGGGCGGCTTTCTCCCGGAACAGCACACTGATTTCATTTTCAGCGTGATTGGCGAAGAGTTTGGATTCTTCGGTGCGATGGTCCTGCTCTTTGTGTTCTGGCTCCTGATCGTACGTCTTATCTGGCTTGCACGAAAGGTATCCAACCCGTTCAGCAGCCTTGTTATTGTCGGTGTGGTCTCGATTTTGGCATTTCAGGTGGTCGTCAATATGGGAATGACAACGGGGATCATGCCGGTGACTGGACTTCCCCTGCCTCTTGTTTCCTTTGGCGGTTCGAGCATGGTTACGATGATGATGATGCTCGGCTTTGCGACGGGGATGGGATCGCGCTACCGTCAACATGGCTGAAACGGGGTTGAGAGGTTCTGATGTACCCGCTTTGCTGGAGTCAGACGACCGCCATAGCTTAACACGATTCTAACGAAGCGAGAGTATCCTTGCTCGCACTTACCTGGAGGTATGAATGAATATCCTGGCCAAGTTGCTCGGCAGTTCCTCGCCATTCGTCCAGTTGCAGCAACATCTGGACAAGGCAATGGAGTGTGTCGAGTACGTTAAGCCGCTTCTTGAAGCGGCTCTTAACGGCGACCGGGCCAAGGTAAAGGAGCTGGCGGAAACGGTATTTCGCGTTGAACACGAAGCGGACGAGATCAAACTCCACATTCGTGACACCCTGCCCCGTGACCTTCTGTTGCCCGTATCCAGAGCGGACTTCCTCGCGTTCCTTCGCGAGCAGGACGGACTCGCCGACAAGGTCGAGGACATGGCAATGATGCTCGGCGTTCGGCAGCTTCACCTGCCGGCGGAGTGCGAACGCGGTTCCTGTCGGGATGAGCTTCTTTCGCTCGCCGACCATGCCATCAACGCCGCGAAGAAAATCGCCGAGATGACCCGCAGGCTGGACGAATTAAAAGAAGCCGGTTTTCGCGGCCCCGTGGCAAAAGAGCTCCGTGAAATGGCCAAGGAAGTGGGCATCCTGGAGCATCACGCCGACAAGCATCAATTTCGCCTGATCCGTTCCCTGCTTTCCCACACGGAATCGGAACAACCGTTTGCCGACAGCTACACGACGATGCAGGTCATCAGCGCACTTGGAAAGCTGGCGAATCACGCGGAGAGCATGAGCGATTACCTGCGCCTGATGATCGCCGAGTAACACGGATGGTGTGATGGACGTCTTCTTCCACTGGTTTCACACAACCGACCCGGCAATGGTCGCCATCGGACTGATGGCTGTTGGCTTCGGTCTCTATATGGCATGGACCATTGGCGCAAACGATGTTGCCAACGCCATGGCCACATCCGTCGGATCAGGCACGGTCTCATTCAAGCAGGCCGTGTTGATCGCGGGAATTTTTGAACTCTCCGGCGCTGTTCTCGCCGGGGGCACGGTCACCGACACGGTGCGCAAGGGTATTGTCAACACGGACCTGTTTGCACAGGAACCAATGTTGCTGATCCTCGGCATGGTCGCCGCATTGCTCGCGGCGGCACTCTGGCTGCACGGTGCAACGTATTTCGGGATGCCGGTGTCGACGACCCATTCCATCGTCGGCGCGATCATCGGTTTTGGCCTGCTCGTCTATGGTTCCACCGCCGTGCACTGGCAAACCGTGTTCTTCATCGTCATCTCCTGGATTATCTCCCCGATCGGAGGAGGTCTCCTTGCCTTTCTGGTTTTTATTTTGATTCGAAAAGCTGTGCTGACCAACCAGAATCCGGCGAATGCGATAAAATTCTGGGCTCCTATCTTTGGTGCATTCACGGTGTGGATCATCGTGATTTCCGCCATCTGGAAAGGACTCGCCCGATTCAAGCTCCACCCATCGAATGCTAAGATGGTTGTCATTTCCCTGATCGCCGCTGCGATCGGATACGGCATCCTGACGTTCATCGTTCGCCGAAGGGCTGGAAAACTGCAAAACCCGAAACAGGTTGAAAGCGTCTTCATGCTGCTTCAGCTGTTAACCGCCTGTTACGTTGCTTTCGCGCATGGATCGAATGACGTGGCGAATGCCGTTGGTCCGATGGCGGCGGTCATCCAGACAATCTCGAGCGGCATTGTCGCGTTGAAGGTGGAAGTACCTTTCTGGATTCTGATAATGGGTGGTACTGGTATTGTAATGGGGCTTGGGATTTACGGATACCGGGTGATGCGGACCGTTGGAAAAAACATCACCGAGATCACCCCTTCGCGTGGTTTTTCGGCTGAATTCTCCGCGGCGTCCGTCGTGTTGGTCGCGAGCAAGATGGGATTGCCGATTTCCACCACTCACACGCTGGTCGGAGCTGTACTCGGTGTGGGACTGGCGCAGGGATTTGATGCTCTGAATTTGCGGGTGATTCGGTCGATCATCTTCTCCTGGCTGCTCACCCTGCCCATCGCCGCTGGCCTCACGATGATCATCTTCATCCTGCTGCGTACGATCTTCGCGGTTTGATGGATTGGTAGCCAGTCATTGGATAATGATGATCCCCCGCTCAGCGGGGTATTTCTTTTCATGAATCTGCCTTTCACCTCTTTTGAGCAGATGAAAGTTGCACAGCAAGAGGTAGGCTTGGACTCTCTCTTTCACCGCGCGTTTCCTCAACCCATATTTCTTTTGAGCCGCTGGACATCACGAGGATGCACCTCATGCATTTTTCTCGCCGTTGGTTTCTTGTGCCCGCCGTGTTGTTGCTGCTGACAGGTTGTCAATCCGGGGATCGCTGGATTTCGCCTCGTGGAGATTATTTCGGACAGACTCCGCCGGACAGCACGCCGGTCATCTTCGCCCCGGGAATCATCAGTACCTCGTTGAACGAACGTGACGCTGCCTGGTCGCCCGATGGCACACTTTTCGTTCACAGCATCTATGAACTGGGGCGTGGCACGATTGTCGTCTCGGAGATAAAAAACGGTCGCTGGACAGAACCGGAAATCCCCGAATTCTCCCGTGAGTACAGCACGATTGAACCGGCATTTGCGTCTACTGGATCGCGCCTGTGGTTTGCCTCTCAACGTCCCCTTGAAAAAGATGGAGAGGCAAAGGATTATGACCTCTGGTACGCAGATCGGTTGCCGGATGGAACGTGGGGGGAACCGGTTAATCCGGGCTCGCCCATTAACACGGAACACGATGAATTTTACCCATCGATCACTGAATCCGGGGACATCCTGTTCACCGCAAGCCGACCGGAAGGCTTCGGCTCGGAGGATATCTACCTTGCCCATTCTACCGACAGCGGATACGATCAACCGGCCAACCTTGGTCCATCGGTCAATGGCGCGGGTTTCGAGTTCAACGCGATGATCACTGCGGACGGCTCTACCGTCATTTTCTCTTCCGCACGACGAGCAGGTGAAATTGGCGGCGGCGACATGTATATCACTCATCGCAATGAAAATGGAATTTGGACCGAAGCTGTCATGTTGCCGAAACCGATAAACTCAGAAGCTCTGGATTACTGTCCTTCGCTGACTCCCGATGGAAAATACATCTTCTTCACCAGCCAGCGTTTCGCAGACACGGGCAATTCGACTCCGCCATCATCCCTTGCGGAGTTGAAAAAGAGACTCCGCAGCTACGGCAACGGAAGAGGGGATATTTACTGGGTACGATCCGAGGGGATACTCGGCTTCGGCAAGTAATCGTGGTTGTGGTGAAACTCTGATTGGCGCTATTACACATTCGAGAAAACACCCTTTTCGATTCCACGAGAAGGACGTTCACCTGTTATCGGGGCTGGATCAATCCCCAACCTCCACTCGAGCAAGCACCCGTGCGAGTTTCTCACCTGTCTCGTGAGCCAATTCGACCATTTCCGGTTTATCAATCATCTTCAACATCACATGGGGGTCCATCGCTGCGATGACTCGGTAATCCCCCTCATCGATCACGACGACGTTGCAGGGGAGCAGGACACTTACCAGGTTTTCCGCTTCAAGCGCCTTGTGGGCGAAGGGAGGGTTGCACGCACCGAGAATCTTGAAGGGTTTGTAGTCCACATCGAGTTTTTTCTTCAACGTCGCCCTGACGTCGATCTCCGTCAGAACTCCAAAGCCTTCTTCGGAAAGAAACTCCGTGACTTTCGTGACGGCATCTTCGTGGGACAGTTGAGTTTCTATCCGGTTCGCATATCCGCCGATATTTTCCATGGTTGGTATTCCTTAGTCTTGTTTCAGGGGCTGTTGAACGCAGGGGCTCTCTGGAGCATCTGATTCGTTCACTTCTTTGATGTCACAGGATCAGGGATGTTTCGGGGAATGGGATCTCTCGACGAGAACGAAAAACGCGCCGTCCCCGGCTGACCGGGATCGACGCGCTGACTTGGGAGACCTTCGAGGGTCTCCGTGCCCCGGCGCTGAGGCGCCGGAACAGCTTTATCAGATTTTATGCTCCTTGTACACCACATGCTTGCGAACGACGGGGTCGTACTTCTTCATCTCGATCTTTCCCGTGTTATTGCGCTTGTTTTTAAACGTGGTGTAAAAATGGCCGGTACCGGCCGTGGAGACCAGGCGAATCTTTTCCCGCACCTGGGACGCCATACTACCCTCCTGACTGCACACCGCCGACACACGCCGGCCGATCATTGAATTCGTTGCACTTATGCAACAGACACCCATCATGGGGTTCTATCGCATGCGAGGCGAATGATACCACTGCAACATCTCGATTTCCAAATCCCCTTCTCCCCTCCGGGAGGAGGCAAGAGATCGTTGCTGCCGATAACAATCGGACATAGTTTGCATCACATTACTGCGGCACATCGTGTTACCATAACTGTTCAAAACAGATGTCAACCGGAGGGCTGCTTACGATGAACACCCGTCAACTCGGCAACACCGACCTGCATCTGACCGAGATTGGATTTGGCGCTTGGGCGATAGGCGGTTCCTGGCTTTTTGGGTGGGGTTCTCAGGATGACAACGAGTCCATCGCCGCCATCCACCGCGCCCTCGAACTCGGAATCAACTGGATCGATACCGCTGCTGTCTACGGTCTTGGCCACTCTGAAGAAATCGTGGCGAAAGCTGTCAAGGACATGCGCAACGAAGTCATCATCGCCACAAAATGCTCCCAGGTCTGGGACGACAGCGGGAATGTGACAACCGTCCTGGAACGGGAATCCATCCGCAAAGAGGCCGAGGCCAGCCTTCGCCGCCTGAACACCGATGTGATTGACCTTTATCAGATCCACTGGCCCAATGACGATGTACGCATTGAGGAGGGGTGGGCGGAGATTGCCTGTTTGATCGAGGAGGGCAAAGTCCGTTATGGCGGCGTCTCCAATTTTCTCGTCAGCCACCTGGTGCGGGCGCAGGCGATTCACCCAATCGCCAGCCTCCAGCCACCCTATTCGATGTTCCGCCGCGGGATTGAGACGAGCCAGATGCCGTGGTGCGCGGAACACGGAACCGGCATCCTCGCCTACAGCCCGATGCAGTCGGGTCTGCTTACCGGAACGTTCGACATCAACCGCATCGCCGATGATGATTGGCGCCGCAAGTCGCCGGAGTTCAATGAGCCCAACCTGACGATCAATCTCGGTTTCGTCGAAAAACTGAAACCGATCGCTGAGAAATACGGGAAAACCGTCGCCCAGCTTTCCGTGGCGTGGACCCTTCGCAATCCCGAGCTGACCAGCGCCATCGTCGGCGCACGGCGTCCCTCCCAGGTTGAGGAAATCGCCGGTTCGGCCGGATGGGAGATTGAAGCGGAAGATCTTGGAACGATCGACGATCTTCTCGCCCAGCGTGGGCAGACGATCCGCGAAGCACAGGGTCACCTCCCCGGTTGAGCGGTGAAACCACCGCGTATTCAGAAGCAGCCTGATACGGTCTCCCGCAACGACAGTCCCCTCCACTCGGGGACTGTCCCTTGTTCTCCTGCATCCTCCTGCAAGCCCCACGTCAAAAACGATGCGGAAAGGGCACGGCATTTCGTACCATATAGGGGTGCGGCGGCAAAGGGTGTTGTTCCGTAGCCGTCACAGGTAATCACAGGAAGGAGAGGCCGGCGTGAAACGAACGCTTAGACGCTGGGAGCTTTATACGCTTGCGACCGCCGTCCTCATGGTTCGATGGGAAATCCTGAAACGCAGGACACCTACCGTACGCTTGCGGGGATCGGCGAGGCAAAGATCCGCGAAAAAGCCTCTGTTTTCCTTGCCCTGGCTGCGCCGGTCAGCAGTACCTCTGTAGCGGAGGATCTGCTGGATGGTTGGCGCGGGCAGTATCACGACGCTACCCATATCGGGTGGGCTCGGCGTCTCGCTCCTCCTCCTGATGGGGAAGAGCGTTGGGATGACGACGGCGAACCTCACGGATCGACCGGTCAGCCGATTCTCCACGCCATCCGTGGCTCGGATCTCTGGGGGGTTCAGGTCGGGGTCGTACGCTGGTACGGCGGCACGAAGCTGGGAGTAGGGGGTCTTGTTCGCGCTTACGGGGGAGCCGCCGCGGAAGCTCTCGCCGCTGCCCCCGCGAAGATTGTTACGATCACTTCAACCTTGAAGATCACGATCCCTCATGACCGCGTCGGTGCCGTGTACTCTCTTGCGGAACGTGAGGGGGCCTCTATGCAACCACCGGTTGCGGGTGCGGAGACAATGACCCTGGTGCTTGACGTTCCTTTCAGCCGTGTGGAGTCCTTTGCTGCAGCAATCAAGGAAGCTACTGCCGGCCGTGCGAAAACGGTGGTGCTTCCATGAGCAGCGAATACCTCCTGCTCGCGCTGGCACTCATCCTGTCGGCATTTTTTTCAGGCAGTGAGACAGCCTATACCACCGCCGGCCGATTGGCGATGGAGGTCTATTCACGTCACAATCGTCCCGGCTCAAGGGCAGCACGGCATCTCTACGAACGTCCGGCCCTTCTCTTCTCGACGACCCTGGTCGGTACCAATCTTGTCGGCGTCGTTTATAGCTCTCTCGCCGCCATTGTGCTTCAGCGGCTGGGGTTTCCGATTCAGGGGATTGTGATTCTGAGCAGCGCGATCATCCTCGTCTTCGGCGAAGTCCTTCCGAAAGCAATCGCCCGTGAACATCCCGAGCGATGGGCGATGGCTGTGGCGTGGTCTCTCCGCTTTTCCTACATCTTTCTCTATCCCTTCATTCTGTTCGCGCGCACTTCAAGCAGTTTGTTGTTGCGAATCTTTGGAGTCGACTCCGAGGCGAATCGACAGGCCAATTTGACGCTCGTGGAACTGCGTGGAATCTGGGGCGACCTGCGCCGAAGTGGAGCTCTTGCCGAAGATGAAATCAAGTTGCTGAACCATGCTGTTTCCCTTCGTGAAATGCGAATCGGAGACCTGATGGTGCCACGTACCGCAATTTCAGCGCTTTCACTTGACGCCCCGGTCGACGAGGCGATTCATCTCGTTCAGGCACGCGGTTATTCCCGCATCCCCGTGTACGATAATTCGCTTGACCATATCGTCGGTATCCTGCACGCGAAACGTCTGCTCGAGAATCCAGCCAGGCTCAGGGACGTCCTTCTTGAGCCGCTATTCGTTCCGGAACAAATAACGGTTCCTCGTTTCCTCGAGATTGCCCGCAAGGAAGAATCCGGGCTCGCGGTCGTTGTCGATGAGTATGGCGGGACAGCCGGCATCATCACGCTTGAGGACGTTATCGAAATCCTGGTCGGCGACATTGAGGATGAACACGACCGCCGATCCGACCTGGTCCGTACTGTTTCTACGGGTTCCTGGCTCGTTCAGGGACAAGCTTATCTCGACGATCTGAAGGAACATTTCAAGATCGACCTTCCATCAGGGGACTACGAAACGGTGGGCGGATTGATGATCGATGCGCTCGGCAGAATCCCCCAGATGGGCGAAACGCTGCAGGCGGGTCGGTGGTCACTGCGGGTTGTCGCGGCCGATCCCAGTCGTGTGAAACGGATTCTGGTTCGGAAGTTGTCCTCCTCTCGCAGTTAACCTTCCGTGCGTCCTGAATTTTTCACTGGATATAACCGACGAGCTGTTCTCCAGGGGCCCTTGCCCCCTTCACTTCCGCCCCATAGCTTGACCGGCCCCGGGTTGAATGGCCGCGGATACGCCGCCGATTCCCCGCAGTTTTCACGTACGATAGGCGGTCGCTGTACCGTAAAGTCGCAACCGGTATCTGAGGCTGAAGGGAGGATGTGATGAGCGCCAGAACGGCGTATGCGAACGTTCATGAGGTCCTGAAAAAACACATGCTTGCTGACGGTATGGACCTCGTGTGGGATCACCAGAAGAGCCACGGCAGCCGACTTGTCGACGGCAAGACCGGGCGAGAGTTTCTGGACCTGTTCAGTTTTTTCGCGACGAACCCCATCGGACACAATCACCCGAAGATAGTCACCGGTGAAGCTGCCGAGGAGATCGCACGGGTGGCGTTGCACAACCCGTCCAACTCCGATATCTACACCCAAGAGATGGCGGAATTCGTGGACACGTTCTGGAACCTGGCGGTTCCCGATGGATTTCGCTATTCGTTCTTTGTCGCTGGCGGATCGCTGGCAGTCGAAAACGCACTGAAAGCGGCTTTTGACTGGAAAGTGCGGAAAAACCATGCCATGGGGATCAAGGGCGAAAAGGGAACAAAGGTCATCCATTTCCGCGAGGCGTTCCACGGGCGCAGCGGATACACCCTTAGTCTGACCAACACGCTGCCGGACAAGATCCGTTATTTCCCGAAATTCAACTGGCCGCGTGTCTCCAATCCGAAGGTGATCTTCCCCATCGAAGAACACCTCGGCGACATCGCCAGCGGTGAACGAAAATCCATCGAAGAGATCAAACAGGCGTTCCTTGATTACCCCGATGACATCGCCGCGATCATCATCGAGCCGATCCAGGCTGAGGGTGGCGACAACCACTTCAGGCCGGAGTTCTTTACCCAGCTTCGCCAACTCGCCGATGAGAACGACGCGATGCTGATCTTCGACGAGGTGCAGACTGGCCTTGGCCTGACGGGCACCTGGTGGATGCTCGAGCAGACCGGCGTGACTCCCGACATGTTCGCCTTTGGCAAAAAGATGCAGGTCTGCGGCTTTGTCGCCGGACCGCGCATCGACGAGGTGCCGGACAACGTCTTCCATGTCGGCAGCCGGATCAATTCGACATGGGGCGGAAACCTCGTCGACATGGTCCGCGCCAAACACTACATCCGTATCATCCACGAGGAGAAACTGCTCGACAACGTGAAGGCGGTTGGCAAGGTTCTGCTGGCGGGGCTTCAGCAAGTCCACAAAGAATTCCCGACCGCCGTTTCAAATCCGCGCGCGAAGGGACTGATGGGTGCGTTGACGATTCGTGACGGCGCCACACGCAGCGCCCTGCTGAAAAAGCTGAACGAGCTGGGGGTGCTGATGCTCCCCTGCGGATTCAACTCGATCCGAGTCCGGCCAAGCCTCAACATCTCGAAAGCCGAGATGGAAGAGGGGGTGCAGAAACTGGGCGAAGCTCTGAAGGCGGTTACGCAGTAGATACTTTATAGAGTGGAAAGATCAATTCGTAAAATGAAGAAAAAAATTCAGACAGTTTGAATATTCAATTGACAACATCGCAAGATTTTTCAAATATTCGTGCAACCGAATATTCAAACTGTCTGAATTTTCGTTAAGGAATTTGAAATGCCTTCCGGTGCTCGAATTGTCTTTCCAGAGGTGCCTCACCATGTCACTCAAAGAGGCACCCGACGGATGCAGGTTTTCCTTCGCGAGACCGATTACGCGAGCTATGTCGCATTGCTCGCTACGTCATGCAAAAAAACGGGCGCTGAAATCCTCGCCTGGTGCCTCATGCCCAATCACGTCCACTTTGTGATTGTTCCTCATGAGGAAGATGATCTTCGCAAAACGTTCTCCGAACCTCATCGCATCTATGCCCGGATCATCAATGAACGTGAAAGATGGCGTGGACATCTCTGGCAACAACGCTTCGCCTCGTTTCCTCTTGATAGTCACCATCTAATCGCTGCCGTCCGTTACATCGAACTTAATCCTGTTCGGGCAAGGCTTTGCAGACTGCCTCAAGAGTGGAAATGGTCCAGCGCACGAGGGCATTTGTCGGGCCACGGGGACAAGCTCAGCACAGATCAATCACTGCTCGATACCGTGGGTGACTGGCAGGCGTTCCTCGCCAGCGGTATGGACAACGAAGAGCTTGAACGCATTCGAAGACACGAAATATCGGGTAGTCCCCTCGGTAACGAGGAGTTCTACCAGTATCTTCAAGCGTTAACAGGAGAGGATTTTCGTCCTCGCACTGTCGGTAGACCCAGGCGTATCCCTTGATATAATTGAAGTTACTCCAGATAAAATTCAGACAGTTTGAATATTCATTGGTTTGAATATTCAAACTGTCTGAATTTTATCCGGCTCCTGCTGTATCAAAGATGTCTCCAGCGACGTACCCGACCACTGTGCAACCTGAGGCAACAGAGATGAAAATGGCAACCAGGAAAAACTTCAGACAAGAGTGACTAAACCTTGACATTTCATCCCTCTTTGATGCCTGGTATGATTCACAATTCATTCATCGTGTCAGGGAGCCCGTTCAACAACACGGAAATCGCGCCCCTCGGTGCCGTAGGTCTTGACTCCGAAACTCGACGCTTCCCCCTGGCTGCCGAACCGGCCCACCCAGACCGCGTAGAGCGTGCGGTCGCTGCTTGTTATCGGTTCCACGGTAACGGTGAATCCATGTTTCATCTGCTGGTCCGCGAGACGGTCGGCGTTCGCGCGGCTCCCAAACGCTCCGATCTGCACCGCCCAGGCGGTTTCCGGTCCGGTTTTCGGCAACGGTCCGCCGTAGAGTTTTTCCGCAAAGGCGCGATCGACGTGCATCCCGGTAAGCGCCTGGTTGATCCGTGAACGATCACCCGCCAGTTGGCCGTACCCCCAGATCTGGTACCAGGCGTAGGTGCGTGCTTTTGGTCCGGCAGCGTTGTCGTTGGCGACTTCTTCGAAAAGTTGAAGCGATGCAAGGCCATCAGTTTCCACGACGGCGTTGGCGAGGGTTTCACCATCGGTTCCACCCCAGAGACCGCCCTGAAGCCCTGCCTCGAGTGCGGAGAGACGTCCCTCTGCCGCCAGCGCGGCGACATCGTCACCCGGACTCGCCTGGATTCCACTTCCGGTGACGAGTAAAGCAAATCCGACGAATGCCGATGCGGTGGAACGAAACTTCACTCTGCCTCCCCGCGTTTATCCTCGCGCAAGGTAAGGTTTTCCACGACAAATACGCACGTCTGAAGCTGATCGATGCAGGAACTCCCGGCGTCCCGGACCTACTCCCCCAAGGGGAGGCTGTGTCTTGTGTGACCTTTTTTCGTTGCCTATCCTGAGAGCATCCTGAAGCTGGAGCCGAAAATTTGTGGCGGTTAACCCGCCAAAACGAGGATGGATGACATGAACAAACGATTTCTGGTGTCCGTTCTTGCCGCGATCTTCACTCTCACCATCGCCACAGGTGTCCTCCTGGCGAAACCGGAAACACTCAATCGCGACGAGATCCCCGATCAGTACAAGTGGAACCTGAACGACATCTATGCAGACTGGGATGCATGGCAGGCCGACATGGATAAGGTTCAGGGCCTGATGGAGCAGTACAAAGGCTACGAGGGAAAACTGAATCAGGGCGCCCAGACAATCCTTGATGTGATGAAGCTCAACGATGATCTGGGTATGCTCGCCTACCGGGTCTACCAATTCCCCGGTCTGATGTACCAGTCCGACACCCGTGACAATGAGGTGCAGGCAAAGCTGCAGCAAGTGCAGATCATGTTCGCCCGCTTTGGACAGGCAACCGCCTGGTTCACCCCTGAACTGCTGCAGATTCCGAAGGAAACCATGGTCAAGTGGATCGACGAAACGCCCGACCTTGGGATCTACCGCTTCAGCCTGATGGACACCTATCGCCAGGCGGAACACACGTTGGACGCAACAGGCGAAAAACTCCTCTCCTACTTCGGTCCTGCAACGGGGGGCGGCAGCCAGTACAGCGCTCTTTCCACTGCCGATGTGAAATTCCCCGAGGTAACCCTCGCGGACGGCACCACGATGAAGGCGACCCACGGCAATTATGAACTCTCCCGGTTCACCTTCAAGAATCAGGCGGATCGTGAAGCGATGTTCAAGGGCCACTTCAGCACCTACAACGACTACGAGAACACCTACGCGGCGATCTACAACGCCACTCTGCAGTCAAGCTGGGCTTACGCACAGGCCCGCAACTATGAGTCCGACGCCCAGATGGCCCTGGATGGGAACGACATCCCCGTCGCGGTGATGGAAAACCTGATCAACACCGCAAAACAGGGTGCGGGCGAACTGCAGCGTTACATGAAGCTGCGTAAAAAAGCCCTGGGCCTCGAGACCTACCATTATTTCGACAGCTACCTCCCGCTCGTCGATGTGGACATGGAGATCACCTACGAAGAAGTTCGTCCGATGATCGTCAAGTCCGTGGAGCTTTTCGGCAAGGACTACCAGGAGACGGTGGACCGTGCCTTTGATGAGCGCTGGTTTGATGTCTACGAGAGCGAGGGAAAGCGCAGCGGTGCGTTCTCCAGCGGCGTTTACGGTGTCCATCCCTACATGCTGCTGAACTACGGCGACACGATGGAGGATGCCTTCACGCTGGCACACGAGATGGGCCACACGATGCACACGGTCCTTTCCAACGAAAACCAACCCTTTGTCAACAGCAACTACACAATCTTTGTCGCTGAAGTTGCGAGTACAGTCAACGAGGCTCTATTTCTCGACTACCTGCTCGATCACGAGAAAGATCCGACTGCCCGAATCGCCCTGCTCGAACGCGCGATCGACAACATCCACACCACGTTCTACCGCCAGGCGATGTTCGCCGATTTCGAACTCAAGGCACACCAGGCGGTACAGGCAGGCCAGCCGATCACCTCAAAGACTTTGCAAAAACTCTACCTTGACAGCTATCACGATTTCTTTGGCGACAGCCATGACGACCAGGATTGGTACCGCAACACCTGGGCACGGATCAGCCATTTTCAGCGCCCCTTCTACGTCTACCAGTATGCAACCTGCCTCGCAGGTAGTGCATTGCTGCACGATGAAATGACAAAAGGCAAGAAGAAAGACCGCCAGGCTGCTGTCGACAAGTACCTCACACTGCTCAAATCAGGCGGCAGCGACTACCCGATGAATGAGCTGAAAGCGGCTGGAGTCGACTGGACGACCCCTGCACCCGCCGAGGCGATGGTCGCCAAGATGAAAGAACTGACGGACCAGCTCGAGAAGGAGTTGAAGAAAGCTGGAAAGATCTGATTTCACTTCAAGTAATAGCCAAGCCCGGGAGTCATCCTGGGCTTTTTTCTTGTTGTTTACACTCAGCCGGACAACCTGACAGTGAAATGAATACTGTCTCAGTACTCTATCTGCAGTCTCTTTTCGTACGCCCACTTCATTCCTGTCCCTCCCTCATCGGACTCCCTTTCCTTTGGGAGGTACGCCGGTCAAGACTATATTTTTTACCTTATATAGACAGATCGTTCAAACAACCACCGAGCCGATGAAAGGAGTCAGTACATGAAGCTGCGCAGGTTTGTCCTTGCAACACTCGTTCTTCTCCTGGTGACGGTGCAGTTCGCCGCCGCCAAGCCGAATACCCTGGACCGCTCCCAGATTCCAGAACAGTACAAGTGGAATCTCGCCGACATTTATCCGAGTTGGGAAGCCTGGCAGCAGGCATACAACGAGGTGGATGCAAAAATCGCGGCCTTCGCCTCCTTCAAGGGCACCCTGAATCCCGTGGTGACTCAGGGGGATCAGATGAAGGCAAAGGGAGCTATCGGCGGCCCCGAGCATCTTGTCAACGTCCTGAAAGCCAAAGACGAGATGACGCTCCAGGGAACACGTGTCTATGTCTTTGCCATGCTCTCCTCCGTAGAGGATCAGCGTGACAACACCACCCAGTCCAGGCAGCAGGAGGCAGACCTTCTCTTCAGCCGGATGAACACGGCGACTTCATGGTTCACGCCCGAGCTGTTGAGCCTGGGCAAGGAGAAAGTTTCCGGGTGGATCGAGAGCAACGATGCTCTGAAACCTTACAAATTTCCGTTGATGGAAGCCTTCCGCCAGGCGGAGCATGTCCTCACCGCCGAGGGCGAGGAGTTGCTTTCCAACGCCGGTTCGCTTGAAAGCGCGGTGACCAACCTTCACCCGATGCTTTCAACCGCTGACGCCGACTATCCAGAGGTCACTCTGTCGGACGGTACGGTCCTCAAGGCTACTCCCGGCAACTACAGCATGGTGCTGAACACCTCAAAGGTTCAGGCCGATCGTGATGCCATGCAAAAGGCGCATTTCACGATCTATAACAAGAGCCCAAACACATTCGCCGCCATCTACAACAGCACCATTCAGCGCAACTGGTTCGAAGCCAAAAGCCGCAACTACAACAGCGTTGTCGAAGCCTCTCTCGACAACGACGCGATCCCCGTGGCCGTCTACACCGCATTGGTCAAAACCGCCAAGGAGGGTTCGGGGCCACTTCGCCGATACCAGGAACTCCGCAAAAGGGCAATGAAGCTCGATACCTACTCCTACTTCGACGCGTACGTACCCCTTGTCACGACGGACAAGACCTGGGAATTCGACAACGTCAAGGATATTGTCATCGCTTCCATCGGCGTGTTCGGCAAGGACTACCAAAACACGGCCAAGCGCGCGTTCAAAGAGCGCTGGATCGACGTCTACGAAAACGAAGGCAAGGAATCCGGTGCGTTCAGCCAGGGTCTCTATGATGTTCACCCTTACATCAAGCTGAACCACATGGACACGATGAACGACGTTTTCACTATCGCCCACGAACTTGGCCACTCGATGCACAGCGTTTACAGCGACAAGAACCAGCCGGTTGCAACCGCAGATTACTCCATTTTTGTCGCCGAGGTGGCAAGTACGATGAATGAAGCGTTGCTGCTTGATTATCTGCTCGAAACCGAGAAAGACCCCAAGGTTCGCGCGGCGCTCCTTGAACAGCGGATCGACGGGATCATGGGTACCTTCTACCGGCAGAGCATGTTCGCTGACTATGAGTTGAAGGCGCACACACTCGCCGAACAAGGCAAGCCGATCACTTCCGAAATACTCCAGAAGACCTACCTCGAGAGCTATACGGATTTCTTCGGAGACAGCCACGCCAACAAGGATCGGTACAGGAATGTCTGGGCGCGTATCCCACATTTCTATTTCGGCAGCCCGTACTACGTTTACCAGTACGCCACCTCCCTCTCCGCCTCGACAGCCCTGCATAAAGCGATCACACAGGGCAGCAAAAAAGATCGCAAGGATGCCGTGGACCGGTACATCGAACTGCTAAGCTCAGGCGGCAGCGATCATCCAGTCAACCTGCTTAAGAAAGCGGGAGTGGACATGACCAACCCGGCGACCTACCAGGCGATCGTCGAGGAGATGGATCAGCGTGTCACCCAACTCGAGAAGGAACTGAAGACTCTCGGAATGCTATAGCCCGTTTGCTGTTCCCTGCGATGACCCCGGATGGTCTTCATCCGGGGTTTCTTTGTGGATATGCACTCCAAGGCTCTCCTTCCGACCGGCTATCTTCTTGTTCATAACGCCCCATCTCCCCATACTCCCCGGTAACAACCATGAGGACGTCATGAGCGAGACGACAGGAAACCAGTCCCAATCGCGGGTTCGTGCAGACATCCCCAATCGTTATCGATGGGACCTTACAGCCGTTCTTCCTGATTGGGCTTCCTGGGAAAAATCGGTGAGCGAACTTGAAGCGCAGATCGGAGAACTTGCTGCGTTCAAGGGGACGTTGAACGACAATACGGGTAAACACCTGCTCGCATTCCTGCGTCTCCACGACAGGGTCTCGATCCTCTCCTACCGTGTCTGGTACTACCCTTCGCTGGAGTTCGACACGGACCAGCGTGACAATCAAATGGATGCTCGCCGCCAGCGCGTGCAGGAATTATTCGCCCGCTTCAACCTGGCAATCTCCTGGTATTCTCCTGAGGTTCTCGGTCTGGGAATCGAAATCGTTCGCCAGTGGATGGATCGCAGCAGCGATCTGGCACTCTACCGTTTCGCTCTTGAAGAGCTCTTCCGGCAGGCGGAGCACGTTCTGGACGAGCCGGGCGAACACCTGATGGCGCTCTCCAGCCGTTTTTCAAGCACTCCCTCTTCGACGTACCAGATGCTTTCAACGGCCGACGCCCGTTTCAAGGATGTCGCCCTCTCGACCGGGGAGACGGTTACCGTCACTCCCGGCGCCTATCGATCACTGTTGTCGACATTGCGTGATCAATCCGACCGCGAACAGGTTTTTCGGGCGCATTATTCTCTCTTTGAAGAAAAGGTGAACAGCTACGCCTCGATCTATGCAGGGGTGCTTCAAAAAGGCTGGTTCCACGCTCAGGCACGTCACTATCCGTCCGTCCTTGAATCGAGTCTGCATGGAGACAACGTTCCCGTGTCGGTCGTCGAGACCCTTGTAAACACGACGCGTCAGAATGCTGCGCCGATGCAGCGCTACCACCGGCTCCGCAGAAAATTCCTCGCTCTCGACGCCTACCACCTCTACGACGGTTTCGTTACCCTCGTCGAGAAAGAACCCCGGTATCCCTATGACAGTATCCGTGAATTGATTCTCTCCTCGGTGGAACCCTTGGGGAAAGACTACGTCTCGCAAATGGAACGTGCGTTCGCCGATCGTTGGATCGACGTTTACGAGAACGAGGGAAAACGAAGTGGAGCCTATTCTGCGGGAGTGTACGGGGTGCATCCGTACATGCTGCTGAATTACAAGGATACTCTTGACGACGTTTTCACCCTCGCACACGAACTCGGCCACACAATGCACTCGCTGCTTTCGGACGAGATTCAACCCTTCGTTTACTCCCAGTACACCATCTTTGTCGCGGAAGTGGCAAGCACCATGAACGAGGCTTTGCTCCTCGACGAACTGCTGCGCAAGACGAGTGACCCCTTTGAACGAGCAATACTTTTGCAGCACGCCATCGATGGAATTGTTGGAACCTATTACACTCAGTCTCTCTTTGCGGAATTCGAGCTGAAAGCGCACCGTCTTGTCGAAAGCGGAGAACCGGTCACCGCGGAGGTTCTTGGAAATCTTTACAACGAGCTGCTTGAGGACTATTACGGTAACGCCATCGACGAGGATGAACTCTATCGGGTCACCTGGGCGCGCATCCCGCATTTCTTCCACAGCCCCTTTTACGTCTATCAATACGCGACGTCGTTCGCAGCCTCAGCGAAAATCTTCGAAGCCATTCGCACGGACAGCGGTGATGCAAAAGAGCGCTACCTCAAACTGCTCCGTTCCGGCGGCAGCGACCATCCGATGATTCTTCTTGAGAGAGCAGGAGCGGATCTGAACGACTCTTCAACGATCCTTGCAGTGGCACACCGGCTTGATGAACTGGTCGGCCAACTTGAAGAAGAACTGACCTCTTTGAAAGTCTAATGGAAGATTATTCCTGTTATACATATAACGCAATATTATTTACCATTAAAGACGTTATTCGCATTCTCCTTCGTTTCTTTCCCTTTGCTACCCGAAGGAATTACTCGAATCGAGGAAGGGTGATACCCTCTGCCAGAGCGGACAGATGGGCTGTGCTCGTACCGCAGCACCCGCCGAGGATGCGCAGAACGGCATTCCGTTGTGCTTTCAGCATCGACTGAGTGAAGGGATCGGGTCCGTCGCCGTCGACATGATCAAGGCCGTCTAGCTCCTCGGGGCTACGCGGAGAGGTGTTCGCCTGCAGACCAAGGATGCGAGATGACAACTCGGGCCAGATCCGGGTCTGCGTTTCCATTGCTGAGGTGAAAACATCGGGGTGGACGCAATTCACCATGTGGAAGGCAACTGACGGTTGACAGACTGAATCAATGCGGCGCACGACATTCACCAGCGGAGTGCCATCCAGCATTTCTCCCGTACGCCTGATGACATAGCTCGGCACAGCGGGAACTCCAGTCTCAGCCATCGCCCGGGCAATGCCCGCCGCTTCGTTCGCTTCGGGCAAGGTGGCGGCCATCAGAAAATCCACTCCAGCATTCGCAAGAGCTGACGCCTGCTCGCGATGAAATCCGTAGGCTTCCCTCTCCGACAACGCCTCCTCGGGCCTGTACGCGTCACCGTAACATCCCATCAGTCCGCCGATGTAGACGTTCTTCGCATACTCCCCGGCGTCTTCAGCGATTCCCTTCAGGAGCCTTACGGCCTCACGGTTGGTCTCGATGACCCCCGGCAACCCGGCACGTGCCAGACGTTCCGCATTGGCTCTCCACGTGGGGGTCAGAAGAACCAACGGCAGGCCGGCCTTTCTCCCCACCTCGAGGTATTCACGGTAAGCATCTCGCAGCGCCTCACGGCCATCCCTGTCAAAGAGCAGGGACGCGTTCGCTGCAGGTCCACGAACCTGTGGCCATCCCTCTCGCGCCAGTTTTTCAATAATCGATCCCTCTGCAAGCAGAATCGGATACTCCGCGACTGCCTGGAGAAAAGGAATGCGATCATGGTGGGTTGATTGGCTGGTCATAAAACCCCGGATCCTTTTCCTTTTGGATGGTAGCGCCCCGGAAACACCAGTGATCACAGCCGGTCTTGCACCCTTAAACCTATGAAATAACATGCCCGAAGGGAAGATAACCCTTCGGGCCAGCGTTCGTATGATTGATTCCAGAATCACACTCCGTCCGCCGGTCCACTGCCTGCCGGCGGAACACGGTCGGGATCGATGCGCCAGATGAAATAGGAATACACAAGGAGGAACAGCACCCATCCGAACACGCCAATAATCAGAATCCAAAACGACGCTTCCGTTTTTAGAAAACCGAGTGGCATCAGCACCAGCCCCAGGACAACCATTCCGATACCACCGGCTCGATGTGTTCGCGTCCAGGAGAGTTTGCTAGTCAGTGTCCACGGCGTTCGGATGCCGACAAACCAATTCGGGCGCAATTTCCCCATCAGGTTTCCGAACACGACAAACATCATCCCGATGAGCAGGGGGACAAAGGCAACAATGTTGAGATCCGGCTTGCGCTGTGCGGCGAGCATGATAAAGTAAATCGCAGCCATAACGGCGATGATGGCCAATCGCATCACGATATAGGGGCCGCTGAAGAGTCTGTAGTTCGCCCGCCCCGGGTCGATGCGCGGCAGAAATACCATCAGCAGATAAATCGCGAGCGTCAACAGAGGAATGGCGAGTAACCCTTCAAACTTTCCACCCATACCGTCCGGCACACCCTTCCAATTCCAATGGACGGGCATCTGCTCCGGACTTGAGGACCACAACGCTATTCCGAGACCGAACATCAAGATGATCAGCAGCCAGGCCGGCCAGTCGTTTTTCATACTGACATTTCCGTTCTCGTTCATTTTGACTCCCCCCCCTCCTGCGGCGAACTCTCCTCCCGCCCGAGCCGTAAAAGATCCATGACTGTGGCCATCGCCTCCTCGAAAACGGAGACATTGAGGCTATAAACGATTCTCGTGCCTTGCCGCTCCGCAACGATCAGGCCGGCACTTTTGAGGACGTTGAAATGTCCTGACAGGGTCGATTTCGCCAGGGGAAAGGCATCCGAAATCTCTCCCGCGGTCCTGTCCCTTCGCCGAAGCAGATGCAGGATATCCCGGCGAGTCGGGTCACTCAACGCCTTGAAGACATCGTTCATGCCCATTCAGTCCTCCTCCGGGAAATCCCGCAGAATTATTTGAAACGTCAAAAAACACCTTTTATTCCGCACATTTCCCTTTGTTCGCCGGACACCGAACTAACGTCAAAAAGCGAAATGATGTGCGCTGCTCCATTTGTTCGGTATTTCGGCAATAACCGAATTATAGGGCACCATGGATTACCTGTCAAGTCAAACGGATGTCTTTGCTCCGATGGATTGAAGTTGCATTGGCTGTGTAAATCAAATTTGAAATCACAGGTCCGCTTCATCCAGCGTGTCGTCTGCGTGAGTCGGAGTGCGGCCTGGCGGCTCCCCGCGGTCTTCCCCTTTCGATAACGACGAAGCCTTCACCTTGGGCGCAAGCTCGCTCCACGCGACGGGTTGTTGGCGACCGGAAGTGAACTGTTCTTCAAACCGGGCACTGATCGCCAGAGATTCGGGATCGTCGCTCTCGAATTGTCGTCCAGGGAGATTTCGGTGCAACAGGTGGAGCAAACCAGCATGTCCGGAGAGAGCAGTCAGCAACGGTTCGGGCTTACGATCCGTTAACCGTTTCGGATCGATTGCAAGCTGGGCATCCAGTTTTGCAGAGAGATCTTCGGGAGTCGTGCCACCTAGCATCTGCCATACTCTGCGGCCACTCACCGGCCGATAATCATCACGCCGCCTCTCCGCATCAAGAACGTCCTGCAACTCGAGAAGCTCATCGATACCCGCCATCTTCCTCCACAGATGGAGAAGCAGGACTTCGGTCGCCGCCCATCCCGAACTGTGCCCAAGTCCGAACAGACTTGAGACCGCCCCCGCTCCCTCCTGCACACCCGCGAGTGTGTTCGCGAGAGCAAGGCCGCGCAGGTCGGACGCCTGTACATTCACCCGTGCACTTGAGATCCCAAACTCCCGTTTCATCCAACGAACCCAACCCGACATTGAACGTGGCCGCCTCGAACCCGGCAGGGGATAGCCAAGCCCTGTCTTATCCACCAGCCGCCACCGGCATTCCGCACCACGGGGGTGTAACTCCTTCTGAACGCCACGGATGACGCTTTGAACAGCTTCGTCGTTTGCCCGGCAGATGTCAACCAGTGCAATTTCAGGAACGATTCCGGACAGAGCAGCGTCACGGACCGCCTCGGCTGCGAAACCGGGACTCCTCAGGGCGCCATGCGGTGTGAAACGTGCCGCTGCCGCTTTCTCGCCCACCGGCACCTCGAACACCGCCTCTTTCACTCCAGCTTCGCGCAAATACCGCCAACGATCCGTTCTCGGTTCCAGCCTTGCAATCGGAATGACGTTCTCGCTCTTTCGAGAGTGTTCCACCAGGGCGTGCAATGCGTTTCGATCCTGGGGGGCGTCCATGTACACTTCAACCCGCAGGATTATTCTCGTCCGCGCCGCCCACCCCGCCAGTTGTTCCACCACTCGACGCTGCACCTCTTCATCCGGTGGAGTCGCGCCCCAGGTGCCGAGGGTCAGGGCAAGTTCCGTGATCGTCGGTTTCATGCCACCTCCATTGATGCCGTGATCAAGGTAGGCCTTCCGGACCAGGAGTGAAAAAGCGCCGGGCAGAAAAGGATTCCGGCGCTCGTAAAAAATTCGATGGCTGAACACATTACTTGTCGATCCCCAGTCTCTTTCTCGTGTACGGGATCAGACCGCCTGCGTCCATGATGCCGAAGACGAATTCACTGAACGGGGGAAATTTGATCTCCTGTTTCTTGCCCCGAATCACACCCTTTTCGAAATCGATTTCGATCTCGTCTCCATGCTCGAACACCTCCTGAACCCTGGACGAGGTGATCAACGGAAGGCCGGTGTTAACCCCATTGCGGAAGTAAATGCGGCTGAAGCTCTTTGCGATGATCGCCCCGACGCCGTTCACTTTCAGGCAGGTTGCCGCCTGTTCACGCGAGGAGCCCATCCCGAAGTTTTTCCCGCCGATAATGACATCTCCCGGCCGAACGTTCTTCGCAAACTCCGGATCAAGATCCTCCATGGCATGTTCGGCCATCTCTTCGGGATCGTTGATCGTATAGGTGTACTTGCCGGGAAAAATGACATCCGTATTGACGTCATCACCGTACTTCCACACCCGGCCTTTGACCGTTTTCTGCATGCAACCCTCACTCGTTGCGTCTACTGAAGCGCAAAGATACGGAAATGGCAAGATGGTCGTGAAGGGAACGGAGAGGCGCACGGTGTCCGGTGGGAGATATACGACCGCCTAAAACGTTGTCCGGGCGATCAGATGCACCGTTGCAGCGGAGAATCCTTCCCCTGCCGGAACAGCCACCGCCACCTGTATCGCGCCGATTCCCGCCCCTGTCTGAACGCCCAGTCCCCAGGAGGTTTTCCATTCCGCGCTGTTTCCCGCGCCATCGAGAACTCCCACATCAAAAAGCGCGAAAATTCGGTTGTCCCCCCCGAGAATCCGTCTCATCTCCAGGTTGAGCCATCCGGCGCGGGGTGCGAGCAGGCTTCGTTCTGCGTATCCCCGCAAAGAGGCGGCTCCCCCGAACCTCTCCCATTCCGCGAGTGGGGGAGTGCCATCGTCCGTACGCACTTCCACGCCATGCAATCCGGCGAATCCCACCCATCCAGGATATACCGGCAGCGATTGTTCGATGTCCACAGTCGTTCGGTTGATCCATGCGAATCCATTTCCACCGATACTCCACCCTCGTTCGGCACCTGCACGGTAATAACCTCCCATGGAAGGATTCCAGGGACGATCCCGTGAGTCGAATTCCACAGCCGCACGCAGGGAAACCAGGGTGTAGCTGAGGCTGTCCGCTGCCGGGGCGAGGCTATCGGCGTTGACGTCACGCCCCGTGATCCCGCCGATCACTTTCCAGCCCGTGCCGACATCCAATCCCAGATCCGCCGCCGCATCGAGCGCTACCCAGGACGACTCCGCGGCCTCCTGCGACAGCTCAAATCGAAAAGAGAAAGGACCTCCGAATAGAAAGGGCTCTCCATAGGCGACATGAAACGAGATCCATTGGGGACTGTCACGCCGCCATGAAATCTCCGCCGACCGTCCCGTGCCAAGGATATTGATCAGGGAAACGTCCAACGCACCGGAAAGCCCTGATTCACCCTGCTGTGCCAGTCCGACCACACCGGAAACCGACCCGGCGGCCCCTTCCTCCACTCGATAGAGAATACCGTAGCGTCCGTCGCTGTCACGGAGCAGCTCGGCGTCCGACACGTCACTGAACCATCCGGTTGTGAGCAACCTGCGCCGAGCCGCCTTCAGCCGTTCCGGATGAAAAGGTGTCCCTGGAGAAATGTGGGCGGCTCGCGCAGCGAGGCGTACATTCGTCCGTTTCAGACCGGCAATCTCCACATGGTCCAGCGACACCCGTCTCCCCGGCACGACCTCCATGCCCGCGATGACACCCACTGTATCTCCGCGATCACGTATCGTCAGCGGCGAAGTCATCACCTTTGCGAAAGGGTGTCCGCGCTCGAGAAGGTTTGTTTGCACGAGTTCGAGATCGTTCTCCCACAGTGCTGGATCGAACGGCGCTCCGGCTGCGGTTTTCAGGAGAGGTCGGATATCCCCCGCGTACGCGGGGGGAAGTCCTGTAATCTGGAGAGTATCCACAATGGCAAGTGGGCCGGAGTCCACCAGCACTTCCAGATCGACGGACCGATTCCCGTGCGGAACCAACTCCCAGCGGAGCAGGTGTGCAAAGGGATATCCCGCGTGGCGATTCAGGCGGTTTTTTAGTGAATCGCGCGCAGCATTGACAAGGGATGTATCGACTACATCCCCCCGATGCAACAAAATCTCCCTTTCCACATCAGATGCGGAAAGACCTCCCTGCGTCCGAATGGTGATAGCGTGCAGCCGAAGTCCTTCACCCGCATTTGCCGAGACGACCGGGCGGGTATTCATGCAGCCGCTGAACCCCGTCATGAAAATCAGGGCCAGGATTCCTCCCGGAGGTATTTTCCACCTTCTGAGCAAAGCGTTCACCCCGTTGTCGTCATCCTCTTGCCACCCATGAAGATGCACACAGAGAGAACACCCGCGCATCCCTCTGAACGTGCTTGGAAACTTCACTAAGGAAGGTCGCTCCCTTTTGATTTTGAGACATTTTCTTGTACGTTTGGCGTGACCGGAACGCCGGGGGTCGACGGTTCCGGATTTTCACCCCTTGCAGACCTTTTCATCATTTGAGGCTGGACTCATGAGCGTTAAACGTGTCGCCGTAACGACAGGTGGCGGAGATGCGCCGGGCCTGAATGCCGTCATCCGGGCTGTGGTTAAAACTGCGTTGAACCGTTACAACGTAGAGGTCATTGGAATCGAAGACGGCTTTGAAGGACTGATCAACACCCGCAGAATTACCCAGCTCGACAGGAAAGCCGTCCGAGGAATCCTGCCGAAAGGCGGCACGATTCTGGGAACCACCAACCGCGGCAATCCCTTTGAATACGATCTGAAAGAGCCGGATGGGTCGGTCCGCACAGTGGATTTGTCCGACAAGTGCATGGAGAATTTTGAGGCGCTCTCTCTCGACGCCCTGATCGCCATCGGCGGTGACGGCACGATGAGCATCGCCCAGCGTTTCTTCGAGAAAGGGATGCCCGTTGTCGGGGTTCCGAAGACCATCGACAACGATCTCCTCGCCACGGACGTGACATTCGGTTTCAACACCGCAGTCACCGTAGCCACGGAAGCGCTCGACCGTTTGCACTCCACCGCTGAATCCCATCGACGGACGATGGTGCTTGAGGTAATGGGTCGTGACGCGGGCTGGATCGCGCTGGAGGCGGGAATCTCGGGCGGAGCCGATCTGATCCTGATTCCGGAAATTCCCTACGATCTGGACGAAGCGCTGAAGTTTATCAAGAGTCGTTATGCGCGTGGCAGCACCTTCTCCATCGCCGTCGTGTCGGAAGCAGCAAAACCCCTCCCCCACCCGGAGGAAAACGTGAATCGCCGCCGCAAGAGCGACACACCGGGGACGTGGTTCGCCGGGATGGTGTCGAAACGGCTCGGCGTGGACGTCCGCCACATCATTCTCGGCCACCTGCAGCGCGGCGGTACCCCAACAACTATTGACCGGATGCTGGGAACCCGCTTCGGCATGCACGCAATGGAACTTGTCGCCGACAAGAAATTCGGACAGATGGTTGCACTCCGTGGGAACGACGTGCTGGATGTTCCGATCGTCGATGCAATCGGCAAACAGAAGTTCGTGGATCCCGATGGCCAGCTTGTTCGTACGGCGGAAGCCCTTGGCATTTATTGCGGTCGCCCTCTGGACCAGTGACCGCTTCAGGCAGCTACCCTTGCGCGGAGCTTTCCAAAAGGAAAGTTCCGCTTTTCTTTATTATTATCAACAGGTAACACTCGACAGCAGCCTCTCGCTTGTGGTTGCAGGAAACTGGGGCACTGGGTACTTTTTAAAAGCGTTGATTCTTGAAAACACAAACGATTCGCGACCGGCCACAATCATGCGACCGCCGACACCACCGAAGCATGTCCTCAACCTGATCCCGTACCAACCGGGCCAATCCATTGCCGAAATCCGTGAACTCACCGGACTTGAACGCATCATCAAACTTGCCAGCAACGAAAATCCACTGGGACCGTCTCCGCTTGCGGTCAAACGCGCCCAGCAGGCTGCCACCGAGGTGGCGATCTATCCCCGCGCCGGCCTCACCCTGCGCACCGCTCTCGCAAAGTACCTCTCGGTGGATCTTGACAACGTGATTGTCGGTGCAGGGAGCGAAGGAGTCATACTGCACACTCTTCGCACCTACCTGCAGCCCAGCGACGAAGCGATCACCGCTGAGGGGACGTTCATCGGATTCTATGTGATCGCCTCTGCGATGAACCTTTCCCTGAAAACGGTTCCTCTGAGAGCAGATTTCACCTACGATCTCGATGCCATGCTCGCGGCTGTCACACCCGCAACGAAGCTGATTTACATCGCCAACCCCAACAACCCCACCGGCACGGCGATTTCACGAAGCGAGTGGCATGATTTTCTGGATGCTCTCCCGGATGAAATCCTGGTGATGATGGACGAGGCCTATTTCGAATACGCCCGCGATCTCTGGGATGAGTACCCCGACAGCCTCGAGGACCGTCATGACCAGGTGATCACCCTGCGGACGTTCTCGAAGATCTACGGTCTCGCCGGAAGCAGGATCGGCTACGGAGTGGGACACCCCGAAGTGATCGGCAATGTGCTGAAAGTGAAACTCCCCTTCGAACCTTCATGGACGGCGGAATGTGCGGGAATGGGAGCGATCGAGGATGTCGAGTTCCTGAAGCGTACCCTGCGGACGAACCGCGAGGGGATGAAACGCCTGAATGCGCTTCTCGATGAGTTGGCTCTGCATCATACGCGGAGTATCGCGAATTTTGTCCTGGTGGTCTTTGATAACGCCGAACGGGCGGTGTGGTTTTCCGAAGAATTGCTGAAGCGGGGAATCATCGCTCGTCCGATGGTTCCTTTCCACTTGCCCAACACCGTTCGCATCACTGTGGGCATCCCCAACGAGCTCGACCTTTTGGAAGAAGCTCTGCGAAGCATTATTTCATCCTGAACGAATCCGCACAGGAAAAAGCCCATTCACTCCGCCAGCCGTGCGGAATGCATGGGCTTTTTTTAATCAGGTCTTCAGCACCGGACACTCCGTCGCGCCCGGCGCCACCCACTAACGATGATCTACCACTTATCCGATAGCGTCGCGGCGCGGGGCGTTCAAATCGACGCGCATCTGCTCCGCACGCTCCACCGTACTCGCATCGGGAACAACCGCAAACCTGTGAAGAAGACCGAGATTTTCAAGCGTGTTTTCCACCCACCAGGGTACCCGCGCGAGGATCAGGTCGCCACCCACGGACGCAAGCCTCCGCTGGGTCGCCAACAGAGCGGCGAGCAGGGTGTAATGGAAAAACGTCATCGTTCCCAGGGTCAGGACGATACGACGCGCACCCGCTTTGATCAGCGATTCCAGGACTTCCTCGAGACCTCCCTCGAGGTCCACGTCGAGAGCCTTGCCGCCCAGCACGTAGGCGGTTCGTCCATCCAGCCGGGTGGCGTAAGAAGTAAATTTCATACCGAAACTCCGTCTTCGATCCGCGGTCAGGGGAAAACCGTTACGGCATGGAATTGCAACCTGTATGCCTTTACTATCTGTTTGTTATTAAATGAGTAACCCTTGATACTCGGCCTCGTTTTCAGGCATCCTCTGCCGCGAAACCGGCACACCCTGCCGAACATTTGCTCCGGCAATTTCCATCGTGAAGGCTTCCCTCTTTATTCCCGGCCTTCCATGATCTTAACGTGGAACTACGAGTGTTCACGAAGGCCCACGGATGACACGAACCTACGCCTACCGCATCGCAGAGATGGATTGCGCGGATGAAGTGCGCCTGCTGAAGGATGCGCTCCTGCCGTTGGTGGGCGACGAATCCAACCTTTCGTTTGATCTGATGCGTGCCAGGTTGACTGTTTCGGTTCCCGAAGGAGGTCCAAAAGAATCGGCGATCCGAGAGGTTGTCTCTTCCACCGGCATGCACGCCGTTCCCTGGGCGGAAGCTCTTGCGCAACAGGCGAACGAAGGGTTCTGGACCCGCCGGGGGAGGGCGATTTTGTGCGCCGCTGGCGGGTTATTGATCGCCACGTCGTTCTTTGTACACGCATTCCGGGTGGGATTTGGCGGCGCTCTCGCATCTGCACGCCCGATTCCGTTTGTTTCACTGATGTCCTACGCCGCCGCATCCATCCTCGGACTCTGGTACCTGCTTCCGAAGGCATGGCTCTCATTGCGGCGGGCTCGCCCGGACATGAACCTGTTGATGACCCTTGCGGTGATCGGGGCGATGCTGCTCGGTGAATGGTTCGAGGCGGCTTCGGTGGCGGTGCTCTTTGCGTTTGCTTTGCTTCTGGAGAGCTGGAGTGTGGAACGGGCACGCCGTTCTGTCGAGACGCTGCTCGAGGAAGCTCCCCGGACGGCGCGTGTCGTTACACCGGACGGGGTGCGTGAAGTTGCGGTGGATCACGTTGAGGTTGGCGGTGTGCTCAGAATCGCTCCCGGTGAACGGATTGCCCTTGATGGAGTGATTCTGCAGGGAAGGTCGGCGATCAACACCGCGCCGATCACCGGAGAATCCATACCGACCGACGTGTCACCGGGCGACACCGTCTATGCCGGGACGATCAACGGGCGCGGAGCTCTCGAGATTCGGACAACAAAGAAATCAAGCGACACAACCTTCGCCCACATCATCCGTCTCGTCGAGAAGGCGCGTTCACGCCGCGCGTCCAGCGAACGGTGGGTGGAAACCTTTTCACGCTACTACACTCCCTCGATATTCACGCTGGCAGCGGCGGTTGCACTTCTCGGTCCATTATTCGCCGGTGGCGTGGTTAGCGTCTGGGCGTACCGCGCTCTCGTTCTTTTGGTGATCGCTTGCCCCTGTGCTCTCGTGATTTCCACTCCAGTCAGCGTGATCGCCGGACTTACCGCTTCAAGCCGAGCCGGCATTTTGATGAAAGGCGGAATTTTTCTTGAATTGCCTGGAAAAATCAGGACCTTTGCCTTTGATAAAACAGGAACGTTGACCCGTGGCGAACCGGCGGTGATCGCCGCTCGATCCCTCGTCGGTGAAGATTCCAGCAAGCTGCTTGCCATCGCCGCTGCACTTGAATCAAGGAGCCGGCACACGCTCGCGCGTGCCGTCGTGTCCTTCGTCGAAAAGCAAAACATCGCTCCCGCTACAGTGAAAAACATGGAGGAACTGAACAGCACCGGGGTTCACGGGTGGGTGAATGATCGCGAATACTGGATCGGCGGCGAACGGCTTTACGCGCAATTGAGACGGCCGGAAGAACGTGTCGAGGCTGAATTCAAAACGTTTCATTCCCAGGGCGCCACAGCCATCGTTCTTTTCGATCGGGAGAAACCGCTGCTCCTGTTTGCCCTCGCCGACGAACCCCGTGACGAGGCTCCCGAGGTCATCCGGCAACTCAAGAGCCTTGGAATCCAACATATCGTCATGTTGACCGGGGACCATCCGGAAGCGGCTGCACGTATTGCCGATCGAGTGGGCATCCATGAGGTGAAGTCATCATTGCTGCCGGAGGAGAAACTCCGTGCCGTGGAAACGCTCATACAAACGCTGGGGCCGGTGGCGATGGTCGGGGATGGAATCAACGATGCGCCCGCACTCGCCCGCTCAACGGTCAGCGTGGCGATGGGCACGATGGGGTCGGACGCTGCGATGGAGGTCGCCGATATCGCCCTGATGGGCGAAGATCTGGGTCATCTACCCTGGTTGATTCGCCATTCGCGGCGGAGCCTCGGGATCATCCGAACCAATATTATTTTCGCCATCGGGGTCAAAGTTCTTTTCCTCGTCCTCGCGGCCTTCGACCTCGCCACACTGTGGATGGCGATCGCAGCGGACATGGGAACGTCGCTACTGGTCATCGCCAACGCTCTTAGGTTGTTGAATAATAAGTATTAATCAAAAGTGACAGTTACTATTGGGTTTTTCCAATAGTAACTGTCACTTTTGATCTCGTCTCGAGCCGTTATTCGTAACGAAGCGCACGTGCAGGATTGATTAATGCGGCACGAAGAGCCTGCAGAGACACTGTAGCCAGTGCAACGAGCAGCGAAATCCCGCCTGTGGCTGCAAAAACCCAGATCCCAAGATCGACACGGTAAGGGAAGTTTTCCAGCCAGCGATGCATCAGCCATCCGGCGACAGGCCACGCGACCAGGTTCGCGATCGCGACCAGTTTGACAAATTCAGTCACAAGAAGTTGGATGATATTCTGTGGTGTCGCACCCATCACCTTGCGCACGCCGATCTCTTTCGTGCGCTGCTGTGCCGCAAAAGCAGCAAGAGCAAACAAGCCGAGGGAGGCGATAAAGATCGCCAGGACGGTGAACGCACGGAACAGTCCTCCCAAACGTATCTCCGAACGATAGTGTTGATCGTAGGAATCGTCGAGAAAGGTATAATCGAGGGGAACGGTCGGCGCGAGCGTGCGCCAGGTGTCCTTGATTCCCGCCACGATATTGGGGATATCTTCCGGAGAGAGGCGGAGCACCAGGAACAGATTGAAGTCGGTAAATCGGAAAATCAACGGTTCGATCACGCTGTGAAGGGATTTGAAATTGAAGTCCTTGACCACGCCGACGACATATCCTTTTTCAAACGACTTGGCATCAACATCGGTGTACGTATCGATCTCCTTGCCGATCACATCCCCCTGCCATCCGAGCATCTTGACCGCCGCTTCATTCAGCAGGTAAGCTGAGCTGTCCGTAGCCATCTCCGGGCTATAATTTCGCCCTTCGGCAATCGGTATCTCGAGCGTCGCCAGGAAGTCGTGCCCGATATACATCGTCTGCATCCAGACATCCGTTTCTCCACTCGAACGCGACGGGATATGATAGACATTGTCGCCCTGCGACATCGTTGGTACGGAACTCGTTGCTGCGGCTTTCAGGACACCGGGAATCTTCAAAAGCTCATGCCGGAGTGTTTCCGACCTTTCCCGCAGATCGTCGTCGACGATGCGGAGGACCAGCACATGATCGCGATCGAATCCGATGTCCCGATGGCGCAGGTAACTGGTTTGACGTTGTATTACCAGGGCACCGATGATCAACGTGGCCGAGATCGCAAACTGAGTGACCACCAGAATCGAACGGATTCTCCCTCCCTTCGCACCACTGCGAAGATCACCTTTCAGCACTTGCACCGGCTTCCAGGAGGAGAGGAAAAACGCCGGATACACTCCGGCCAGCAATCCGACCACAACCGCCACGGCAAGTAGCAGCGGGATATACTGCGGATTCCCAGACAGATCCAGTTGAAGTCCGCGTCCCGCAAGCTCCGAGAACGCGGGAAGTGCAAGTTTTACAAGAAGCAGGGCGATCATCAGCGCGATAATTGCAAGCAGCACCGACTCTGTCAGAAACTGACGGATCAGCCGCCCCCGTGTAGCGCCAAACGTTCTGCTGACGCCCACCTGCTTCGCCCGTCCTGCACCGACGGCGGTCGAAAGGTTGACATAGTTGAGGCTTGCGACAACAAGGATAAAGAGTGCAATGGCGATGAACTGCATGACCGACTGCCTGTTTCCTGTCTCCGCATAGTTGAATGTGAAGCTGTTGTCCAGATGGGCTTCCGTAACGGATTGAAGCCAGGGAACGTAGGTGGCCCCGATCGTCGCCAGCGACTCGCCGTCGTGACGCTTTACCGCCTCCTCCATTGCCCGGTCGACATCCTTCGGATCTATTCCGGGTTTCAACAGAAACAGGGTAACACGGCTGTTGTTCGACAGGAAGGTGCTGTTGTCATCCAATCCCAGGCTGACAAAGCTGGCGATGATTGGTGGATGGGGGAAATGAGTCGGTTTGTCGATCCAGGTGTAAACGCCTGTCACGGTGTAGGCATAGCGATTGTTAAAAACAATCTCTTTGCCGACGGGATCCTCGCCGGGAAAATACCGTTTGGCCGTTTCCACATCGATCACTGCTGTCTGTGTGCGTGTCAGTGCAGTGCCTGCATCTCCCTGAATCAGCTTGAGATCGAGAAGATCGAAGACGGTGGAGTCCGCCCAGGTGACGTTTTCTTCGAGGAATGAAATTTCGTTTCTGTGGACAGGTTCCGGGCGGTTGATGATCCAGAGCCTGCACCATTTGTCGATAGCGTCAATGTCCCGTGCCATTGTCGGCGCAACGGGTGCGGAAGCGGTTGGGAACACAATCTCGTCAGCTCCGCTGATACGTGCTGTAACGACCACGCGGTAGAGCCGGTCTGCATGGCTCCAGTGACGATCGTAGTTGAGTTCCTGATGAACGTAGAGGCCGATCACTATCGTGCAAGCCAATCCCACGGCGAGGCCGGTGAGATTCAGCAGGTTTGCCATCAGGTTCCTGCGAAAGTTTCCAAAAATCAAGCGCAGGGATGTGAAACTCATGAGAACGGCCTCTTTCCAAACCAGTGATTTGGACGGACTCCACCTCCGGCTACTCGGATAGGACGAACTTTCGAACAAGATGGTTACTCGCGGGAATGCAAATTCAAATCATCAGCTTCAGGGAGAGTTCACGGTCCTGGCTGAAGTCGAAGGTTTTCGGTTTTACCCGGTTGCCGTCGGGATCGGCGTAGAGAATGAGGATGGGATGGGCGGGATCCTGTCCCTGCTCTTTGACAACAGCGTAATACCCCTCAAGCCCGAATGCGCTACTCTTGCGAATCTGCACCATCGATCCGGTCGGATACAGGGAAACAATCTGGCTGAAAGCGTGGCACACCGCCTGGTTGAATCGTTTGTGGCTGAAGGAGAGGATCATTCCCAGGGTGTCAGCTGGATTCAACGGGCGAGGTAATTCGCCGTTGCCATTCACAAGGTTATCGTAGGATTCGGCAACGGATATGATCTCCGCGTATCGGTGAACCATCGCACCGCTGCGCTCTCCCGCACGGGTTGGCGGTTGATTGTCCCCTTTCAGGTTCTGGGGATACCCCTGTCCGTTCTGCCACTCGTGGTGATGCAGAATCGCAAGCCGCTCTCCCTGGAGAGTGGGGTCGGTGTTCTGGACCAGGATGGCGCCGAACGTCGGGTGTTCCTTGAATCGTTCGAGGTCATCTCCCTTGATCTGGCTCTTCGGTACGCCCATGTTCTCGCCAAGGCAAACCTTGCCGAAATCGTGAAGCAGCGCTCCGAGACCGAGTTCGCGAAGCTGACGGCTTGTGTAACCGAACTGACGACCGATCAGTACGGACAGTGCCGCCACGTTGACTGCATGGCGGTAGATGTAGGTGGCTCTCGCTACCTGCGCGAACACATCGACGAGTCCCACGTTCCGGTCGATGATATCCCTGACGATGGAGGAGACGGCGCGAGACATCGCTTCCACGTTTGGAATGTTGAAGACATCCGGGTTGGCTTCGAGGAGTTCTTTCGTGATCGGACCGGCTTCCTTCTTCATTTTAATTGCGGCCGCGAGCTTGGCCACGCCCTGGTTCATTGCCGATTCCGCCAGCATTCGGGTGGTCTCGGTCAGAGCGTCGGAGGCCGTGATGTCCTCGAAACCCTCGTCCTCGATCAGAGTGTAATTGTATCCGTGTTCAACGATAAGGCTGATGTAGCGCTGATCCAGCACTTGCCCTCCTGCGAGTGCCAGAGTATTCGCATCTGAAAAGAGGGAGCGTCCGAGGACCATTCCCGGTTGCAGTTCTTCCGTGGCTATCCGTCGCAAATCCTGCCTCGCCGGGTTTTTGTCGCGGCAAAAACGAGAGGCGAGACCCTCCGCTTTGCCGCTCTTTGTATCACGTGTCCACGCGACCTACCTTAACCTTAGCGCACCGCTTGAGACGTGCTCGTCCACGGACGCTCAAGGGGAAAAGCGATGCGCCGGAACAAGTGGAATTCACATTATTATCGTTCCACAAACGGTCGCAACCAACTGCATGCAAGATGATGAACAAACCTCGATTCGGCAAGCCCTCTGCTCCTTCTTCTGAAGTTGGAGTAGTCGTTTCCGCAGAAAGCGAAATAATTCGAGTCCGCCCCCAGAGCAGCATTGTCTGCGAAGCCTGTGGATCAAAATCCCTCTGCTTTCCCACTGACGGCCGTGATACAACGGTTGAAGCGATCAACCGGGCTGGTGCCGTGCCCGGGGATATTGTCAGTCTCTCCCAGGGCGAGGGGATACGCATCACCGCTGCGCTGATCCTTTTCGGCCTGCCTGTCACCGCCACGATCGGCGGAACGCTGATCGGGATGCAAAACTCCGCCGACCCGAACGGAGGCGCGGCTGTCGGGGCGATCGCCGGACTTGCGCTCGGGTTGTTGCTGGTGCGGGGACTGAACCGGTTGATCGGCGCCCTCGGTAACACAAAACCCATCGCCATCGAGATTCTCGGCCATCACGACAAGGCGCTCCACACCTGAAATGAGCGCATCCAGCCAACAAGCAACCTCTCCCGAAAACATCGCACGAGAGCTGAAGCAGGAGGCGTTGAAACTCGGATTCTCCTTCGCACGAATTGCCCGTTATCAACCTCCTGCGCACGCGGATCAGCTCGAGCCCTGGTTGCGTGCTGGCAAACACGGCAGTATGAACTGGCTCGCCCGCGATCCGGAACGGCGGGCGGACCCCCGCCTCTTCTGGCCCGAAGGTCGCTCCCTGCTCACCGCGGGGATGAACCATTTCCAACACGTCCCGATCGAACTGCTGCAGGATCCATCGCGAGGGCGATTCGCGCAATACGCCTGGGGTCTCGACTATCACGATTTGCTGACCGAACGGCTTCGGTCACTCGGTGAAACCGCCGCAAGAATGACCGGGAACGAGACAGCTTACAAGGCTTGCGTCGATACAGGAGCCCTGATGGAACGGCCGATTGCCGCTGACGCGGGGACGGGATTCATTGGAAAGCATACGCTGCTGATCAACCGCCATCTCGGTTCGCGTTTTTTCCTCGGCGAATTGCTCCTGAACATCGAACTCCCGCCTGATAGTTCCACAGGAATGACCTTCGGTTGCGGGGAATGCCACCGCTGCGGCGATGCCTGCCCCACCGGCGCGCTCGATACCGAGTGGTCCGTGGATGCCCGGTTGTGCATCAGCTATCTGACCATCGAACATCGCGGGCCGATTCCGCGGAAACTGCGGCGTGCGATCGACAATCGTGTGTTCGGATGCGACACCTGCCAGGATGTGTGCCCGTACAACGCTCGAATGCTCAAACCCACGGAAGAGTGCCATCTTCAGACATCTGCCCCGGACCGATTTGCACCAAAGCTGCTCGACCTGATCATGTTGGACGATGAGGGGTTCAAGGCGCGGTTTCGCGGGACGGCTGTGATGCGGACGAAACGGAAAGGATTCCTGCGCAATGTGGCTGTCGCGCTGGGAAACTGGGGTTCAGACGAAGCCGTCGTACCGCTGAAGAATGTGCTTCAGGATCCTGAGGAATGGATCCGGGCGCACGCCGCCTGGGCGCTGGGTGAAATCGGAACAGGTTCCGCGAAAAACGCATTGCGCAAAGCCTGCGCAACGGAAAAAGAGACTTGGGTCCGGGAGGAATTCATCGCCGCTCTTGAGGGCAATCCCGCCTGACAGTTGTCATACCGGTACCCGCAATGCTCTGAACGGCTGGAAACGTGGCAGGTTTACGTTTCATCAATGTCCTGCGAGGTCGAATGTCTGCCTGGAGAGGTTTAACGTGCCAGGCTGAACTTGTTGGTAGGCGCCCGAAGCAGTGCCGGAGCTACGGCTTATTCGACTGACTCTCCCCCTTCGTTTCTAATTTCCTGTTCACCTCTTCCATGCGGCGATCCAATTCCTTCTGGATGTCGAACATCGTGTAGTTGACTCCGGCGTAATTGGTTGTCGCCAGCTCCTTTCGCTCAACCATCTCGCGCAGGAGTTCCACCACGGTGCGGATCCGTTCGCTGCTACGAACGACCGAACGGCGAAACTCCTCCACTTGTTCCGGGTTGTCGCTGTTTGTAATCTGTGCGTGACCCAACATCGCCATCAGTGAATTGTTGATATAATGCCCGAGGGTAATCATCAGCTGGGAAACCGTTTCGATACGGACCGACTCCTGCTCCTCTTTCTCTTCCCTTCGTTCGCGCAGGTGAGCGTTCACCCTCGCTGCGAGTTCTTCTCCGTCGAAGGGTTTCTGAATGTAGTCCACCGCACCCAGAGTGAACGCGAGCAGCTTGTCCTCGATCTCCTTTCGGGCGGAAAGGAACAGCACCGGAGAGCGGCGGGTGGTCGGATGTTCCCGGAGCATGGCCGCAAGCTGAAACCCGCTCATATCCGGCATCGATACGTCCAGGATTATCAGGTCAGGTTTCTCGTGTTCCACGATGCGGATCGCCTCCAGCGCATCCATCGCGTCAATAACCCGGTACCCTTCGCGCTCGAGAAAGTGAGTGACCAGTTTCCGAAGGTTTTCTTCATCATCGACAATGAGGATCGTTTCCGGCATGTATTCCCCCTGACGTACCCCTTTGTAAAGGGTTTGCGCAAAAGTACAAGCATCTGATTTCTTGCGCCAGACTTTCATCCCACAACGGGAGGATAGTCATCTTGACATCTGTCGGCGAGTTCAAGCGCTGGCGTTGACCCCATCCTGTTGCCATATTCCTTCCCCGGCACAGTGTGCCCCATTTTTCTCATCGTTTAACACCGAGCAGGGAGGCTCCAGTCATGAGTTACAAAAAGCTTCACCTGGATGTATCCGAGGGAATCGCTGTCGTCACCCTTGACAACCCCAAGGTCAACGCGCTTGCACGCTCCCTCCTTGAGGAGATGCACATGGTATTCGACGAGATCGCCGAGCGGTCTGATATCAGAGTTGTCATTCTCACGGGCGCCGGAAAGGCGTTCATCGCAGGCGCGGACATTTCCGAGCTGAACAGCCTGGACGTCCCTGCGGCTCAAGCCTATTCGCTTTATGGCCAGGCCCTGCTGAACAAGATCGAGAATCTGCCACAGCCGGTGATCGCCGCTGTCAACGGGTACGCTCTCGGCGGTGGCTGTGAAGTCGCCCTGGCCTGTACCTTCCGGATCGCTTCGGAATTGGCCGTATTCGGTCAACCCGAAGTGAAGCTCGGCGTGATCGCCGGGTTTGGCGGCACACAACGGCTCCCTCGCCTCGTTGGAACCGGTCATGCGTTGGAAATCCTGCTCACCGGCAACAACGTCTCTGCAGAGGAAGCCTACCGCATCGGGCTCGCGAACCGTGTCGTTTCGGCTGAATCGCTGATTGACGCGGCGAAAGAAATGGCGTCGACGATTCTCGCCCAGGGCCCCGTCGCCGTGAGCAACACCAAGGAAGCGGTGTATCGTGGACTCGCCGTGTCTCTGCACGACGGTCTGCGCATGGAGGCAGATCTCTTCGGATTAACCTTTGCCAGCGAAGATGCTTCCGAAGGCACCCGGGCGTTCCTCGAAAAACGCAAACCGGAATTCAAAGGCCGCTGATGCCGTTCAGTGTCCCTGACTGAAATTCTGCTGTTCTTTTCGCATCCAGGGGGAATCATGAGTAATGTCGCCGCCCGGCTCTTTGACACGAACGTTCAGGAACGTCACCGCAGGGAGTTGCGCACGCTGTTGATCCTCCTCCTCGAAGCAACCGAAAAACGTTGGGATGTTCGCCTTTCATACAGCGTTGGCGACGGTTTCTTCATTCAGCTTCTGGGCGACAAATCCGTCCTGCCCGCGGAAGTCAAACGGATCAAAGAAGAGATGGCGAAAATGATCGCGGCGAACAAACCGATCAAACCTGCCAATGTCCATCGTGCGGCAGCCCTCGCTCAAATCAAGAAATGCGGCCACACACGGGCGTGGGCCTGGTTGAACGACTACCCAGGCACACTCCCCCCCGTTTTCCGCATTGGAAAAAACCTTCATGCGTTCAAGGGAATGCCCCTCGACCGCACCGGAGCCATCGGCACCTGGGATCTCGTCCACTACCCTCCCGGGGTTTTGCTGCGCATGCCTCCCAACGGAACGAAAGAGCTCAAACCTTACCGTGAACGTCCCACCCTTTTCCGCACCTTCTACGTAGGCGAACAGTGGGGAAAAGTTCACGGGGCAAATTACGTCAGCCAGGTGAACGAACGCATTCGCAACGGTGGCCTTGAAGACCTGATCCAGGTCAGCGAGGCGCAGCACGAACGGAGCATCGCCAACATTGCGGACAGAATTGTTGGCACGAAACCCCGTCCAATGGTCGTTCTGATCAGCGGCCCTTCCTCCTCGGGAAAAACGAGCTTTTCGATGCGGCTGGCGACCCACCTGCGCTTGCTCGGCCTGAAGCCCTATGCCCTCGGACTGGACAATTATTACCTGCCGCGGAAACGAGTACCTCATTCGGAGGATGGCGGGTACAACTATGAAGCGCTCGAGGCGCTCGACGTCGAGCTGTTCAACGAACACGTGCTCCGTCTCATCTCCGGCGAGACGGTCCGGTTGCCGCGGCTTAGTTTCAAAACCCACAAGCGCCTTCCCGGACCCCCGGTCACCTTCGACCCTCAGAGCATCCTGATCGTCGAAGGGATTCACGGTCTGAACCCGAAACTGACACCGCATGTAACCAAGGCAGCGACATTCAAGGTGTACGTCTCGGCGCTGACCCACCCCAACTTCGACTATCTGAACAGGGCCTCGACCACCGATTTGCGACTTTTGCGGCGTATGGTGCGTGACCTCAGAGCGCGCGGCTATTCGGCCAATGACACGCTGACACGCTGGGCATCGGTGCGGCTCGGGGAGTTGCGGAACATCTTTCCCTTCCAGGAAGAGGCGGACGAGATGTTCAACTCGACCCAGCCGTTTGAATTGAACGCGTTGAAGCCGCTCGCCGAAAAAGCGCTCGCGGGGGCGAATGACCCGGAGGTGCAAAGCGAAGTGGCGCGGTTACGGGTGTTGTTGAAAGCTGTCGTGCCGATCGATCAGGAACTGCTCAATCGCCACCTTCCGCCGACAAGTATTTTGCGGGAATTCACCGGTGGGAGTGTGCTGGTGGGGTGATACCTCATTTCATGCAGACAGAAAGTGGACTGCAAAAGCGTTTTCTTTTGAGTTTACTGCCAGACTCGGGAAACTCGGACTGCCTTCATTTTCCCAGCGACACGCCGCCGGGTAAAACGGACATCAGAATGGTTTCGTTGCCAACCATTCACTGGCAATCGTGATGTCCTGCTCCGTAAGGTCGTGCCCACCTGTACGAATGCTGAATTTCACTTCCGCGCCGCCATTGCGAAGGATCTCTGCCAGCCTCTCGCCCTGATCGGCAGGCGCCCAGGGATCGCTTTCGCCTTCAAGGATGGCGATCCATTTCCCCTCAACTGCGGGAATTGTTTCCGGTTCGAGGGGCATCATCGCGCGAAAAAGGATCGCTCCGCCAAGGGTTTCCAGGTGAAGGAGCAACAGACTCGCCGCCATGTTTGCCCCGTTCGAGTACCCCACCGCGATGACACGGTCCGGTTCAAATCCATACTCTGCCTGTGCATCGTCGAGAGCGCCGGCGAGTTCATGCGCTCGCGCCACGAGGTCTTTTTCGTCGAATACTCCCTCACGAATCCGCCGAAAGAAACGGTTCGACGATCCCTCTTTCACGCGACCACGGATTCCAAGCAGGGATGCCGGACGACCGTTCATGATCTGCCTCGCCAGTGGAACGAGCTGGTGCTCGTCTCCGCCCGTTCCGTGCAGCAGAAGCAGCATGAGCGCGTTCTTCTCTCTCGAGGGTTCCCAATGTGGATGAAACGCATCAAGGCGCTCGGTCACAGAACCCTCCCGGTCTGCGAGAGAATCAGTGAGGGGAGGTGCGCCTCAATCTGTCTGCGGTGAGACTCATACTGGGGCGGCAATCTCAACGCACTTCCAAGCTCTGCTTCGTTTTCGTCAATCGTAAAGCCCGGGCCCTCGGTTGCCAGTTCGAACAGCACGCCGTTCGGCTCGCGGAAATAGACCGAGTGGAAATACTGCCGGTCTCGCATCTCTGACGGCATCAGCCCGGCATCCATTGCCTCCCGGCGAAGGGTCTCCTGCACTTCGTCATCAGCAACTCGAAACGCCACGTGATGCACCGTCCCGTACCCCATCGTCCCGACCGTTCCATGCGGCAGTTCAAGCAAATCTACCACCTGGTTCGCGAAGCCGTCTCCTGTGATGTAACGAATCCGCGAACCTTCACGGCCCAATTCTCTGTAGCCCATCAGGCCGGTCAACACAGCCGCTGTGGCGGAGACGTCACGAACCGCCAGCGTCACCCCTTCAAATCCAGCCAACGCCATCCCGGTGGGAACGCTGCCGTCGGTCCATGGCCGGACACGTGGATCCTGGCGTTCCGTTTCGACAAGTTCCAGCGGCAGGCCCTCCGGGTCATGCAGCCGCAGCACACGTTCTCCAAACCGCTCAAGGATTTCCTGCACATCTGCCTCCGCCCCCGCCAGCCGCTCAACCCATTCGTCCAGCGAGCCCATCGGCGCGGCAAAGGAAATCGCAGCCGTTTGACTGACTCCGACACGGCCGCGCCTGATCCCCTCCCAGGGGAAAAACGTCAGCACCGTTCCAGGAGTTCCAGGGATATCGGCGAAATAGGTGTGATAGACCGAAGGGTCGTCGAAGTTAACCGTCAGCTTGACCAGCCGCAGTCCCAGCCCTTCCGTGTAGAAATCAATATGCTGTTGGGCATTGCCGCTGATCGCCGTGATATGGTGAAGTCCGTTTGTCCGTTGCATGAAACCTCCGTTCGCACGCTGATGTCCGGGGCGGGATCCAGGAGGAGAAAGAAGGGATTCTCCGCCAGGAACAGTTTAACATTAAACGATATGTTTGGCAAGCCAAACTCGCTTTTCCTGCGTTCCGGAGAGATCCAGGCCGATCCGTCATGAATGGCCACAACTGTCCGGAAGGAGTCCACCGCTAATCGGCGTCGCCCCACCTTTCGGATTGCCACCTAACGCCCCTCGTGGTAGATTGGCGCAACGCCCTCGAAACGGGAACGGTACAACAAAACGGAGACACCATGCCCGATCCGAACGAGACCGGCACCAGCGCAGACACTCAAGCCGCCAAAACACCTCCTGAAGAAAAACTGAGCCTGATGGACACCCTGAAAATCCTGTTCGGCGCCAGTCGGGGTTTCTGGTTGGTCAACCAGGTCAACTTCTTCGACGGCATCGCCTATTTCGGCATTCTCAACCTGCTCACCCTCTACATCGGACGCGAAGTGGGATTCAGCGACGAGATGAAAACGGTCGCTGTCTCCGCGTTTACCGGCATGGTGACGTTGTTCATGTTTGGCGGCGGGTTTATCACGGACAAGCTGGGTGTGCGCAAAGCACTGACCATCTGCCTGGCAATGGTTCTCGCGGGACGGTTGTTGCTCGTGGGTTCCGTAGGGATGGGATCGTTTGCAGGAGGAACGCTCTGGATCTCCCTGATTGTCATGGGCATTGCCGAGGGCATTCTGCAGCCGACACTGTACGCCGGGGTCAAGGAGTACACAGATCCACGCACGGTAACCATCAGCTACAGCATACTCTATGCGATCATGAACCTCGGTATCGTCGGCGGAGACCTGGCAAGCCCGCTGATTCGCGAAGCGGCCGTGGGTACAAGCGAAGCTGGTCACGGCGGTGGTGCGGGCACCGTTTTCTGGGTGATGGTCGGAGTTACCGTGTTGATGCTCGCGATACAATTGCTCTTTTTCAAGAAAAAGGTCGAAGACACTCAACGTGTAGTGGTGGCGGAAGAAAAGACGGAAGCGGACTTGGCAAAAACAACCTGGGAAAAAATCCGTGAACTGCCCTTCCTTGACTCCCGCTTCCTTTTCTTCATTTTCATTCTGCTTCCTGTGCGCACACTTTTCGCCCATCAATGGCTGACCCTGCCGGATTACGTCGTCCGCTGTTTCCCCTCGGGTGTGGGCGCGCGCTATGAGTGGTTCCAGGCGCTCAACCCGATCATCATCGTCATTTTCGTACCCACCATCGCGGCGATGACACGGAACACGAACATCATCAAGATGATGATCATCGGCACGACCGTCTCCGCGTTGACGACCTTCATCCTCGTTCCGGGACCGCACCTTGCCACGCTGATCATTTATGTCATCGTCTTCAGCTTCGGTGAGGCGATCTGGTCCAGCCGTTTCCTCGAGTACGTTGCGAACCTTGCGCCTGCTGGCAAGGTGGGAGCGTACATGGGTCTCGCCGGAATTCCCTGGTTCCTCGCCAAGGCGACAACGGGCCTTTATGCCGGATCAATGATCGCGCATTTCATCCCGGTGAACGGACCGCAGGACAGCGGAACGATGTGGCTGTTCTACGCTTTCATCGCCATGATCACCCCTATCGGCCTGATTCTCGGACGCAAGTGGGTGCAGAAAGGCGTCCCGCAAAAGGCAGCGGCCTGAACCTGTTTCTCGCAATGCGGCACTTAATAGAAATCCCACTTTCGGAAAATTCCGAAAGTGGGATTTCTCTTTGACTGATTGATGTTTTCCGGGCAACCCAAGAAAACATGCTCTCAATCTTGAAATTCTGATTAAGTCTCTCAATGCCCAAAGAGGATACCAGCTAGAGGTTGACACAGTTGCGCACAAGAAGTACTTTATGTTCGTGATGTACATAAAGCACGTCACGTACCTGACACATTCTGAAGATGAATGTGTGACTGATGCTTGGAGGTGATATGATCGCTAATCGCCGTGAAGGCGGCGGTATGGTGAGGGCTGCTGCGACTGGTCAAATTGAGAATTTGAAGGCTAGCGACGTTCGTAAAGATTTCAGGGAGGTGTTGAATCGCGTCGAGTATACTGGCACCAAGGTGTTCATCAACAGGCGTGGTAAAGTAGCTGGTGTGTTAATGCCCGAAAAGGAGTACGAGTTGTTCGAGTATCTGCTGGACCTCGCCGATACCGCTGCTGCGAAGAAGGCTTTGAAAGACTCGGAACGTATTCCTTGGAGCGAAGTCAAGCAACGTAGGCTGGAAAAGGAGTAAGATCACAGCATGTACGAGATATCTTTCACTCGATCTGCTGATTCTGACTACCGAGACTTACCCGCTGATCTTCGAAACAAAGTTGGAACTGCTGTTGATGGACTCTCTATTAATCCTCGTCCTGATGGTGTACAAAAAATGAAGGTGGCTAATCCGCCTTTCTGGAGAATTAGAATAGGCGATTACCGTATCATCTTTGCTATTGATGACAATAAAAAAGAAGTAGTGATTGCGCGAATTAGACACAGAAAAGATGTATATCGGTAATCGTTGATGGCCATAGAAAAGTCCACAATGATAATGAACCTTCGTCTAAACGACTGAGGCCCGGAAGATAGTCTCCGGGCCTCAGAAATTTTGCCACCAGATAAACTGTGCCGCCGTTAGTGCCCTTCCACCTTCTTCGCCGGCTGTGGATAGGCGTGCCAGATCTTAATCGCCAGCACCAGCCCGATAACCGCAAAGGGAATCAGGAAGGGCGGCCAGTAGTTCCAGTTTGCCGTGGTTAAAAAGCCAAGGCTGATCGACTGGACGGCCGTGCCGAGATAGACAAAGCCGTCGATAAGACCCACCGCCGTCGCCGCGGCTTTCCGCCCGCCGAAGTCCATCGTCGAGGTGCCGGAGAGCATCCCATGCACGCCAATCACACTGAGGCTCATGAACCCGACAACCGCGCCGAGCACGTACCAGGGCGACTTCAGAGTGAACACCATCGTGATCGCGCCGGCAAGCATGAGACCGTAGAGCAGCGCCGCCACGGGGCCACGGCGGGAACCGAAGACATGATCCGAGAGCCAGCCGGCGAACATCCCGCCGGATACCCCCGCCAGCATCAGGATCAGCCCCCAGTGCTCGCGCATGAAGTGGTCGGGGCCGTAGTGGAGGGCGCTCTTGATATAGATCGGGTACCAGTGCATGATCCCGTTGCGCATCACCCCGCTGCAGAATTCGATTGCGGCAATCGTCAGGATGATCGGATTGGTCAGGATTTTTTTCAACACATCGAAAAGGTGAAACTTTTCGTCCATCGCGCCGGAAGAGGCATCCGCCGTGTCGAAATCCTCAAAACCCGCTTCGCTCGGTTTGTCGCGGAGCAGGAACACCTCAATCAGAAACATCGCCCAGAGCAGCACTGTCGGCACAATGAACACCCACCAGGTCTCGTCGATGGTCGCGTTGGTGGCGCCAGTGATATGGCGGATGATCACCTGGAGAAATCCGAGATGGCTGTCGAGGGTGGCTCTGGTCGCCTCGACGATGCCGTAGCCCCAGTCGAAAGCAAAGTAAACCCCGAGACTGATCAGGATGCCGAAGATTCCGCCGAATATCCCTCGCTCACGTACATGGAACCAGGACGCGTTCACCTTGACGATCGCCACCGCGCCAAAACTCTGAAAGTACATGTTGGCCGCATAGAGAAAACTGAACACAAGGCGAAGGTTGGCTTCATGCCCGGTAAGCAGCATCGAGCGGATTGTCAATCCCATAATCAGGTTCATCAGACCTGAACCCAGCGCACCAAACAGGATCGCTTTCTTGCCTCCCAGCTTGTCGGTCAGCGGTCCGTTAATCAGAAACGCCAACGCGTAGGTGAAGGTGCCGACGGCGAAAATGATGCCAAAGTCCTCGTTGGTCATCAGGTCGCCAAGGGCGTTTTTGGAAACCGTGAGATTGTACCGTCCCATGTAGAGGAACGCATACGTCAATCCCATCGGAAACCAGTTCAGAAATCGCCGGAGCCGAAATGCCCGGCTGTGCTGGAAGGGGAGTGCCTCGGCTGCCATAGTCGTTCCTGTGCTTGGTGAACGTGCTGTTCAAGTTTTGGAAAGTTGTCTTCTTACGGCTTCCGGCGCAACCGAAACGGAGTCGAAGCCACATCCGTTTCCCACACCGGAGCAGGACTCCTCAAATGAGGAAATCCCGCAACACCCGGATGCCCGGTACGAGGGGTTCCACGTCCGGGCTGTGCATCGTATCGAGGAAGAAATGTTCGGCGTCCGGGAACGCCTGAACGATGACGTTCATCGGTTTCGGTTCGTTGTCGAACACGCCGATCACCGTCCCCAGGCCGTGAATGATTTCAATGGCGTCCCGTTTGAAATCGGGATCGGACTGCTCGAAGGTCGGCTTTGTGATCATGTAACATACCTGCCCGTCTGGGAGCGGAAAAACGTGCTTCTCCAGCGATTCGAGCGTTCCTTTACGCATTCCCGGGGTGTCGCGGCCCGTCAGGTAGACGGTGCGCGCTCCCTCTTTCTGCAGGCGCTGAACGAATTCCACGGCTCCGGGCGTCGGGTGGTCATAAAGGACATAGTCGTCCGTGAAAAACCGTTCCTTCCACCGCTCCAGAAACCACGCCACAATCCCGGGGTCATGAACACCGTGGTCGCCAAGAGTCTCGTTCAACAGGTAGCGCATCCGGTCCGGCGTCACCGACGCCACCGCTGCACGGACCTCCTCCGTTAGCCGCTTCCCCTCCGGAAGGTCCAACGCGTCGGCGAGGATCTGAATCACACGGGGCCGGTTGTCAAACAGGGTGGCGTCAAGATCATAGACGATCACGGGACGGCCATCCGTCCCTCCCTGCTTCAGCCTGTCGCGCAGAATCTGGAATGCTTCCTCGGCAGTTATACGGGGATTTTCTGGTCCGATCATCGAAAAAGCGCGTTCTCGTTCTGCGTTCATCCGTGAGGATCCCTTCAGCGTTGCCTGGATGTAATGATGCCACTCGGCTTACCGCGACGATTTCCGCAAAAGTGCATTTTTCCTCAATCCAATGCCCGACTCCACGAGCCTGAGATCTCCCTTTGACCAACATCTCCCGCCGGACTCTGGGAAAGACAACATGTGTTCGCTTTGCAACACTGCGTTGGAAAAGTGATGGTATTCCGATACCCTTCTCGAGGGGCAGGAAGTTAAACGGCCACCGGGGGTTGGGATTAACCTCTGAATTAACAATCAATAATATAAGCACACTCTTGTCACTGGCGCATTGGCACACTGTTGGCAAAGGGCAGCTTCAACATGGGCTGGGCTCTCCCGGAGCACCTTTACAGAATGCAGTTGACTTAACATAACAATCGTTATATAATAATTGTTATATAACGATTGTTACGCCTAAGAGGCAAGCCATGCCGCCGAGTGCGCGTTTCGGAAAAGAGGAAATCGTTCAGGCAGCCCTGCAGATCGTCCGCGAGGGAGGAATCGCGCAGCTGTCAGCGAGAAACGTTGCTGAAAAAATGGGAGCGTCCACAGCGCCGATCTACAGTTGTTTTCCATCGATGGATGAATTGGCCAAGGCAGTGTATGTCGTGGCGAACGAGCGCATGATTGAATATATGGCACATCCCTGGACCAGCGCCCCATTCCTCAACATGGGGATCGGGATGACCCTGCTGGCGCGGGACGAACCGAATCTTTACAAAATGCTCAATTTCGAAACGCCTCCATATGAATTCATCCCACAGGAGGTACAGGAGCGCTACCTGGAGCTGATGGCGAACGATCCCCTGTTTGTGGAGATGCCACGGGAACAGTTGAAATCCTTGCTGCAGAAGATGTCCATCGTGACTCACGGGCTTGCAGCTTACATATGCACCGGCCAAATCTGTGACGTGACTGCGGAATGGGTAGCAAACTGGCTGGCAGAAGTGGGTGGGGCGGTGATCGCCGACGCATTTCGAAGTTTGGGACTGTCCGCCCCTGATAAAATTGCATCGACGGAATCCATCATCCTCAACGACACTCCGCCGCAGCAACGATCTTTTTGAAAGCAACGCGACACGATAGATATCGACAGCCAGTTAACCGGACAAATTATTTGAAGTGACGAGAGGTGGTCATGTTTTGGAAGAAGACGGGTTTACTTGTCCTTGCCCTTTTCCTGTTGGTGACGAGTGCACGGGCGACTCAACCCATTCGCGGTTTTGTCATCGACGGTACCAACGGAGAACCGTTGCCGGTCGCTAACGTAATGATACAGGGATCGTCGCGAGGTTCGGCGACCAACCTGGATGGTTTCTTTCTGATCCCCGCCCTGAATCCGGGCGAATACACGCTGACCGTCACCTATCTCGGGTACCATGCCCGTGATTTGTCGGTGACAGTCACCAACAAATTGATGGAGCCGATGAATATTGAGCTGCTGCCGAAAAGCATCCAGCTTGAGGAAGTGATCTACACCGTGGAGGAGAGTGAAGCGGCCAAGCGGGAGAGCCCCCGTGTTTCCGTCGTGCCGGTGGATCAGAACACAATCCGCATGGTGCCCACCCTGGGAGCGGAACTTGACGTGCTTCGAGTCATCCAGTCCATTCCCGGTGTCAAAACGACATCCGACCTGAGCAGCGCACCCTACGTACGTGGTGGCAGCAGTGACATGACCCTGATTCTGATGGATCAGAGCACTGTCTACAATCCGTCGCACATGTTCGGAATCTTTTCCACCTTCAACGGTGACGCTGTCAAACGCCTCGATTTGATGAAGGGCGGATTTCCCGCTGAGTACGGCGGCCGTGCGGGCAGCGTGCTCGAAGTGATCACCAATGACGGCAACCGCCGCAAGACGGAAGGCCTCGTTTCTGTGGGGCTGGTTTCAGCGCGAGCCGCTCTTGAAGGGCCGATCAATAATCATGGATCCTACGCGATCTCGGGACGCAGGACGTACCTGGAGCCGGTTCTGGATGCTGTACGGACCGTGATGAACACCGATCTGCCCAACTATTTCTTCTACGACGCCAACGGCAAGGTAAACTTTGATCTGACCAACAAGACGACGCTGACAGTCGGTGGATACACCGGACGAGACGTTTTGGACTTTGAATTCGGTGAGGATGACGCACGGGTGTATGCGGGTGTGCACTGGGGAAACAAAACCTCCACCGCACGCCTTCGCCAGGTCCTCGGAAGGTCTGCCTTCCTGACGGTTGGAGGCGCTTACAGCCAGTTTGAATCCGGCGCCGAATTCGTGGATCGCGGCGAAGAGGGGCGTCCCGACGTCACCTTTCAGGAATTCATCAACCATTTCGACGACACCAACATGCGTGCCGATTTCGAATACCTCGGAGTGCCGAATCACCGAATGAAAACCGGCTTGATGTTCAGCAACTATACTGTGGACGTCCTGAACCGGTCGGAAGACACCTACTACATGGATGTCAAGGCGTCTTCCTACAACCTTTCGGTTTACATCCAGGACCAGTGGAAACTGAATCCGATGCTGGAGATCATGCCCGGCATCCGGGTGTATCGTCACGAGTTGATCGACGGACTCATCGTCGATCCCCGCTTCTCCCTCGTCTATCATTACAGCCCGGAGATACGTTTCAAGATGGCAGGCGGAAAATATTCGCAATTCGTGAACGTCATGTCTGCCGGGGATGCACTGAGCTTTTTTGACGTCTGGGTACCCCAGGATGGTTCCCTCAACCCGACAAATTCTGATCAGGTCGTTCTCGGGTGGGAGTGGGATTTCAAGGAGTATCACGAGTTCACTTTTGAGACCTATTACAACCGGCTGAACCACGTCTTCACTTCAGATCAGACCATTGACGAGGGCCATCAGGCATCGGACGCCTTTCTCGACGGTGAGGGACGAGCCTGGGGGTTCGAGTGGCTGCTGCGCAAGAAGAACGGTGGACGGTTCACCGGTTGGATCGGTTATTCGCTTTCGTGGTCGAAGCGACGGTTCCCGGGAACCTACCTGAACAACGGCGATTGGTTTTACCCGAAATGGGACCGTAGGCATGATGTGATTCTCGTCGGCATGTACCGTATTAACAAACGTTGGGACGTCTCCGGGCAGTGGCGATATAACACCGGTCAGGGTTACACACAGGGCATCGGCATCTACACAATCCGCTTTGATGGCATCCCGGATAACGCCCTCTCGTCCGATGGCCGGAAGATCATCTACGGTGGGCAGAACAACTACCGCTTTCCCGCGGATCACCGCCTTGACCTGAATGCAAGCTGGCATCATCACCTGTTCGGTGCGCCAGCCACGTTGACAATGACGGTTTACAACGCCTACAACCGTCGTGCGATTTTCACACGTTCCTACGACACCATGGAGAATCCGGTGACGTATGAGGATGTCAAGCTGCTCCCGATTTTGCCGTTGGTTTCCTACGAAGTGAGGTTTTGATCATGTTCGCGAAAAAGCAAATACACGATAGCTGCTGCTTCATCCGTCTCGGCTGGATAACGCTTCTCCTCGCCGCGATGCTGGTTACTGCCGGGTGCGATGACAATCCCCTGGAACTGGAGAACTATGATCCTGAACCGGTACTCACGGCATTCATTCACAACGGCGAGGCGGTAGACACGATCTATGTGGAATGGGTTGGAAAATTCCATGCACCTTACGACCCCGACCACCTCGGAGTCGCCAACGCGCACGTTGCCATGTTCCCAGTGCTCAATGCCGACGGTTCCGCTGCCGATTCTTCGGGCCGCACCCTTTACTTCCACGATACAGGTCTCGGCGGCAGATACGCGCCTGACAACCCGGCGTTCTTCCCGGAGTCTCTCGTTCGCTACCGGATGAAAGTCAAATCGTCGGAAGTCGATATCCATGCGGAGACGACTGTGCCGGATACCTTCTCCTGGAATATCACCCAGGATGGCGCTCCGGTGAGCATCGATCCCACCACACTGACCTACCAGGGTCCGCGCGGTGATACGCTCACCCGAGTGGACGCTCCACTTTATTTCGAATGGTCCGAATCGGCGGGAGCGGACGGTTATGAGTTGGGCGTCCTCACCCTGATGCCACGGGAAGAGGTCGTACCGCTTGACACTACATTTGACCTTGAGGACCAGGACACCATCGATCTTCTCGGGAGCATTCCCCTTTATTTCTACCAGCCTGCTCCGGATTACCAGCACGCGATCACACTCGTCGGAGCGACGTTTTTCTGGTCGGGATCGACTCGGGTGTCCGTAGTGGCGGGTTCGTACGAGTATTACAACTACATGTTTACAAGTCTCGTCTTCTCGTATGGATCCACCCAGAACGTCTACACGAACGTTCACGGCGGAAGGGGTATCTTTGGTGCAACAACGAGAAAAGAGATTTACCTCACGATTGCACGGTCGGAATGACCGTACCTGGCAGGTATTTAATCGAGTCCGCTTCCGAAAGGAAGCGGACCTTTTTTATAACTGATCCATCGGTTCCTTGGTGTCCGTATGCCATTAGCGGATCTGCCACAACGATGAATATGCAATCAGGTGTCATTGCCAGGATTCCGACTCTTCGGGATCCGTGGCAATCTCCAATTCAGTGTTTCGCCGATATCGCCGTTTGGAGATCGCCGCGTGCCGATAAATCGGCACTGGTGATGACACAGCGGGGACATGTTCTCTTTTTGAGCAGCAAAAAGGTACGCGTCCCCGTTTACGAACAGTTCAGGAGATCATTGCTTCAAAACTGTCTGGATACTATTGCCTTTCCTTACTGCTAACGGACGAGCGTGATCCTGCGGACAGCCTCCAGGCCGTTCGATGATGAAACCCGGAGCAGGTAAAGCCCGCTGGCGATATTCGTGCCGTCGAGAACCAGGGTATGATACCCTGCAGGGAAGGTACCATCGGCCAGTGTTGCGACTCTCTGACCGAGCATGTTGAATACCGTCGCTTGAACCGCCATTGTTTCCGGCACACTCAGCACTACAGTCGTACTCGGGTTGAACGGGTTGGGGTAGACACTCGTAATGCCAAACCTTTCCGGTAGTGCGGAACTCAGCGGCGAGTCGGGGGTGTGAACCACGTTGAAAAACGCCCGCGCGACCAGGCTGGAATCGAGGACGAATGGATTCTGGTTGCCCTGGTAGTAGGCGATCATTTCGCTCCTCGCGATCTCCAGCGAGTCGGGCGGATCGCCCCGATGCCACTGCAGCAGGTCGTCTTTCATTGTGTCGAAGAAACTCTGATTTTCCGCAGCGTGGTTGTACTGCATCGCCACGGAGTTTTGGTAGATCGCCCACATGTAGAAGACGGCTCGTGCGGTGTTTCCCTTTTGCACGTCCCTCACTTCAAACATCGTCGAGTTACCACGGCTGTAAAGCGGTAGATCTGCACTATCAGGTTGAGATGTATAAACGTTTTTATCGTAGTACCATTTTGTCGGGTGATCGACATACTCAAACGGCAGATTTGCACGATCGCCGTTGACCCTCTCCCAGCAAGGAAAAATGTGGTGCATGTCGCTGAATAGCGGTTCATTCCCATCAAAAAGGCTTTTAGGCCATGTGTGTTCCGCGTTGATCTTGATTGAATCGGAGAACAGGTATTCTGTCGGATCGTAAAGCTTGTCAGGATCATACATCCACTCCGGGTCGAACACTGCCTGATATCCCGAATAGACATCCTCGACAGTCTTCGAGTGGTTGTCTATCACTGCGTACAACGTATCCCGACAGGTGCTGTAATTGAGCACGTCAATCGCCGGATCGGGCGTGAAATGCGCCTGCAGCGAATCGATCAATGCTTCCCCCATAACTCCGGGAAAGAGCGTCTCGCTATGTGCGATCAATGGAAACGCAGACAGACAGATAAAGATCAGAAACCGTCTCATCATCCACCTCAGTCGGCTGTATCGAATGAATAACACCGTTATAAAGCTATCATCCCTTTGCTCTGTTCACTGCCCGGATTTTAACCCCGCCGAGGCGATTCCGAGGTCCATCTTCGTCACAGATACTCCACCCTTCGGCGTTACGATCACTGTATCCTCGACTCCCACGCCACCGTCGTCATAGATGATCTTCGGCTCGACCGCGAGAATTGTATTTTCCTCAAGAGGATCGGTAAAAGAACGTGCCAGCACAGGCCATTCGTCCATCTCGATGCCGATGCCGTGACCGAGGAAACGGACCCTGCTTTCTCCCCGGTTCATGAAGTTTTCCTCGTATCCCGCCCGTTTCGCCTCCTCCAGCGCCCATTCATAAATCTCCGCCGGAACCGCTCCGGGAACGAGCCGTTTCATCACCTGAAGGTGCAGCTCGACGCAGAAATCATGGGCTTCAAGGAACCGTGAATCCAGTTTCCCGATGGCGTAGGTGCGTGTCATGTCCGTCATGTAGCCATCGACACCGGCGGTGTGATCGACAAGTATCGGTTCGCCGACCTTAATTTGAGCGTTTCCCGCACCCATCGGTGCGAGAGGGTTCCGGCCCGGCTGGCCGATGGGTCCGTCGAACGCATTGGGCACTGCCGCAGACGCTCCACAGGCGACAACTCCCCGCGCTTCGGCGTTAAACCCTCGTGTCCTCCCGCCGGCCTGGTCGCCCGCCCCTCGCATCACAATATCCATCAACGCCTGTGCCTCATACTCGTAGAGTCCTTCACGAATAATTTCCCGCAACGATTCAAAGCCGAGCGATAGCACCTGTCCGCTGTGCCGTATTCGGACCAATTCAGCTTTACTCTTGACACTCCGCTGCCGGCGGATGACCGGAGAAATGTCCACCGATTCGCCGGAGATCCACAGTTTGTCCATCAACCGGCGGTACATCGAAACCGGGAGAACATCCTCCTCCATCCCGATCCGTTTCCAGGCTGTCAGGTTTGCCTGTTTCAAATCTTCATGGAGGCCACCGAAACTGTATACGGGACGAACCTCGACGGGTACCTCCTCGCCGATCAACCCACGGCCACGCCAGACAAAAAGGATCGCGCCGTCCTTTGCGGAAACAGCCAACGCCCCCTGGAACACCGCGCCGGTGTAATAGATCAGATCCGCCCGCTGGAGGATCAGCGCGCCGTCCAACTTCAACTCCCGGATCGATTCCCGCAGCCGCTCGATCCGTCCAGCCAGTTCCTCGCGTGTAAAGGCTGCGCCTGTCATCCTCTCCTCCCTTTTAGGTGCTGTCTCCATTGCAGGGTAAAATTCAGATTCTCTCTCTGCAAGTCAACGCCTTCAGCCTGATTTGAACAATGAAACGGAATTCTTCAATCGTTTCGATCAAGCGGGTTCGCGGTACAGGATCTGTCAATTCAATAAACAGCCTTCGAATTCCAGGCGATTGATAAAGCGGAACCCCCATTACTGGATATCCCGCCTGGTCATTTCAGTCAATCGATCCTATTCTACCTTCATCTCTTCGCCCTGGATTTCCGGAACGTTCAGCCCTGCGCAGTGCATCAGGAAAGCCCGCGTTTCCGCCGCCTGGCGCATCCTCACTGAAAGCATTGTTCCCCCTTGATGTCCGGAGGATTTCCGTTCAAGGAAAAGAATCGGACCGCCTTTGCCAACAGCCTGCATCTTCGCCACCATCTTGCGCGCGTGGTAGGGATGGACACGGGCGTCGTTGACACTGGCGGTGAACAGGGTCGGTGGGAAGACGGCACCCTCTGGAATGTTGTGGTAGGGGCTGTATGCCCGCAGATAGGGAAACTGTTCAGGATTGTCCGAATCGCCGTATTCCGCGGCCCAGACCTTGGCGTACTTGTTCGTGTGGTAGCGCAGCATGTCGAGGAGCGGAACGGCCGATTCCACACCGGCAAACAGATCCGGCCTTTGGACGACGCACGCACCTGTCAGCAACCCGCCGTTCGACCCTCCGGCGATCACGAGTCGCTTGCTGCTGGTGTAACCTTCATTGATCAGGTATTCCGCGGCCGCGATAAAATCGTCAAAAACGTTCTGTTTCTTCTCGAACATTCCCGCCTTGTGCCATTCCTCTCCGTACTCCCCTCCTCCGCGCAGGTTGACCAGTGCGAACACACCCCCCAGCTCCAGCCAGGTGATGTTGGTCGTCGAGAAGTAAGGCGTCTCGGAGATGTTGAAACCCCCGTAACCGTAAAGCAGGGTGGGATTGTCGCCGTTTTTCTCGAGTCCTTTCCTGTGTACCAGAAACATCGACACCCGGGTCCCATCCTTGCTCGGGAACCACTGCTGCTCGACTTCATAGGCGTCCACATCGACATCCACCGTCGTCCTGCTGTACTCGACAAGCTTGTCGTTGTCGAAATCGTACAGGAATACCGTCGGCGGGTAGTTGAAAGAGCTGAAACTCACCCATACCTCCGGATATTTCCAGTGCCCGCTGATTTTCCCCGCACCGAGGGTCGGCAGGGCGATGTCGCGGAGAGGTTTTCCCTTCATGTCGTACACGGCGATACGGGTGCTGGCATTGTGCATGTAGGTGACATAGATCCGTCCGCCGATGGCGTTAATGTCTTCAAGTTTATCCTCGCTCTCCGGGATGAGTACTTTCCACTTCTTCTGCAGGGGTTTCTTGGCGCTTGCGATGTACACCATCCCCATCGGAGCGTCCTTGTCCGTCCAGATCAGAATGTTGTCCCCGATAAAAATTGGATTGTACTGGGCGTCCATAGCGTCCGTCAAGATTTTCGGCGCACCTTGATCGCCCACCTTGCGGAAACGGATTTCGTTGGCGTAGTAAACACCCTTCCAGAAGATTTCATACTGCCCATCTTCGCTGACGTCTACATAGTGCCAGCGCTCTTTCACCTCAGAGTCGGACCAGACGACGGGGTCCAATCCGCCCGGAGTGCCAAGTTTGTGGAAGTATACACGCTGCCAATAATACTCCTCTCCTTCGGGCACCTCTCCCGCGACAGGATTTGCGACATAATAGAAACCTGAGTTATCCGGCAGCCATGATGCCACTTCCTGCTGCCAGCCACTGAGCGTATCTGGCAGGTAGTCGCCCGTGGTCAGATCGAGCACCCGCACGCGCGGATTTTCATCACCGCCGTGCGCGACACCGTATGCGAGGTAATGCCCGTCACGGGATGGTGCGGGCTTGTCGAGGGTTTCAATCGGATCCCAGGTGTTGGGGTCGAGCACGACTTCCGCCTCCGCGTGGGTACTCACACGGGTCATGTATATCGACTTTTCCTTGTCCCCCAGCGATCGCATGAAAAAAACCTTCTCGCCATTCAACACACGGTTCGGCACATCATCCTTGTCATAACGCCAGAGCTTTTCAAACCGCTGCATCAGGTAGTCAAGTTGCGGGAGGGTGTCGATGTAGGAGTGTGTGAATGCCTGTTCCGATTCGACCCATGCCTGGACCGCCGGGTCGTCACTGTTTTCATGCCATTGATAATCGTCGACAATCTCTACGCCGTGGTAGTTGTCGACTATCGGCCTGACTTCAGTCGGCGGATACAAATAAGGTTGCTGTGCTCGGACAGTCGAAAAGGACAGCAGTAGAATGGCGGCGAAAACGGTTGACACGCGTCTCATGAAACCTCCCCCGGTTGAATTCAAGGCTCCTGCGGGAAGGTAGCCAAAGGAGGGCAACTTTTCCTTCACGCCGAGA
>JAZDLX010000157.1:0-2642 GCA_043801585.1 bacterium | reverse complement strand
GCGAGCGGGGCCGAACGGTACGCACCCAGGTGACCGACGACGGCCTGATCGACCCTGATGCTCTCGACCACACCCTGAAAGTCGAAGGAAAACGGGCGCGTCTCGTCAGCCTCACCGGAGCCTCCAACGTAGTCGGCACCCTCCAACCCATCGAAGAGTTGACCACCGTGGCGCATAAACACGGCGTGCCGATCCTGATCGACGCCGCGCAACTCGCTCCCCACAAACCGATCTCGATGACGTTGAAGAACAGCGAACTGATTGACTTTCTTGTCCTCTCCGGACACAAAATGTACGCCCCCTTCGGTGGTGGTCTGTTGATCGGCAGAAGGGACGTGATGAGCGAAAGCGCCCCGGCATTGCGTGGAGGCGGAGCGGTGCTCGTCGTCGAGCCGGACGCCGTGGACTGGGCTCCGCCACCGGAACGCGAAGAGGCGGGAAGTCCGAACGTGCTCGGAGCGATCACATTGGCGACAGCAATGAAAGCGCTGCGGAAGATCGGATTCGAAGCCCTCGACGAGATCGAGCAGCGTCTCACCCGAAAGTTCATCGCCGGGCTCAAGAAAATCGGTGCAATCGTCTACGGCCTTTCTGAAGAACGGGATCTGCGCCGGCGTCTCGGCGTTATCGCGTTCAACATCCCCAACGTTCCCCACGATCTCGTCGCGGCGATCCTCTCGGGCGAGGGCGGCATCGGCGTGCGCAACGGCTGTTTCTGCGCCCACCCCTTCGTGATACAAATGTTGCATGTCGGTCCCGAGCAGGCGGAGATGCACCGTGACCGGCTTCGCCAGGGTGACAAAACGGACGTTCCCGGCGCGGTGCGGATCTCCTTCGGATTTTACAACACCGAGGAGGAAGTGGACCGGGCCCTGGAATGGCTTGAAAAAATCTCAGATGGCTGCTGCAAAGATCGCTATCGTCAAAATGAGCGAGGAACCTGGCATCGCATCGACGGCGAACCGGACTATCGACGCCAGGTCGAGAACATCTGGTCGGAGATACTAAAAAACGGTCAATAATCATCTGGTCAAGACGGGACCAGTATGTCATCCTGACGCCACAGGCGGAAGGATCTATGAGTTATCAATTGTCTGACTCAAAGATTCTTCATGCCGAACAGTCGGCGGATTCAGAATGACACTCTAATTGAGTCTTGACCCCTATCTTTTAACCAAAAACTGCATTCATGGAACTGTTGAAGATGGCATTTCATGAAAAGGAAACGGGGATAGATGGGTGACATTCTGAAATTAGTGAAGCGCATCGCGATTGTCCTCGGCGTTGGTCTGACGTTGTTCGCCGTGCTGGAAACGCTGCGAGCCTACGAGACCCTGCGAGAGCTGAATCCCTGGGCCGGATATGGCTTTCTCGCATTTGTGGCGTTGCTGATCCTGTATCTGATCTGGCAGGTGCGGGCGCTTTTCTCATACCGTACGGCGCTTGCCCCTCCAGCCCTTTCTGATGACATACCCGTATCACAACGGCAGATAAGCGATACCCTGCACTACCTCGACCGGGTGACGGTGCGGCTCGAAATGAATCCTCTCCTGCAGAACGGTGCGCCGGGTGGGTTGAACGAACTCCGTTTCGAGGTGGACCGCCTGCTCGCTTCCAGAACGAAACCGGAGAACATCCGCGAAGAGCTGCAACGTGTGGAGAACGAAAAAATTGCTCCCCTGTTGAAACTGCTGGACGTGGAGGCGGAGCGGATCATTTCGGACAACGTGGGGCTGGTAACTATCGGAACGGCGCTTTCGCCCTACCGCAGCGTTGACCTCTACATCGTTCTCGCGCGCAACCTGCGGATGATCAACCGCATCCTGTATGTCTACCGGACACGTCCGGTCCTGCGGGAAACCCTGAGAGTCTTCTACGACATCACAAAAGTCGTGGCGGCGGTAAATCTGCTGAACGCGATGGACAATATCTGGGCGGGACTCGCCCGTTACATGCCCAAGGTGGGCGTCTTTGCGGAAGCCTTCAGCGAGGGTCTGTTCAGCGGCCTGTTGACATCGGTGGCGGGGCATGCCGCCATCGACCGCTGCCGCAGCTATCGCCCCTGGTCCGGCGAGGAGGCGGTGCGGCGCTACCGTGGTCGGTTGCACCGCTGGGCGCGGGATGTCATCGGCATCCTCATTCACCACGGTTTCGACAAGATCATCCCGAAACGGGGAAAACGGGAGACTGAAGGTTCAGGGACATCTGGTTCAGATGACACAATGCCAGCGAAACACAGCAGAAACATCTGGTCTCTTCTCAGTTTCAAGCGGAAAAAGTGAATATCTATCATGTCATTAAGAGCGTACCAACAAGCGAGGATAGGAATCTCCGTTTCAAATTAAAAAGGGGACACGTACCTTTTAATTTCTGTTTCTATCACATCAATTATTGACTCTTCAGTAGAAATTAAAAGGTACGTGTCCCCTTTTTAATTTTCCGAAACTGGGGCTCGCACAGAAACCAAAATAGCTCCCCCTCCCACGCTCTTCAGAGTCCCATCCGGCGTCTTGACAGTCCGACGATCCCGATGTACACCTGTTTGTTTGGGGTGCCTAAGATTTCGTGTGAATAAGCACCTTGCCACTTTTTCAGCACGAGCGATTCATGAAAGCCCTGCATCCTCTCTGGGAGTTCATCAC
>JAZDLX010000149.1:0-19448 GCA_043801585.1 bacterium | reverse complement strand
ATCCGAGATCCACGGGATGAGTCAGCGCGGCGGAGTTGTCTCCAGCCATGTGCGCTTCGGCGAGATTGTCCACAGCCCGCTGATCGCGGCGGGCCAGTCGGATGTCGTACTTGCCTTCGAAGCCGCCGAGGCGCTCCGTTTTGCGCATGAAGTGAAAGAGGGGGGAGCGCTGCTCGCCTCGACACAGACGCTGCAACCCCCGAAAGGTCCGGAACGTAAGGACAGTGTGAAGTACCCTGAGGATCCTCTCGGACGCGCAAAAGAGGTGTGCCGGGGACGTGTGGTTCCCATCGAGACCCAGAAGATCGCCCGGGACCTGGGCAACCCGAAGGTGACGAATACCGTGCTGCTCGGCGCGCTTTCCACCAGCCTCGAGATCCCGGAGCAGGTCTGGCGTGACACCATCTCCTCGATGGTCCCGCCGAAGACAGTGGAATTGAATTTGAAGGCTTTCGATCGCGGGCGGCAAGTGGTGGCCGAGGCGGATTTGACAATTTGATCGGCTGTTTTTCTTTGAACATTCCCTGAAAAGATAGTTCAGAAGAGAACTGTAGGACCGGGCACTGAGTCGGAAGACCCGATCCCATTAAGGGCTCGGTTTTCTTTTTAGGTCGTGTGCCAGGAACCTTGGTTTAGGAGACTATTAATGGATTAACGATATTTATTAATTACCATATGACACCTCATCTGAAACTTTTGGAGGAAAAAATGGAAGCAAAAGAAGACAAGATCCCGCGTGTATGGGAATACCCTACACGTTTCGATAGTGCGCGAGAATTTCTTGGTGTGATTCGACCCACAAATATTGGCCGATTGTTAAGTAGTTTTCCGAAATCTCATCAGTATGAAGTCACTTTTATTTTCAGAGGACAGGGGGATGCTGATTGGGAATTAACACCAAGCGCCTTCAGAAAGGACGGGACAAGATTTCTGCAGAATTTAGCTGATCCTGGTCATAGGGGAGAAAGAATTCTAGGTAGTAGTACTATTCCAAAACATGACGAATGGACAAGAGCAGGATTGGAAAGACTGGGTGTAACACGTTTTGTTTCTGTAGCTGATAGGCAAGGATTACTTGTTCCTGGGTTGTCTTATGAAATGAAAAGAAAACTGGTTGGTGACTATAAATATTGGGAAGGTATCCCAGTTTTAGGACCAATAGAGTTAGATGAAGAAGAAAATCAAGAATTAATTCCAATATATTCACTTGCGCAACATTATGGTATCCCAACAAGACTACTTGATTGGACTGAAAATCCTTATGTAGCTGCTTATTTTGCAGCTATAGATTCATTAAGAAAATGTAAGAGTGGTACTAGTGATAAAAAACCAGAATACCTTGCCGTATGGTTACTACTATTGGATCCAACTAATTATCCTAGTGGTCAAGGGAATTATAGGTTACCATTTAAGGTATTCAGTGCCCCAAGATATGGTAACCTGAATCTCACTGCTCAAAGCGGCGTATCAGTTTATTGGAACAAATTGGAACCACCAAAATTTGGAGAGAATCCAATCGGAATGGATAATGAGAAAATGGATCAATATGTCAAAGTAGAAGGTTTTCCTATGTTAACAAAAATTTTGTTAAAATCATCAGAAGCCGCAATATTATTACAAATTCTTGATAATGAAGGCTATAATAGGTCATTGTTGTTTCCAGGATTTGGGAGTATTGCAGATCATCTTCGTGAATGGAGTATATATCATTATGAAGGCTATTCATTATGGGAAAATCTGTGAGTAAACAGATGTATTAACTTACGTTTGAAAAGGAACGTTAAAGATATGCCTGTTGTCACTGTCCACGATATGACCATGCACTACCGGGAGGCAGGCCAGGGGCCATTGCTGTTGATCCTGCCGGGCAACACCTCCTCCTCGGCGATGCACGCCCGCGAGATCGAGTACTTCTCACAGCGCTACCGTGTTATCTGTCCCGACTACCTCGGCACCGGCAAGTCGTCACGATTGTCCGATTGGCCACTCGACTGGTGGCAGCGGAACGTGGAAGACGTTGCGGCGCTGCTCGAGTATCTGGGTTCCGGACCGGCGATGATGATTGGGTCGAGCGGAGGAGCGCTGGTCGCGCTGACGCTCGCCATCGATCATGCCGAAATGATCCGTTGTGTTATTGCCGAATCCTGTGTCACCCGTTACCCCGCCGACCGTCTCGGCGAGATGATGCAGCATCGAAAGGAACCCTCGCCCGAACTGGTCGGATTCTGGTTGATGGCGCACGGCGCGGACTGGCGGGAGGTTGTTCGAGCGGACACCGATATGATGCTGAGACTGGCGGAGCAGGGCGATGTTGATTATTTCGAGGGACGGCTGAAGCAGATAAGATGCCCGGTCCTGCTCGCCGGAAGTTTGCGGGATACCACTGTGCCTCAGATCGGGACGCAGTTGCCGGAAATGGCCGCACAAATTCCCGGTGCGGAGCTGCTGCTGGTCAACGAGGGCGAGCATCCGTTGCTGTGGACCGTTCCTGAGGTGTTCTACGCAACGGCAGATTCCTTTCTCGTGAGGAAGAGGTTGTATTAAATTGTACCAGGTACAATTATTCTTAGTTGTTAATATCATAATAACAAGAGGATAAAACTACTAATAGCTGAGATAATAATTGTACCTGGTACATTTATTCAGGTGCATTTTGTCAGAAAATCAGCATCGCGTCGCCGTATGAGAAGAAACGGTAACGTTCCCGCACGGCCTCCGCATACGTCTCGAGAATCCGTTCGCGCCCCGCGAAGGCCGAGACGAGCATGATCAGCGTGCTGCCGGGCAGGTGGAAGTTGGTTAGTAAGGCGTCCACCGCCTTGAACCGGTAGGGCGGGCGGATGAAAATGCCCGTCGCGCCGTGACCCGGGTGAATGATTCCGCGTTCGTCACTGACCGTCTCCAGCGTGCGAACCGAGGTGGTTCCCACCGCGATAATCCGCCCGCCGTTCTTCCGCGCTTCGTTGATGGTCCGAGCCGCCGCTTCTGAAACCTCGTACCGTTCGTCATCCATCAGGTGCTCCGCGACATTTTCAACCATCACAGGACGAAACGTGCCAATCCCGACGTGCAGGGTAAGGCGGGCGATTTTCACTCCCCGGGCAGTCAACGCGACGAACGTTGCCGGCGTGAAATGCAGTCCGGCGGTGGGGGCGGCGACGGCGCCGTCATGTTCCGCGTACACCGCCTGGTACCGTTCCCGATCCTCGTCGACAGGGTCGCGGCGGATGTAAGGGGGGAGCGGCATCGATCCTGCACGGTCCAACCAGTCGCGCCAGCCGTCCTCCGGTTCAAAACGGACGATCCGGCGTCCCTCCTCGCCCTCCTCGACCACCACCGCACAGCGTCCTTCCGGGAGTTCAACGGTGGATCCGGCTTTCACCCGTTTTGCCGGTTTCGCGAGGCATTCCCACCGTCCTTCGCCTCGTGGTTCGAGCAGCAGCAGTTCCACCTCGCCTCCGGTGGGACGGTGTCCGATCAGACGGGCGGGGATGACACGGGTGTCATTGATCACCAGCACGTCGTTTTCGCGCATGAATTCCGTCAGATCGTGGAAGGTTCGATGTTCCCGCTCTCCCGTCTCACGGTGCAGCACGAGCAAACGGGAGGCGTCCCGCTGTTCGGCGGGTTTCTGAGCGATCAGCTCTTCGGGCAGATCGTAGAGGTAATCGGATCGCCTGTCGGACATCGAACGTGTTCCCCTGTCAGTCGTTGCTGTAAACGCCGCGTGCACGAATCATCGCGGACACCGGCAGGATTGCTTCGAGCGCCAACGCCAGTAGGCTTCCCAGGAGAATGGGAACGATTCCGGCTCCCTGATGGATCACCGTTGCATAAGCGGCCACTCCCAACGGAAGAAAGAACAGAAGCCCGGTCCACGATCCTGGAACGTACCTGCGAAAGCTGACCATCCCGGCGACGTGGGTGATCCCGTTCAGCAGCAACAGCCCCGCAAATCCGAGCCGCATCCACAGGGGGAGTGTCTGCCGGAGAACAACGAACAGGCCGAAGCCGAAAGCGATGCTGTTCAGAGTGTTCGCCCAACTCCTTGTCACTCCTACGCCCAGTTTCCCCATTGCCCGGCGGCTCCATTCGAGGTATCCGGTCATTTCCTCTTCCGCGACGTGCAGAACAAAGGAAATCAGCAGAGCGGTGAGCAGCCAATCAAAGGTGGTCATGGGAGGATTCCTGATATTGGCAGAAGAGAGCCGCTGGTTCCGGCCAGTCACAACAGCCGTGGATGGTTTTCACCGGGCGACTTGTACGCTGCGCCGAGTCTCTCGAACGCTGTGGCGGTGGCGATTCGTCCCCGTGAGGTGCGCTGGATCAACCCCTGTTGGATCAGGTAAGGCTCGTACAGCTCCTCGATTGTCCCCGCATCCTCGCCGACGGTAACGGCCAGAGTTGAGAGACCGACGGGGCCGCCACGGTAGGTGTGGACGATTGCGCCGAGGATGCGTTTGTCCATGTCATCGAGGCCGTGCTCGTCAATCTCGAGCCGCGTCATGGAGTCGCGTGCGATGGCGGCGGTCAATACTCCGGAGCCTTCCACTTCGGCAAAATCGCGGAGTCGCCGCAGCAGGCGGTTGGCGACACGGGGGGTTCCCCGACTGCGGCGCGCCACTTCGCCAGAGGCCTCCACGTCAAGGTGTACGTCGAGTTTGCTGGCGTTCCGGTTGACGATGGTCTCGATATCTTCAACGCTGTAGTAATCGAGTCTTCCGGTGATTCCGAAACGGTCGCGCAATGGGGCGGTGAGCAGTCCCGCGCGTGTTGTCGCTCCGATCAGGGTGAACGGTGGGAGAGTCAACTGCACCGATTTCGCCGCCGGTCCACGATCGATCAGGATGTCGAGCCGGAAATCTTCCATCGCGGTGTAGAGGTATTCCTCGACGACTTTGTTCAGCCTGTGGATCTCATCGATAAACAGGACATCCCGCTCCTGCAGGTTGGTCAACAGGCCGGCGAGGTCGGCGGCTTTTTCGAGGACCGGGCCGCTGGTTGAGTGCATTTGCACTCCCAGCTCGTTGGCGAGGATCCCTGCGAGCGTCGTTTTGCCGAGACCCGGAGGGCCATAGAAGAGGCAATGGTCGAGCGCACCCTGCCGTTGGCGCGCCGCCGCAACGAAGACCTCGAGGTTGCCCTTCAACTTTTTCTGGCCGACAAAGTCCACGAAGGTGAGAGGCCGCAACGAGCGGTCCAGTTCGCGATCTTCGGGCAGGCTGTCGGGGGCGGTAATCCGCCGGTTCTCTTCGTCCACGGAGGCATCCCTGTTGATTCCCTGACTTGCGTCAGGGGTTGCCGCATAAGCTATGAGGGGGGGACGTGGGGTGCAAGCGTCTTGACGGTCCGATGAGCGTTGGGAGACCCTTTCGGGCGGTGATCCTGTGCGCTCCATCACCTGTGGAAGGTGCTCCACGACATGCTTATCATGGCCCAAGGTTTCTATTTTAACGGAAGAAAGCCAGGATCGGGGGTTTATGAAGCGCAGCAAACCAGCGATACGGCACCGTGCAGCACGCATCCGTCTCAATCCACCGGATCTTTCGGGGCCGCCCAATCCGGATGGATGGTGGCAACTCAGCCCGGACAACCGGTTGCGGAATGTGGCGGTCGTGCTTGTTGAACCCGCCCGTCCGGAAAATGTAGGTGCGGCGGCTCGTGCGCTGAAAACCATGGGGTTGCGCAGGCTGATCGTGGTTGGCACGGATACCTGGCAAAGTGGCAAGGCGCGTGCGCTCGCCGTTGGCGCGGGGGATGTCCTCGAAGCGGTGGAGGAGTACGCGACACTTGCCGAGGCTGTCGCTGGTATGAAAGCAGTGGCGGTGACCACAGCCAGGAGACGCCGCCGAGCAAGACCGGTGTTTCCCATCGATGGCGTCGCACCTCATCTTCTTGGGGTGGCGGAGCACGGCCCGGTAGCGGTGGTTTTTGGACGGGAAGAGTGGGGGCTTACCAACAGTGAGCTGCTGCTCGGGGACTGGTGGACCACCATTCCGATGGTTACGACCTATCCCTCCCTGAACCTTGCGCAATCGGTGATGCTTGTCTGTCGTGAACTCGCCCGGGCGGCGGTCGGACCGTTGCCGAAATACCCCTGGATCCCCGCGGCGAAGATCGAACGCCAGCGTCTTATCGAACATGCCGCGAAAACAGTTGTCTCTGCGGGATTGATTCCACGGCCGGATTTTGAGGGATACCTTACCGTGTTGGGCCGGATGATCGACCGTGCACTGCTCGAAGATCGTGACGTGGCGGTTCTCCATGGACTCTTCGCACAGATGGACAACTATGTTCGCCGGCATGGTCCGAAAGACGGAGAAACGGTATGATAAAACGACTTGCCAGTGTTGTCCGCGCATTCGGATACCTTGCCGTTTTTCTGCTTCTTGCATCCACTGCCCAAGCGCAGATGGATCCGCTGGACAGCATCCGTGTGGCCATCCTGCCTGTAGCTGCTCCGGAAATAACCTATCTCGACACGGACAAATTCACCGAAATTGTAGTGCGGACAATCAAGGACTCCGGACTGGAACCCGTTGTCATTTCGAAGCTGGACAGTGCACTTGTCGACCAGCAATGCCTCGATCTCGCGTGTCTCACAGATGTTGGCAAAAGAGCGGGAGCGCTGCGAGTCATCAGTGTTCGGATCCTGCCGGTCGGACGCTTTTACTCTCTTAGCCTGCGCGTGGCGAATGTAGCTCAGGCTCACATGGAGGCCGCACGGCAGCAGAGGATTGAGAACCAGGACGATCTGGCTGCAACGGTCGAATGGATGACACGCGAGGTCATCGGAGGTTTCCTCGCGGAAGTTGGACGGTTGAGGATCGCCACGGTCCCCACACAGAGCGCCATCTACCTGGGCGGGAATCCCATCGGTTTGTCACCGGTGGAGCTCGAGTTGCCCTCGGGCGATTACCATGTGAGAGCGGTGCGCAGTGGTTATGGCGATAAGAACACCCAGGTTCATGTCGTCGCGGGTGATACAGTGTCCCTCACTCTCACGCTCTCACTGCCTACCGTTGGATTGGATCAGCAGCATTACAAGACCCCGACCCGCCTCCTGTTGTGGGGCGGATTGCCCATCCAAGCGGAAAGTCCGTTCATCGGCAACAAGGTGAGTATCGGGGCAATGATGCTGTACGGAGACACCTACAGGGTGGGACTCAGTGCGTTTACCCATCGGGAAGTGTTGAACGTCGATGAATCCATCTGGCGCGATTATGGCGCCACCAAAGCACCTGAAGGCTGGACGATGGTTCTCAGCGCTTCCATCATTTTCGCACCCTTAGGCGACAGATTCACACCCCTGTTCGGATTGGGTCTCGCGGCATTGCAGCGCAAAGTGACCGTAACCCTTGAGAGTGGCACCCAATCCTGGGAAAACGATATGGAAATAGGCGGGATATTCCTTGTTGGACTCGATATCCCCATCAGTGGCCGGTTTTTCCTGGAAACGGTATTCGCGAACGTCTTTGCCGGTGGGAAAAATCCGACGAACGATGATTATTCAACAGAGCCGCATCAGATATGGAGAGACGGATTCGATTCGTTGCGTTCGTTTTCTTCACTGCGTTTTACATTCGGGATGATTCTGTAACGGGAGAGTTACCGATTTGTTTTTTGGAGCTGGAACATTCGTCAGGGAGGATGCTGTGAATCGTGCACGTAGAATCGATATCCGCTGGAACTCTCCGCTGATCGCTGCGTTACTGATCGCGTTGACCGCATCCATTGCGCTTCCAGTGCATGCTGCACAGAACGGCAACCCGACCGCTGCGGTGATTTCCTTCAAACTTTCCGACGAGATGGAAGCTGGAACGGGGGAAGCCCTGGCGAATATCGTTCGTTCCGAAATTCTGCAGAGTGGACGGCTGACGCTGATCGACCGGGATCGCACGGAAGCGGTTCTCGAGGAACAGGGATTCATGATGGCCGGGGGCTGCTACGATGTCACCTGCCTGGTCAAGATGGGGAAGGTGCTCGGCGCCCAGCGGGTGATCACCGGCAGTGTGAATCGGCTCGGCCGGAAATACATCGTCGAACTCAGGGCGGCAAACGTCGGTACCGGTGCCATCGAGGCGCTCGATACTCGTGAATTCACCGGACCTGTCGAGGAGTTGACCGAGACGGTGCGTGCGCTGTCCATTTCACTTGTGAACGTACTCACCCGTCAGAAGGGTGTGCTGCGCATCAGGACGGATCCCCCGGCGAGCACGGTGATCGTTGATGACGTGACGATCGGTTTCGCACCCGTGGAGCTCGAACGTCCGGGTGGAATCACCTATACGGTCGAGGCCAGACGGAACGGATACAACACTACGGATAAGCGCGTCTTGCTTCCCGAAAATGACACTCTGACAGTGACCCTGAAGCTCGATCCCTTCAGCAGATCCCGCAGACGCTACCGTGAACCCCAGACGCGCCTGTTCGTTTCAGGCGGCTTCCCGCTTGTACAGGCGTCGTCAAGTTTCACCACCGACGTTTCCTGGGGCACCGGGGAGAGTTTCGGCGGTTCCCTCCAGTTCGGCACGGGCTGGCGTCTCGGCTTTGGGGCTTACATGTGGAACGGAAAGATCCGCGGGATCAACGAGAGCACCTGGCTGGATTACGGATCCTCGGACGCTCCCCGCGGAGAAGCAAGGGTCGTCTATTCGGATCTCATCCTCTCGCTGGCGAATACAGGATTCGGCCCCTTTGGCGGAGTCGGACTGGTTGCGATGGACCGTTCGATCACCACGACCTTGAATTCCGGAGAGAGCGAGACCTATTCCACAAACTATGAAATCGGATGGATGGCCACCATCGGGTTGGAAATACCGATCCACAGCATCGTCACCACCCAGATCAGTCTGATCTTTTCGAAATCCCTTGCGGATGACCAGTCCTGGTGGAATCCCGTGGACACAACCCAGAATCCGGAACAGTTCTGGGTTGAATCGTTTGAACAGTTCTCCTCATTCACGGCTGTACACTTTTCCGTTGGAATCAGGTTCTGATGTCCGGCGGGGATGAAACCACCCGCATCCAGGCACTGCGTCTGAATTTGTTGATCCTGCTCGGATATCGGAACGCGGTCTCTGTGGACACCTCGCTTCCTTTGCGAATCATCCTTGAAATCGCCTCCGATTCGGAACAGACCGATGGCGTCAGGTACGATGCGGAGGAGGTCAAGAAGGCGATCTCGGGGCTGCTGGAGGACGAAACGATTCGACAGGTGAAAGAGGATTTTGATTCCACGAACCTTGCCGCTTACGCCACCGGATTCCATCCCGACCATCGCTTCTACATCACCCCGGTCGGTATCCTTTCCGTGAAACGGTTGCTCGACTCGACGAAAGGCGAAGCCCTGCAGATTGGGGAAGAAGAGTAACCCCCCTTTGGAGATCACCGCGAACGCCTGACGGCATTCTGGTGATGACACCAACAAGAGATGTACTCCTTTTTCGAAGTAATAAAGTACGTATCCCTTTTTCCGTCCGTCGTCGTCTCTGCCGAAGTGTTCGGCGATTTGGACGAACTCCCCGCAATTCATCGTGACCTCGATCACACAACCCTGTGATGAACATCACGAAAGTTTTCGTAAAGACTCAACAATAAAGGAATAATCAAGCATGCACATTCTCTTGGCACGCCTTCTGCAATTCCTCCGACCAAACGAAAAGGGCAATTGCCCAAAAGACAAGGCGCCTTACCCACAACGGAGGATAGGATGATGAAACGCTTGAAACGCCCACTCTTGATGATCCTGCTGACAGGAGCGTTGGTCGCCGTCGGTTGCAGCGAAAACGACAACCCCGCGACGACGGATGATCAGATTACCGGCGAGGATGTCGCGGTGATTGCAGAGGATTTCTCGTCGACGCTCGCGGACGGTGACGAAGCACTCCTGACCGACTGGACGGACATCCAGGTCTCCAGTTCGGCTTCGACCGTTTCCAGCACCGCAGAGTACATCACGGTACAGGATACGGGGCAGCAGAACCGAGGATCGCTGACGATCGAACGGATTCGGATTTTTTACGATGCTGATGGCAACGCGTCCAACCGGTACGATCCCGAAACCACGGTCGCCATGGACAGAATGCTGACCATCGAGGGCACCCGGACGAACAGGATGGAGACTCGCACTGTAACTCTCCTGCACACGGACAGTACCCGAATTACGGACATTGCGCCCACGGATACGGTTCGCACGTTGAACGGCGAGGGCGCTCGCGAGGTGACCAGCTCGTTCGTCAGTATGGATTCTTCCAGAACTCGCAGTTTCGAAGGCAACTACACCTGGACGGTGAGTGACCTGCAGATCGAACGTGGCAACCCCTATCCGCTCACAGGTGAAGTCGCGGTGACAGCGTACCGCCACCGTATCGCAACAGCTTCCGACAATCAACGGGAAGTAACTGTGGAGCTTAGCTTTACGATCACTTTCGACGGAACAAACGTGGCGGTGATGACTCTTTCGGACGGGACGGTCTATTACATCGACCTCGACAACGCCCGGCTTCATTCGACTCGTCCAACCGAATAATCCGTGCGGACAAACACCGAGGAAGGCGTCGCAATGGTCCGTTGCGGCGCCTTTTTATATGCTGACAGGGGGTCTCGAGCTGCTCATGATCGTTCCTTGCTCCATCGGAAAGGCTGAAATATATTGGAAAACAGAAGTTTTTTGGGAATCGCGCCCTTTTGCGCGAAGAAGATGGCTGGAAATCCACAAGTAACCGGCCAAAAGAGGATAGAATGAATAAAGACAAAGAACCAAAGATTGCACTCTTCATCGACTACGATAATATCGCTATCGGTCTGCGGGAAGCAGGTGGTGGCGAATTTGAGGTAGGTAAGATTCTTGAACGGTTGCTCGAGAAGGGACGTATCATTTTTAAGCGCGCCTACGCGGACTGGTATCTTTTCAGCGAGGATAAACGGAGACTGCATGAGTACGCCATCGAGATGATCGACATTCCGATGCGCCGTAACATCGGCAAAAACAGCGCTGATATCCGCTTGGTTGTCGATGCGCTGGATCTCTGCTACACAAAAGAACACATCGATACATTCGTCATCGGTTCAGGAGACAGCGATTTCACCCCACTCGTTTCGAAACTGAAAGAGAACGACAAGGAAGTCATCGGTTTTGGACTGCGGGCTGCAACCAGCAACCTGCTGGCCAATTCCTGCGATGAATTCATTTTTCTCGAAGATTTGGTGAGTGTTCCACTCGCCCGGCCGATGATGCCCACGGGGTTGACCAAACGGCAGCATGACGCGTTCACGCTGGTGATCGACGCTGTCGCGGCGCTGATGAGGGAGAACAAGGACGTACTCTGGGGCAGCCTCGTCAAGGACACAATTCGAAGGAAACGGTCTTCATTTACAGAAGGCCAATTCGGCTATTCTTCCTTTTCCCTGCTGCTCGAGGATGCGGCTCGCCACGGTCTGATCGGCCTGATCAAGGACCCGAAAAGCGGTGGAACCCCTGTGGTGACCGGATTTGGCCAAATTCACGAGACCCCGTCACCATCGGGTAAAAGCGCCGCGCCGAGCGCAAAGGGGTCAAGCCTCGTGGTTCCCGCCCAGAGCAGCCTGATGCTGCCATCCACCCCCGTAGGGGAGGAAACTGGCCGCAAACCTGCCTCACGGGCAAAAAAGCAGGAAGAGGGACCCGCTGCTGCAAAGGATGAAGCGAAGACACCCCGGCGCAAGGGACGCCGGACTCTTGCGCGCAAACCAGCTGTTGCCAAGGGCGACGGCGCCGAGTCGAAGGCTGCAGAGAAAAAGGATGCTGACGTCAAGGTAAGCCCCGCTGCCAAGGATGAAGTCACTGTAAAAACGAAGGAAACGTCGTCCAAACCGAGAAGCATACGGATGTCGCGAACTCGGGCGGTGAAACCAATCCCGGAAAAAGAGGTCAAAGCCGCCGCACCGGAAGTGAAACCCGAACCGGTGAGTGCCGGTTCCGTCTCGGGAACCAAAGAAAAGCCCAGGGGCATACCACTGAAAAGCCATATCAGGAAGCGGAAACGCTGATTTCCCACCGACAGCGCTTTTTCCCATCTGCGCGGAGAGACTTGGTTGCGATCCAAGAAATCACTAATTTTCATAGATGAGGCGCGGCATGCTGAATCAGCCGCGCCCCTCTGCATGGGGAGCGTACTATCATCCGGAGGTGCAACCGCTACCGTTGTCAACGCGTTGAACTCGCCACAATAAACGACTAGTAGGGATAGGATAGCGAGCGGCATGCGTTTAGGACGTGAGCGGATTGCCCGGCGCCTGAGGAGAAGTACGCTTCTTCTTTGGGTGATCGCAGCCCCGATGCTTGCATTAGCATCGGGGACATCTGCTCTCCACGTCGACATCTCGCCGCCAATCCCCGGTCTATTCGATCCTGCAGCAACTTTGCGAGACGCGAAACCGCTTCCACTCGCCTCCGCCGACAGTATCGCGGGACTTCAACAGGACGCGCTGCTTTTTCAGGTCACCACCCAGTACGATACCGCCTCCGGGTATTACATCTCGAAACGTAGTCTTTTCGGATACCCCTATGGACCGGAGCGGGTGTTCAGCCGAGAGCGGTATCGCGAATGGAATCTCGAGCGTGACCGGTTGACAAGGCTCAGGAGAAAATTCCGTGATGCCATTTACACCCCTCCGCAGGAATCGGGCGGAGGAGCGCTCGAAATCCAGGTTCCATTCCGCATCCGCTCCAAGACGTTCCGCCGAATTTTCGGCGGTGACCGGGTGGGGCTCAGCGTTACCGGCAACATCAACATCGACGGCGGTCTTCGGCGCGAAAAGTCCGACCAGGTGGTGACTCTGCAAACGGACCAGACCAACTACAACTTCAAGATCAACCAGCGTCAAAATTTCCATATCACCGGCAAAGTCGGTGACAAAGTGTCGGTGGAAATCGATCAGGACAGTGAGCAGATGTTCGATTTCAACAACACCGTCAAGTTGACCTACCAGGGCTATGAGGACGAGATCATCCAGTCCATCGAAGCGGGAAACATTTCCCTGGACCTGCGGGGTACACAACTGGCAACCCTGTCCGGGAAGAACCAGGGGTTGTTTGGTTTCAAGGCTGTCTCCAAGGTGGGCCCTCTTTCGATCACGTCGGTGGCATCGCTGCAGAAGGGGGAGAAGAACAAGCTGCAAAAGACGGGGGGAAGTGAACCGCAATCCTACCCCTTTGACGACCGCGACCTGGTACGAAACCAGTATTTCTTCCTTGACGATCTCTATCGGGAGAATTACCGCCATTACGACGCCAACTACATCCATCCGCAACCGGCCCGGACGATCCAGAGCATCGAGGTCTATAAATCGGCACGCCAGAACAATCAGGAACAGTTCTTCCGCGGTGTCGCCATCTATGATAACCGGTATGGGAACAAAGTACCCGATGTGCCGAACGACAAGGTGTCGATTCTCAACCTTTACAACCAGTACGCAGCGATGGATGAAATCCCGAATGGTGAGATTGCAACGTTCAAGAAACTCGTGCTGGGGAATGATTACGACGTCCATGAAAACCTGGGCTACATCCGTATGAACATACCCGCGCAAACGGATGAAATCATCGCCGTTGCCTACATTCTATCGGATGGTTCCCGGGTGGGAACCTATGGTCCCCCGGGAAGCGAAGTCATCCTGAAGGAGCTCAAAGCCAAAACGGCGACAAGTGCGGACGAGAACTGGAACCTCTCCTGGAAACACGTTTACTGGGTCGGAACTCAGAATCTGAATCTCAACGATTTCAGCTTGAACATGTACAGAGGATTGCAAAAACAGGAGACGACCGCAGAAGGAAAAAGCTGGCTTGAGGTGTTTGGACTCGACCGCAAAAGCCGGGACGGGTCGTTGTCACCCGACGGCGTCATCGACAGCGTTTTCATCAACAAGACCTACGGCGAAATCCATTTTCCGGACCTTCGGCCTTTCGATCCTGAAGGGTACTATATCAATGACTCGGAAATCACGGCTGAAATTGACACGCTGACAAATCCCGATATCTACGACATCGCCCCGTCCACGAATCAACAGTACGTAACAAACTTTAATTTTGAAGCGAATTACACCAGCGTTTCCAGTGACATCAACCTTGGCTTCAATGTTCTCGAGGGGTCGGAAGAGGTCTACCTGAATGGCCGGTTGCTGACGAAAGACAAGGATTATACCATCGACTATCTCTCCGGCCGCGTCGTGATTCTTGACAAGTCCGTCACGGACAAGGGATCGAAACTGGAGATTAATTACGAGTCAGGGGAGGTTTTTCAGCTCGATAAGAAGACGATGATCGGCGTCAGGTTGGAGTACGCCCTGTGGGAGGACAGTTTCATCGGCGCGACGCTGCTTTACTTCAATGAGAAACCCATTGAAACCCGCGTAAAGGTGGGCAATGAGCCGTTGCGGAACACCATCTGGGATCTCAACACACGGCTGCGGTTCAAGCCCTATTTCCTGACTCAGGCGGTGAACGCCCTGCCACTGATTGACACGGACAAACCGAGCGAAGTCAGCTTCGAGGGGGAAATCGCGCAGGTTTTCCCGAATCCCAACAGTCTGAACAACTCGGCGACCGGGGATGACAATGGCGTCGCCTACATCGACGATTTCGAATCGGCGCGGCGTTCCACGCCGATGGGTGTGCGCAGGAAGAGCTGGTTCCCGGCGAGTCATCCCTTTCACCTTCCGTACCTGGACCAGAGATCGGCGGATGATGGCCTGGACTATCGCGGACGGCTGGTCTGGTACAATCCCTATCAGCAGGTGCCGATTCAGGAGATCTGGCCGAACCGGGAGCTGAATGGACAGGTGGCAAAGCTGACAGATGCTCTGTTCATCGAGTACGACCCGAGGGTCAACAATTTCCGCAGTGCGCAAGTCGATTCCTCGAGGACTTGGAACGGCATCATGAGGGCCATTTCGTCCGGCTATTACAATCAGACAACCACCCGGTACATCGAGATTTGGATGGCCTGGCCGGAAGGTGGCGGAGGACCGAATGCCACTCTCTACATCGACATGGGCTTGATCAGTGAGGATGTAATACCGGACAAGAAACTCGATACGGAAGACAAGCCGCTGCCGGGCAGTGACGTCGGGAACGGGATTCTGGACGATGGGGAAGATACGGGGATCGACGGAATCCGTGGGTCCGATCCACCCTGGTATCTGGGCGACAATTCCGCTAATCCCGCTTGGACGGTGGAAAGCCAGGATTATAACTATGCCTCCGGTCAGTACGACTATTGGGATATAAACGGTAACGGAGAGCATGATCCCAGCGAACCCTTCTCCAGCGACAACTGGTCCTATTCGGCGGGAACCTCAGAATATCAGAAAATCAACGGAACGGAAAGCAACGAGACGGACGAGTACCGTTACCCGGACACCGAGGACCTTGATGGCAGTTTGCAGGCGGAGAAAGCCAACAGTTTCTTCCGCTACCGGTTTCGCCTGAACAACGCCGCGGATTATACGAAGTACGTGCGTGGCGGTCAGGACAACGAGGCACGCTGGCGTCTGATACGGATTCCCATCGAGGACGTTTTCGACAGCGTCAACAATCCGAGCCTCACCGACATCCGCTACCTGCGGTTCTGGTTCGGCAACTTTGCTTCGCGGACCAGGGTGAAGATCGCACAATTCGAGCTTGTCGGAAACGAGTGGCAGGATTCACCCGTTATCGATGTGGCTACCCGAGACACAGTCACCTATGTCACTGGGACGACGATCAACACTTACGACAACTTCGAGGATTACAGCCAGCCCCCGGGCGTCAGCGGCGACATCGATCCTGTCACGAACCTGCGCCGCCGTGAACAGTCTCTCGTCGTCAAGATTCTCGACATGCCTGAATCGGCCGAGGGCGAACTCGTCAAGTATCTCTACAACAGCCAGGATCTCCGCGAGTACAGATACCTGAAAATGTTCGTTCATGGAGGCGGCCGCCACCCCGAACGGCTGACAGGGAAAAATCTTGAAATGTTTCTGCGGTTCGGTTCGGGGTTTGAGGGTTCATCCAACAAAGGATACTACGAATACAGTCAGAAATTGAACCCCGGGTGGTCGGGGAACAATATCACCATCGATCTCGATCGGTTGACAACCCTCAAGAAAACCGCCGCCGACAACGGCGAAACCAGCGCCTATGAAATATTGCCAAATGGTGATGTGATAAAGGTTGTCGGGACCCCCTCTCTCGGCGCCGTTCAAGTCTATTCCATCGGCATTCGAAATCTTGGGAGACCCATCTCCAGGGATGAGGAACTTGAGATGTGGGTGGACGAGTTGCGCTTGTCGGATGTTCGCAAAGAGTCTGGAATGGCTCTGAGAACCTCTTTCAACGCGTCCCTCGCGGATGTGATGAATGTCAGCGGGACGCTGACACAACGGGATGCAACCTTCCACCAGGTGGATCAACGCGTTGGATCGTCCAGCAGCAACATCTCCGGCACCCTTGATGCGCAGATCAACCTCGAGAAGATGTTCGATCCGAACTGGAACATCAGGTTGCCTCTGCACGGAAACGTTTCCAGCAGCCTCAGCATTCCCCGTTATACGACTACCAACGGTGATATCCTGGTGACCTCTCTTGAGGAGGGACGGAATCTCAACATCTGGAGCGAATACGCGAAAAAGGCGCTCAGTCAGGATCACATAAAGGATCGCTACCTGCTTGATGATACAGGAGAGGTTGTCGTCGACTCTGTTACCGGGATCGAACAACAGGATCCCACGAAATGGGGGATTGACACTCTGCTCACGACGAATCAGAGTTACAGTTGGAGTCTGCAATACAGCAAAGCCGGGAAAAACAGCAATCCGCTCGTCAAATACACTCTTGACAACATCACCTGGAAGCTCGATCACCGTGAAACAGCCGGCTCCAGTCTTCGGCGCCAGTACGATAAATCCTTCACCAATGCAGGAAATCTGAACTATAATCTCGCCTTTCCGAGTGCAAATTTGAAAGTGTTCAAATGGACCGAGGGATTGCCCATTCTGAAAGGTTTGTCCGAATCGGCGTTCAATTACTGGCCGACTAAATTCAATACCGGATTGAACGTAAACCAGTTAAAGACGAGCGGAAAAAGCCGGAATGCGCTGGAACGTCCCAGCAGCACGATGAACCTGTCACGCAATATCAGCACCGGTATTGCACCTTTCAGGTCGTTCGGCATCGATTACAATTACTCGATTACATCCGATCAGATTCAAGCGGACAGTGTCCTTCAGCGAACGGTGTACCAGGATCGCAGCAAAGAGGAAGTCGAGACGTTTTGGCCTCCATCGACCGATCCGCGCACGATCATCGACAGCACCTCGGTCCTGTTGCGGTATGATGTTCAATACTATCCGCCGGGGCCGGTGATTGCGGATAGCGCTGAAAAGCGGCTTTTCGCCGGTGTATCTGCTGATGAAGTTGTCAGGCTGATGTTTGATGAAATCGACCAGGCTTTTCCAGGCAATGCCATTCGTCACCCCTGGACACCGATTCTCGTTGGAGACATGGAATTCAAGGATCGTTTCTGGCATGCTTTCGGAATGAACTTCGGCGACACAAAAAAATCCCAGACAATCAATCTTCGCTATTCTCCGCGCCTGCTCTCCTGGTTTGATACCGGTTTCAACTATCGCACCGCTTACAACTGGCAATGGTCGGGGTGGACGTACTCCGGCCGTAACGTGCAATCGAATAATAATCTGGGTGGCAACTTCACTTTGAAGCTTAGACAACTCTTGCGGGCGGATAGTCGCAGCAAAGGCACACAGTCCACATCGAGAGAAAGACAGGGACTCCCACGGGGAGGGTTCGAACCGGGAGGGACTACGCCGCCTCAAAAACCTTCAAATGCAGGTCCGAAAGGAGAGGGTGGAAAAGATTCGGTAAATGTCAAACAGCCCAATCCGCTCGACCTGCTGAAAGCTATGCTGAACGGCGCCAGAAAAATGCAGGATATCCGGGTCGATTACACTCAGTCGTTGAACTACGTCAATCCTACCGTAGAATCCGGTTCCGCTTCATTCCTCTATCAGCTTGGACTTTCGGGGGATCCCGGACTAAATACGCTTCCGGGATACACCTCCTCGGTCGGTGTCAGCCGCACGGACAACTACCGCATCTCCACCGGGATCGACTGGAGTGCGCGATTGAATACCGGCCTTGATTACAACTATCAATGGAGCCGTTCGCACAGCAGCAATGCCAATGGGAACAATATCAACGGTTCACTTACTCGCGGTGGATTTTACTATTACAACACAACCAGCAAGAAAATCACCTGGCTCGATTTGCCCAACTATTCGGTGAGATGGAGCGGCCTTGAGCAATTTATTCTTCTCCAGAACCTGACGCAGGCGGTAAACTTCGATCATGCCTTCCGTGGCAGCGTCACGGAAAACTGGAATGTGATTTTCGACCAGATCGAGCAGGCTCAGGTCCGACAGACGCTGAGAAAAAGTTATGATAAAAACTTTGCTCCTTTGGCGGGTCTCAACATCACATGGAAGTATGGTATCTCGAGCCAGTTTCGTTACAACTGGAGTCAAACGTTGAGTGCGGATGGCTCGAATGGCCAGCTTGATCGATCAACGACGCAATCCTACAGCGTTCAGGCGAATTACACCCGCAAATCCGGTTTCCGAATTCCGCTGCCGATTTGGCCCTTCAAAAATCGGAGCTTCAACAACGAAACCACTTTCTCGCTGGCATACGATAATCGCAGATCCCTCGGTGAACGCAGGCTGCTGGGAGAAGACTGGACTCCGAATAACAAAAGTAGCGACTGGTCTGTCGCACCCTCGATCAATTACAAATTCTCGCAGTCCGTCTCCGGGTCCGCTCGTTATAAGTACGGCGTGACCTCGACCATTCAGAATACTCGACGTTATCAGGAATTCGGAATTAACGTCAACATCTCGATTCACGGATAACGTGATTCGGAATGATCAGGGTGACAAGATGCAGGAAGGCTCGGAGATAGAGTCTCGCATGTCGTTCTACACCATGCGATAGTGTTTCAAAAAGGAGATCTCCCATGTGTGGGATCATCGGATACGTTGGTGGTCGTGCGGCGACGCCGATTCTGTTAAACGGGTTGAAGCGTCTCGAGTACCGCGGGTATGACAGCGCGGGGGTGGCTCTGCTTGAGGGGCGTGAGGTGCGCGTCATCAAGAAGCAGGGGAAGATCGCGGTGCTTGAGGGGCTTCTCAACGAGGGGGAGGCGAGCGCGGCGACGGTGGGGATCGGTCACACGCGGTGGGCGACGCACGGTGCTCCGAACGACGTCAACGCACACCCGCACCTGTCGGGGTCGGGCAAACTGGCGCTGATCCACAACGGGATCATCGAGAACTACGGTGAGCTGAAGAAGACGCTGTTGGAGAAGGGGTACGCGTTCACCTCGGAGACGGACACGGAGGTGCTGGCGAACCTG
>JAZDLX010000124.1:0-22277 GCA_043801585.1 bacterium | reverse complement strand
GTCGGCACGGGGAGCACAGACAGCCAGTGGCAACTCGCGGTCGATTCACCAGCAGAGGGCGTTGGCGTGGGAGGCGTTGACTGCGGCATGTTCGGCGGCAACGATCCCTACGTGCTCTCGGGCATTCCGCCGATTCCGACGATCACGCATTTCTTCGCGCCCTCGACGGCTTCCCAGGCTTCCGGGCTGAATGTTGAGCTGAAGGCAAAAGCGCGCAATTGATCTTCCCCAGCCATGACTTTCGTGAAGTGAGAAAAGGTCAAAGATGGTTGGGGGGATCATGAAAAAACCAATTCTGATTCTGTGCGTGCTGTTATTGTTGCTTTTCCCCGCGTTGGCGCTGGCGCAGGACGTGGCCGGTCTCGAGTACTTCATTGACACCGGTTCCGGAGTCGGCGCGGGAACCTGGGTGAGCGTCAGTACCGCCGGGGAGATTGACCAAAGCTTCAACGTCGATGTTTCGGGTGTCAGCACGGGTTTCCACATCCTCTATGTTCGAGTCGTGGACAGCAACGGCGCCTGGAGCCTGCCGTTTGCGCGCCCCTTCCTCAAGGAAACACTCAGCGTCGAACCGGTCGCTGACATCGACGCGGCGGAATACTTCTTTGACGTCGATCCCGGGGTCGGGAACGCAACACCTGTAGCCCTTGATCCGGGCAGCGTCGTGACACTCGAGTTCGCCGTGGATGTGGGCGTCTTGTCCGAGGGGCTGCACGTGTTTCATGTCCGGACAAGGGATGGAAACGGTGCGTGGAGCCCGGTCCTGTTGAAGCCTGTCTATGTGGAACGGCTCAGCGTTGAATCGCCCGTCAACATTGTCCAGGCCGAGTTTTTCATCGATACTGATCCCAGCGTGGGAAACGGAACGGAGATCGGCGTTACGGCGGACACGGATGTCGCGCTCGAATTCAACGTTGACCTGAGCGGGCTGTCGCAGGGGTTGCACCTGCTGCATGTGCGCGCGTCGGACGCGGCCGGACGGTGGAGTGTTGTTACCTTGAAGCCCTTCCTCGTGGAAGCGCTCTCTCTTGATTCACCCGAGAACATCGTTCGGATGGAATACTTCTTCGATACCGATCCCGGTTTCGGCGGCGGCGCCGGGATTGATCTTTTCGAGGGATCATCCGCGCAGCTCGACTTCGTCGCGGATCTGGGCGAGCTGTCCGACGGGCTGCATGTACTTCATGTACGTTCGATGGATGAGCGAGGCGGCTGGAGTGTGGAAGCAATGAAACCGTTTCTGCTCGAGACGAGAATGGCATCCGAAGAACCCGGAGAAATTGTCTGTCTCGAGTGGAGGTTCCAGACGAACGGTTTTGCCACGGATACGGTGTGTTACACGGACTTCACACCGGGTTCTGACCTGGACTTACAGTTCGAAGCGGATTTGTCCGCATTGAATCCGTTCACTTCCTATGATTACTACCTGCACGCGATCGACGACCGTGGAGCGCAGAGCCTGCACTACGTTCACTCGTTCACCATGCAACCGAGTCCGGAGAGCTTCGCACTGCTCAGCCCTGTGAATAACGACACCGTCTGGTCATCGGACACGACCCTCGTCTGGCAGAGCACGATTGACCCCGATTCCGCTGATTCCGTAGTCTGCTTCGATGTCTGGCTGGACACGCTCTCGGAATTCAACACGGCGGTGCTGATCGCCGACAGCATTGCCGACACCTCCCTCGCTGTTGACAACCTGCTGGACGACCACGTTTACTGGTGGGCGGTGCGGGCGACGGATTCGAACACACCAGGAAGCTGGTCGCGAAACAAGGGGCAGTTCAGCATTTACGTTCCCGAGCCTCCGCAGCCGTTCTCCCTGACTGCACCGGATAGCGGAGGTGAAATCCCGGACGCAGCGGAATTTCCCCTGGTCTTTCACTGGAACACCCCTTACGACCCCGATCCCGGCGACACGGTTTTCTGCCGGCTTGAAATCTCTTCGGACGGGGAATTCAGTGATCCCGCAATTTTCACAGCAGGTGCTGCGAATTCTTTCGCCGTGTCGGAACTTGAGCAGGGATTCTACTGGTGGCGTATATACGCACATGACCGATTCGGGTTTGAGGTGTACTCACTTCAAACCTGGACGCTCGATGTGACACTGTCCCTTAACGACGATTTGCTCTCTTCGCTACCTGAACGTTATGAAATCAGCGCGTTGTACCCGAATCCGTTCAACCCGGTGCTGACCGTCGTTATTGGATTGCCCGAACCCGCTTTTCTCAAGGTCGATGTGTTCAATATGCTCGGACAGCATGTGGCGCAATTGGTCAATGAGCCGCGGCAGGCGGGATATCACCGTTTCCAGTTGAACAGCAACCGTCTTGCAAGCGGCGTTTACCTGGTTCGAGCGACTGTTCCGGGGAAAATGAACGAGGTGATGCGTGTCGTGCTGCTGAGATAAGCCGGAAATTCTGCTTTCTATCTGTGGGAGGCCGGGCTTATGCCCGGCTTTTTTATTCGGAGCAGGTGCCGGACATTCGACGAGGAATCGGGAGGAAGCGGTGAGAGGGGTCCAGTGGATGATATTTCGTTACTTAGAGTGGCTCTTCCTTGCGGATTTTGCTGAAGAACCGCAACGGATGAATGTGGTCGTACACTTTGAAGAATCTGGAAATGTTTCGGATGGTGCGGAGCTCCCGGATCGCTATGCACTTTTCCAGAACTATCCCAATCCCTTCAACCCCTTGACCACGATCCGGTTTGACCTGGTTCAATCGCAGGAGGTGACGCTCACCCTTTACAACGTCCATGGTCAGGAAGTCACGCGGTTGATCGACGGGGAGCGATTAGCGGCGGGGCATCACGCTCGCAAGCTCGATGCACACGCTCTCGCCAACGGCGTTTATTTCTACCGGCTGTCCTGCGCGGGATTCACGGATGTGAGGAAGATGGTGCTGCTGAAGTAGGTTTCTTCATGACAATCGCATGGGGCTGTCTGATATCCCAGGCAGCCCTTTTTATTTTTCCGTCATTACAGGGCGTGAGGGTACGGGAACGCCGGTATTCAAACAGCTCTGGACTACAATTAACTCTCCACCTCAACAAACGGTGGAAAAACCAGTGTAAATCGAGTCTCCATCCCGGGTGTGCTGTCCGCCGTGATCTCCCCGTGCCACCCCTGTACGATGCTGTAAACGGTTGCCAGGCCGAGCCCCGTCCCCTGTCCCGGCTCTTTTGTAGTGAAAAACGGTTCGAAAATCCGGGAGAGTGTTTCGACATCCATGCCCGATCCGGTATCCTCCACGATCAACACCGGACAATCGGCGGACTCCTGTTCTTTTTTTAGATCTGTGTTGGGAGGCGGCCGACGTTCCACGTTTGTTCTGAACCGCAACGTGCCCCCGTCGGGCATGGCATCACGCGCGTTGATCGCGAGATTCATGATGACCTGTTCCACCTGCCGCTCATCGGCCATGATCGATGGTAGCGATCCGTGGAATGATGTCTCCAGATGGTATTTCTTTCCGAGGAGGTGATTCAGCAGGGGCAGCATGTCGGTGATCGCTTGATCAATGTCGAGGGGTTGAGTGTGAACTTCTTCCCGCCGGCTGAAGGTGAGCAAACGCCGGGTTAAATCAGCAGCCCTTTCCGTTGTACGGAGAATTTCCTCCATGCTGTCATAGTGGGGGTGCGTTTCGTTAATCTGCCCTTCGATCAACGAAGCGTTCATCGATATCGCGGTGAGCAGGTTGTTGAAATCGTGCGCGATCGAACCCGTGAATTGTCCAATGGCGTCGAGACGCTGGGAGTGCAGAAGTTGCGTTTCCAGCAACTCGCGCTCATGCTGTATATTGCGGAGTGTGGTGATGTCTTCAAAAATAGAGATGATTCCGGTGATTTTCCCTTCAACATCATGCAATCCTGCGGAGGAGACAATCAGTCGGACCGGAGAACCGTCCTTTTTCCTCCTGACGATTTCGACCCCGATGAAATCCCCACCCGCTCGAATTCTGGCCAAAGCATTGATGAATTCATCCAGCGGCGACCCGACAAGCGGACCGAGCACCTGGCCGATCGCTTCTTCCGAAGACCATCCGAAGGTTTTCTCGGCAGCGCGGTTCCACTCGAGGATGTGTCCTTCGGGATCGAGCACCGTGATCGCGAGCGGGGAGGCGTCAAAAGTAGCCTGAAACCGTTCCAGCAGTTGACGCATTTTTTCCTCGCGTTCAACGTGTTGGGTGATGTCACGCGCGATTCCGGCTAACGCTAACGGAGAGCCGGTACGGTTATAAATCGTTCGTCCAAGCTGTCCTGTCCAGATCAGTGAACCGTCTTTTCGAATCAATCGCAGGCGAAGGTTGATTTCCGGTTTCGGATTTTTTATCAGTTCTCGAAAGGATGAAAGATCATCGGGATATAGTATTTTTTCTATCAGAAGAGGATCGTCGTAGAATTCCTGAGGAGTATACCCGGTGATCTGTGTAATAGACGGGCTGACGTAGTCGAATCCCGGATTGGGGAGTAGACGGAAACGGTAGACAATGTCGAGCGCGTTTTCCGCGAGAAAACGGTACTGATTTTCCACGCGCTCGATCCGCTCGATCTGGCGAGTCAGCAGTGAATAGAGTAACAGGGCGGTGACGAGTATAAAAAACCATCCTTTATACGTCTGAAGCGTCTGGGAAAGGGCGTTGTTGTTCTTTGTGGCGAGGGACAGGGCATAGTCGGAAAGGAGGATCCAAAGTGCGCCAATGATCAGGTAGATCGATGCCGTCTTGACAGGGATCCGTTTCATGGACCACCTTCTTTTGCGAAGCCTGTGCAAAATTGTCAGAAGAATGTAGACACTATTCAAATCGATCTGCCTGAAACCCTAAAAAAGCGTCCCTTTTGCGAGAGACGCTTTTTTCGTTCTCTGTTCCTTTGTCAGGATTCGATGCCCAGCGCGGGGGAGAGGTCCGCAATCGAGGGGACGATCTCGTCCGGTTCAACACCCGTCCGTGTCACAAAATCGGCGTCGTACTTGCCGGTTTTCACCTGCGCGGTCTTCATCCCGAGCCGCTGCGCGCCGAGGATATCCGCCTCGATGTCATCGCCGACCATCAATGCGTTCTCGGGGCGGATATGGTAGCGTGTCAGAAGGCCCCGGAAGAAACCGGGTGCCGGTTTCCCGACCACGTCCGCCTTCTTGCCCGTTGCGTACTCGATGGCCGCTACATACGGCCCGAGGTCGAGGCGCAGGCCGATCTCATCCCGCCAGAAACGGTTCTTCTGCAAGGCGATCAGCTCGCTGCCGGTGAACGTCAGTTTGAAGATCTGGTCGAGGATCTCCGGCGTGAACTTGTCGCCCAGGTCGCCCATGATCACCGCTCCCGCCCTCTGGGTGGTGATCTTCAGCCCCTCAAAGTCCTCCAGAATTTCGTCCGCGACGAAAAGCGCAACGCTTGGCCGTTTCATCTGGAGTATCGTCTCGCGGGCAATGATCGCCGGGCAAATGACATCGTTCTCGTCGAGGTGAAAACCCAGTTTCTGCAGCTCTTCGTAGATTTTACGGCGCGGTTTGCGCGTGGTGTTGGTCACGTAAGAGACTTTAATGCCCAATGAAAGCAGCTTGTTGACCGTTGTTGTACCGCCGGGAATAGGTTGGTCGCCCAGCATCAGTACGCCGTCGATGTCAAGAAAAACATGCTGGATGCCGCGAATGGTTGCCATGAGGGTTTCTGTTCCTTGGTTGGAAGAGTGGAAATTCATATTTCTCCGGGTTGTTGAATATAGAGTTTTGTCCAAAATATGCAAGGATTTCCGTGAATTCTCCGGGAGTCCATTGTAGTCGCCGCTGGGGTTCCACCGTCCCACAATCTGGCGGTTGCACGCTTGCCCGGATGGGACCTCACAGCTACCTTTCGAGGGCGCAAAGCAAGGATCAATTCACCAGGGAATCACCATGCCGAAACGGTTGTTTTTAATTGACGCCATGGCACAGATCTACCGTGCCCACTTCGCCATGGCGAGAAGCCCGCTGTTCACCAGCAAGGGCGAAAATGTCTCTGCGGTTTTCGGCGTGACAAACACCCTGCTCGCTCTGATTGATCGCGAAAAACCGGATCTGCTCGCGGTCATCTACGACTCCAGGGAACCCACCTTTCGCCATCACATCTTCACCGACTACAAGGCGACACGTGAAAAAATGCCGGAGGAGCTGGTGGAGCAGCTTCCACGCATGGATGAAGTGTTGAACGTCCTGAAAATCAAGAAGTTGATCCTCCCCGGGTATGAAGCGGATGACTTGGTCGGGACAGTCGCGGAGCAGGCCTCCCTGGAGGGATATGAAGTGTTCCTTGTCACCGGGGACAAGGATTATTACCAACTCGTGGGCGACAACGTGTGGTTCTATAACAATACCAAGGGGTTGGATAACGTTTCGATCTTCGGTCCGGAGCAGGTGAAGGAGGTTTTTGGAGTCCCGCCCCGGCAGGTGATCGATGTGCTTGCCTTGGCGGGCGACAGCAGCGATAACGTCCCCGGCGTGCCGGGCATCGGCCCCAAGAAAGCGATCGCTTTTGTCACTGAATACGGCAGTGTCGAGGCGGTCTTGAACCATGCGGACGAGATCGGGGGCAAAACGGGTGAAAACCTGAAGGAGTTCCGGGAGCAGGCGATGCTATCGAAAGACCTGGTCACGATCCGTACCCGGGCTCCCATCGAATTCACCTTCGACGAGTTCACGTACGGACCGTGGGACGGCGACGAAGTGCGGGAGCTGTTCTCCGAGCTGGAATTTCGCAGCCTCTTCCGTTATCTCGACGTTGAACCGCACCGTACCAGCGACGAACCCGGCAAACTGGACTACAAGGCCGTGACAACGGTGAACGCGCTGACCAAACTGGTGCGGGAGTTGAAAAAAGCGAAACGGTTTGCGGTAGATACCGAGACGACGAGCATTGATCCGGTCAGCGCGCAACTCGTGGGCATCTCGGTGTCGCTGAAACCGGGCGAGGCGAAATACATCCCGGTCAACCATTTCCAGTTCGAGGGAGAACCTGCGCCACCCTCTGACGGCCGAGCCCTGGCGGAGCTGGACGAGGCTGCAAAGCGCATCGTCGAGATGATGAAACCGGCGCTCGAGGGAGGGACTGGAAAAATCGCGCAGCACGCCAAGTATGATTTCCTGATCCTTGAGCGGTACGGCGTCAAGGTTCAACCCCTCGAATTCGACCCGATGCTCGCGGACTACCTGCTGAACCCCGCGCAACGGGGGCACGGCCTCGATCAGCTGGCGATGAACTACCTCAAGCTGCAGAAAATCGAAACGAAGGAGCTGATCGGCACGGGCAAGGGGCAGATCACGATGGACCGTGTTCCATTGAAACAGGTCACTCAGTACGCCTGCGAGGATGCGGATGTCACCCTGCGACTCGCCGACGAGCTGGAGCCCCGCATCGAGAACGAAAACCTCACCGACCTGCTCCGTGAGGTCGAACTGCCGCTGGAATATGTCTTGATGCGCATGGAAGCGCGCGGCATCCGCCTCGATACGGACTTCCTCGCGGAAATGAGCATCGAGCTTCGCACACGGATGGACGAGCTCGAGGGGGAATGCCACAAGCTTGCAGGGGAAAAATTCAATCTGAACAGCCCGAGCCAGCTCAGTACGATCCTTTTTGAAAAGATGAACCTGCCGACAAAAATGTCGCGCAAGCTGAAGTCCGGCGGCTGGTCCACCGACCAGTCGGTGCTGGAGCGCATCGCTCCTCTCGATCCGCTGCCGAAAAAAATTCTCGAACACCGGACCTTCGCCAAACTGGCAGGCACCTATGTGGACGCTCTGCCGCAACTGGTCAATCCTGTTACCGGACGCCTGCACACCAGCTACCACCAGACAGTCGCCAGCACGGGACGGCTTTCATCCTCCGATCCGAACCTGCAGAACATCCCGATCCGCACCGAACTCGGCGCGGAGATCCGCAAGGCGTTCATTGCCGAGAGGGGCCACGTCCTCCTCTCCGCGGACTACTCGCAGATCGAGCTGCGGATGATGGCGCACCTTTCGGGTGATAATGCCCTGATCAGCGCATTCAAGCGGGGGGACGACATCCACGCCGCGACCGCCGCCGAGATCTTCAACGTCCCCATCGAGATGGTCAGCAAGGAGCAGCGGAGCGCATCCAAAGCGGTCAACTTCGGAGTGCTGTTCGGGATGCGTGAGTACGGCCTCTCCAGCCGGATGGACATCAGTTTGGAAAAAGCCCGGGAATTCATCGAAGGCTACTTTGGGGCGTTTCCGAAGGTGAAACGGTTCATCGACGAACTGCTTGAATCGGCGCATAAGGATGGGGTTGTCAGGACGATCCTTGGCCGCCGTCGTCCGATGCCGGAACTGAAGCAGTCCAACCAGAACATCGTCCAGCAGGGTGAACGGATCGCCATCGCCACAGCCGTCCAGGGCAGTGCGGCGGATCTGATCAAAGTCGCGATGATCCGTCTCGACCGCGACATTGAGAAGAAACAGCTACCCTACCGAATGCTGCTCCAGGTGCATGACGAACTGGTTTTCGAGGTGCCGCGCGGGGAGGAGGAGGCGGCGTCGGCGTTTATCAAGGAGCGGATGGAATCGGCAATGGAGCTGAAGGTGCCGCTTGTCGCCGACTGCGGGTGGGGAATGAACTGGCTGGAGGCACACTAAACTGCTTGAAACAGGATCTGCAGGATGGGCAGGAAAATGTACCAGGTACCTTTTCTTGTGCGAGGTCATGCAATTATTCTGATCGGGAGAAAAAGTACCTGGTACATTTTCCCGCAAGCTCCATGTCAGGCAGGCGGCCATTCGATGGGTGGCCCGGGACGCATGTCCGCCGAAGCACTAGCGCAGGCGAATCAGTCCCGGGTTTCATAGGTTTGTTCTGATCTTCGGATCTGATGGAAAAAGCGAGATTGCTTCGTCCGCCCTGTGGACGTCCTCGCAATGACAAAGGTGGAGGGTGGCCCGGCCAGCTTGATGGCCGGGAGGCCCGGTCCCGACCAGTTCGGGACTGGGTTTCTGGTCTACGAGGTTGGCAGGAAACGAGTTTGGTTCAAAAGGATTTGTGAAACCCGACTTGCAAGCAAGTCGGGCCACCCATTGAGATTCTTGTTCGCCGAAGCCTAAGTGAAGGCGGATCAGTCCCGGGTTTGATGGTGTGCCGTGCCCCGGGGAGACAGCTCGGATTCCCTCGACATCGTGGACCTTTGGATGTTACGTTTCCACATTCTTTCCACTGCATCGGGAAAAGAAAAAAGCTCCGTGCGGCGCAAAGAAAACCCCAACAACATCGGATCGAAAAGCGGAGACAGTGATGCGGAGTGGATGGACAGCGATAAGAGCGTTAGCGACGGCTGCCCTGACGAGTGCGCTGATCGTCGGATGTGCCGGTTCCGGCGGCGGACGGCGCGGTGAACCGACGGGAACGCCCGTGACAGTGCGATCAGCCGTTGAAAACTTGCGCGAGACACCGAGCGGAAAGCAAGTGGGTGAGGTTCATAACGGCCAGCAATTGACCCAGACCCTCCGGCGTGGCAACTGGGCACAGGTGAGTGGACCGCAGATCCCTCAGGCATGGATCTGGGCGCCATCTCTCGGTTACCCGCTTGTCAACCCGCTGGATGTTCATCTCTGGCTTGGCGAACCCTCCGCTCCTCGCCAGATCTCCGAACTGACCGAGATTTTCGGCTCGCAAAGCACAGTCGAAACGATCTCGGATCAGGCGGTGAATTACGTTTGGACGAATGATCTTCCCGGCGGCACATCGCTTTTCGGCGTCAGTTCGCTGATATCGGTCAAGGTGTCCGTGGACCGCCCGACGCGAAAAATCTTCGCCGTTTCATTCGTCCTCCCGCCCTTTGAAGGAAAGACGAAAGAGGCCCTGTCGGCGGTCGGGTTGTCCGAGGCGAAATCCACATCGATCAATACGGAACGCGCGCAGTACGACAACCGTTTCGCCGGTGTCGATCGCGTCGAATTGTGGTTCGCCGAGGGCGATTTTCTGAAAATCGGCGAAATCCGGGCATGGCGTTTCAACCCCGACCTATGGCAGAAGAACATCAACGTCTCCGAGCAGAAAGTCATACAGGACGGCAACAACCTTGCCTGGCAGATGACCCTGACCAACCTCAGCCATGGGCAGGCGTATGCGAGCCCGACGGTGGAAATTGAGCTGGTCTATCGGGGACGGAGTCTCGGCAAATGGACGATCGGCCCCGTGCCGAACACGCGTGTTTCGCCGGGAGGCCTGGTGCTGGTCAGCCTTCCGTTGCCGGTTGACATTGACGGCAAGGATGTCAAGGAAATCGCGGGACGCGCGGAAATTCTGGACATGCTCGTCCTGCCGGTGAACTGAAGGCGCCGCACGATGAAGATCGGCATTTGCAGCGACAGCCACGATCACGTCCCGAACCTGGAGAAGGCGATGATCGAGTTTGCACGCCGGGGCGCGGAAGCGGTTATCCATGCGGGGGACTTTATCGCGCCGTTCACGATCGATGCGCTGAAGCTGGCGAACTGCCCTGTGTATGGTGTCTTCGGGAACTGCGACGGAGAACGGCAGGGACTGGTCCGGCGCATCGCGGAGGTGCCGGGAGAGGTCAATTCAGAGCCTCACCTCTACGAACTCGGGGGAGTACGGTTCGTAGTGATGCACCATCCGAACTGGGTCAGCGCCTTCGCCCGGCCCGAACTGGCGGATGTTGTCATCCACGGTCACACCCATGAGCTGCGCGTCGAGAAACAGGGCGAGACCTGGATTATCAATCCTGGCGAAGTGTTTGGCCGCCTGTCCAAGGGACCATCCGTCGTCTGGTTCGACACGGAGATTGGAAAGCCCGAAGTGATCTGGTTGAAAGAACCGCCCAAACCGGAACAGGAGCAATAGCATGCCGGGCGCCGCCCCGCACATCCTTGTCATCTTCGACGTTGATGGGACGTTGCTGCTCAACCGCCGGGCGGTCAGGGACGTTTTCCTGCAGGCGTTCCTGGAGATCACCGGTGCCGACGGGAACCGGGCCAAGCCTCAATTCGCCGGAATGACCGACCGGGGAATCTTTCGCACGATGCTCGAGGAAGCGGGCGTAACAGGAGATTTCGAGAGTCTTTACACCGACTGGGAACAGCGCTTCACGGACCTTCTCGAATTTTCCTATGCCACCCATCCCGATCCTTATCTGCTTCCCGGAGTCATGGAGCTCGTCGAGGATCTCGCCGGCCGTCCCGAAATCGGACTTGCCCTCGGCACCGGCAACACCCGCCGCTCCTGCGCGATTAAACTTGCTCGCTTTGGGCTCGACCGTTATTTCCCCGTCGGTGGATTTGGCGGCGACTATGAGAATCGTGTGGACCTGATTCGCGCTGCGATGAGAGAGGGAAAACGTCACTACGGTTGGTCCGGGGAGGCCTGGGTGATCGGGGATACAGACAAGGATGTAGAGGCGGCTCGGGGCGCGGGTGCAAAGGTCATCGCCGTCAATACGGGCATCGTTGACAGCGCAGAATTGATCGAAGCAAAACCGGATGCCATCCTCGATGATCTGACCGACCGGCGGGCATTCCTGCGCATTCTTGGAATCAAAGAATGAGGTAAATTAAAAAGGGGACACGTACCTTTTAATTTCGTTCCTGAAGATTGATGTGCCCAAGGAAGCATAACCGAAATTAAAAGGTACGTGTCCCCTTTTTAATTCTTACTTGACCGTGAGCACCGGAACGGGGCTGCGGCGGATCACCTTTTCCGTCGTTCCTCCGAGCAGCCAGCGTTCGACAGCGCTCCACCCCTGGTCCGCCATCACCACCAAATCGGCCTTTTTCTCTTTTGCCTCCGCGATGATTTCCTTGTGTGACGATCCGGCGCGGAGGTTAATGACGGTGTCTTTGGGAACAAGTCCCTCGGCAAAGTCATCGAATGCCGCCTGGGAGCGGAGGGAGAGTTCATTGTCGATGATGATCGGCGAGGGGTCTCCCGCGAACAGGTTTTGCGGTGAAAGCACGGGCTCCACAACGTGGACCACGAGAAGTTTTCCGCCGAACTTGTCCGCCAGCTCCGCGCCGGCCTTCAGGGCGTTGCGACTGGATACCGAGAAATCCGTGGGAACAAGAACCCTCTCGTATTTTCCCTGATGCGCCAGCAGAAGGTCTTCTCCGTGGCGTATCGTCAGAACGGGAATCTTCGCGCCGTGGACAACCCGCTCGGCGGTGGAACCGAGAAGGAAATGTCCGAGTCCGGTCCGTCCGTGCGTCCCCATGACGATCATGTCGATTTCCTGTACTTCGGCGTATTGGAGGATTTCCGGAGCGGCGGACACCGCCCGTTTGACATCATGCACGATTTCAATGTCGCCGGTGACAACTGGCTGTTCGGGACTGTTCAGCCGCTTCTCGACCTGTTCACGGATCGCCTGGAACAACTCCTCGAGCTTCGGGAATTCAAACCGTGGATTGTTCGGATCGGTGGCGTAGGGGACTTCGACATGCAGCATCACAAGCGTAGCTTTGAACCGGTGCGCGAGAACGAGGGCATGGTCAAGCGCACGGTTAGAGGGACCGGAAAAATCGGTCGGAAACAGGATCTTGCGTATATTCATTTCACGTTTCTCCATCGCAGGTTGGGGGTGAAGAAAAGTAGCGGAGTCGCCTGCGGCGCTGCAAGGGTACTGCGAAAACTGTCGATAACCGAGTCGAGGTCAAGCGAATGATCCCGATGAAGTGGATCCGGAAACCGAACGGGGAGATCAAGCTGCCCGATGGCCGCCCTCCGCGCCTGCTTGCCGTGCAGATTGCGGGAATCGGCGATCTCGTCCTGGCGACTCCAGCACTCTCGGCGCTTCGCGAACGGTTTCCAGAAGCCCGCATCGACGTGCTCACCAGCCCACGCGCAGCTAACCTCCTGGCCGGACATCCGGCAGTCAGCAACGTCTATTTTTTCGATATCGGACGCTTCCGCAATCCTCTTTCCCTGCTCGTGCCGGGGATGCTCTACGACCTGCGGAACCAGACACGTCCGCTTCGCGAGTCACGATATGACGCCCTCCTCTCGTTGAACAACGTCTCTACCCGCCGGGGAGCTTTAACGCTTGGCCTGCTCCTTCGCAGCCTTGAGGTGCCGGTCTGGGTTGGCCGCAACACCGATGGCAGAATGTCGTTGTTTGATGGTGAAGTACGGGAATCTTCAGCCGATCCGGTACCGGAGGCGTTGACAAAACTGAAGGTAGCGTCGTTGCTCGGTGCGGACCCGGCGCCGCGGCCTCTGGTGCTTCCTGTTTCACGTGAGGAGCGGGAGCGAGCCCTTCGCTTGCTTGAGCAGCCCGGCGAGTGGGCTGCGATCATGCCCGGGGCAAACGTTTCGCACAAGCGCTGGCCTGTAGAGCGTTTTGCCGAGATCGCGGTCGTGCTCCGTGCCCGTGGAATGAAAATCATGGTGCTTGGCGCCAAAGACGACATCGAGGTGGCGGCGCATGTAACGGATGCTGTGGCTGGAAATGCGCGTGACCTTGCAGGGCGTGTAACTCTCCGTGAAACAGCGGCATTACTTCAGGCCTGCCGGGTAGCGGTAACCAATGACACCGGTCCGATGCACATCGCTGCCGCGGTTGGGACACCCCTGGTGGCGCTCTTCGCCTCCGTGAACGTCGTGCGGTTCCGGCCCTGGACTGCAGACAACCGGTGTCGTACGTTGACCTCCCCCTGTGGAAGCGAGTATCCGGAATCGGATCCGCGAGCAATGGAGGCCAGTCTTCGGTGCGTCGGAGTTCCCGAAGTTCTTGGCGCGGTTGATGAGATGTTGGAGGAAGCGTGATCAATGCACTGCTCTTTTTCGGTTGGACGCTGGTCGTCATCGCCGGTGTGCTGGGAGCCTTCCGTTTCTTCGGGAGGGCTGGTGTGTATGGAGTCCTCGCTATCTATATCATTCTCGCCAATATCTTCGTCGTCAAACAGATCACTCTGTTCGGTATCGCGGCTACCGGGGGAAATTCGCTCTATGGAGCGTTGTTCCTCGCCACGGATTTGATCAGCGAATACTGGGGAAAGAAAGAGGCTCAAAAAGCTGTCTGGTTTGGCTGGTTTGCGGCGTTTACTTTCCTTGTGGCAACCCAGGTGTTCATCCTGTTCATCCCGAGCGGCGATGATTTCGCGGACGAGCCAATGCGCAGACTGTTTGCGCTCACCCCACGCATTGTTGCGGCGTCCCTGATTGCCTACCTGATTTCGCAGACACATGACGTTTTCGCCTACCACATGTGGATGCGTCGCACTCAAGGCCGTCACCTGTGGCTGCGCAACAACGCCTCCACCTGGGTGAGTCAGCTTATCGACAGCGCTGTTTTTTCGAGTATTGCATTTCTCGGTGTATTTCCGCTGAATACCGTCATCCAGATTTTTGCAAGTACTTACCTACTAAAAGTCATTGTAGCAGCCTTGGACACTCCGTTCATCTACCTTTCAAAGCGGTGGCTTCCGGCGGAACTTCTTTCCAAACAAGACGTTACATAGAAACTGCCTCCAGGAGTCTAAGAATTCGATGTTTTCTAAATTCTTACGGAACGAACGTTTGCATGTGATAATCCCCGTTAGGGGTTCCTAAACCCAAGATTTCTCAAGATTTACGCCTCTTGCAGCTTGATTTCCAAGTGCAGGGATTGTCATATTCTAGTGCACAGTCTGCATCTTCCTGGGGTCCAATACTTATGTTTTTTATATGTACACGAGGAATTGGGAAGACTTCGGCGGACATGTGAAGAATCGTGCGTTCTGGGGGGAAATATGAGGCGCGAGCTGAAACGCTGGATGGAGGAACATAATCCGACTCCTCCCGATATGCTGACAGAACCGGTGATGACTATCGGGGAGGCGGCAAGGGCGACAGGACTCAGCGAATCGGCGCTGCGAAAATACGAAGCAGCGGGGTTGATTCTGTACCACCGCAGTTCAGGAAACGTTCGGGTGCTATCGCACGAGGATCTGACCCGCATTCGCTGGATTCAGAAGTTGATCAAGAAGGAAGGGCTCAACCTCGAGGGAATCCGTCGTCTCTGGGCGTTGCTCCCCTGCTGGGAATGCAGAGGGTGTACGACGAACGAGCAGCGGCATTGCCCCGAACTCAGCGATATGAACCGTCCTTGCTGGATGGTTCACCGTGATCTGACACCTGAAAAGACGATGGAATGCCGTCAATGCGGCGTTTATCGATTGGCGACACGCTGTACTGGACAGTTGAAATTTCTCGTGCACAACGCCAACCGGCCTGCGTTCAACGAGAACCTGTTGCAAGATGATGGGCTGAACTGAAAAATCAGATTCACTGTGGGGGCTTAAAACCCGCCGTCTGGTTCAGCGGCGTTACCCGGCAAGGGCCTTCCGGATGGAGGGCCTTTTGTATGTGGCAGGCGCCCAGGGTCAGTTCCCGGTATTCAAAGATTGGCCCTGTTTACGATGATTGTCGAGTGTATCCAGAAGTGCAGGAGTGATGTCCAGGATGGAATTGCACCGGTCAAGAATCTGATGCGCGAGTGGACCCAGTGCAACTGCGGGAACAGGATTCAGAGTGTGAGTTTTCACCGTGATGTCTTCGCTGTTGCCGTGGTCTGATGAGATCAGCAGAGTGTCACGCGAAGTGTCAAGATCGTCGAGCAAGGCCCTCAGGAACAGCATCACTTCATTCACCACGTCTGTCGCCCAGCCAGGGTCGCAATCATGCCCCATCATGTCTGTCTTCACGTATTCAAAAAGTACCAGGTCATGCTCGGGCGCCAGTCTCGCGATACGATGGCCCGCTTCGACTGGATCGATCACCTCGATTTCCCACTGGGCGACCATCTCCCGGAACGCTTTCGGATCGCGGACGAATCGCTTGAACACCACCTGCTTGTTGGCCGGAGCGGTCAGACGGTCTCCGTTGCCCTGAATCCGGATTAATTCACCTGTGAGGTCATGGAATACCGCAAGGCCGTTCCGGTAGTCGTCCATCATCCGGAATCGCATTCCCAACCTTTCCGCCGCGTGGACGGCGTGTGTGGTCACCGATTCTCGCCGTTTCGGACGTTTGAAATAAGCCTCGTTGTAAGCATTGGCAAACGTCGGTTTCAGCCCCCGCTCAATCGCCTGTTTGTGAACCGAATGTTCGTGGATGATGGCTTGCAGGGCTGGCGTGGGAAATCCGGAAAGGTGACGTCCGATTTTCTGTGGTGCGTTGATACCGGTCAGCATCGCTGTTGTTCCGGTCGCGGATTGAGGCAGGCCGGTAATACCGAGTGTGGCGTCAAGGGGTTTCATCACCGCGCCGGGCCAGGACGGTCCCCGGTTCGCCACGGCGATGAGTGTTGGGTCAATGACTGACGCCCACGGATTGACCTCCGGGTCGTCCACGCCGAGCCCCACGCCGTCAAGGAATATCCAGACGACGTTCACGCACCAGCCCCGCGTTTTTCCCTGATTTTAGCCTTTTCCCAGTAGTCATCAAGCACTTCAAGCGACAGCTCGCCGAGTTTGTGCCCGTCGGCCTTCACGAGATTCTCGAGTTCGCGAAAACGCAGGATGACTTTTTCTGTGCTGCGGCGGAGCGACTCCTCCGCGGAAAATCCGGCGAGACGTGCGGCGTTCACGACGCTGAACAGCAAGTCGCCGATCTCCTCTTCTGCGCGCTCCGGATCGCCCGAGAGGATCGCCTCCCGCGCCTCGAGCACCTCTTCATCGAGTTTGTCCAGTGCGCCTTCCGCACTTGGCCAGTCGAAGCCGACCCCCGCCATTTTCTCCTGCACACGGTGGGCCCGGGTCAGAGAGGGCAGTACTTTCGGGACTCCCGAGAGGGTGCCGTTCTCCTTGCGGACGTCGCCATCTTCCTCCTTGTCCGCGAGTTTGATCTTCTCCCAGGAGCGCAGCGCCGCCTCGGAATCATGGGCTTCCACGTCGCCGAAGACATGAGGGTGACGCCGGATCATCTTCTCTCGAATTCCCTTCGCGACCTCCGTGAAGGTGAAAAGATTTTCCTCCTCGGAAAGTGCGGTGTGGTACACGATCTGGAGCAGAAGGTCGCCGAGTTCCTCGCGCAATCCCTCCATGTCACCGGAATCCAGTTTCTCGAGGACCTCGTAGGTTTCTTCGATCAGGTAGGGACGCAAGGTTCGGTGGGTCTGCTCCGCATCCCAGGCGCAACCGTTCGGCGAGCGAAGGATACGCATCAATTCTGCGAGCGCCTCGACTTCGCTGCCGAGGGTGCCGTCTCCCTGCGGCGGGACAGGGTGTGTGTCGTCAGTGGCGTCGTGCTTCGACTCGCTCATCGTCTATCTCCTGTCACATCCCACGCACTGTGCCTTCGCCGTGAAGGTGCGAACCCTCCGGTTCCACGTGGACGAGAACGTCAGCAACATATTGAATCTCTTCAAGAATGCGTTCTTTCACTTCATGGGCAACGAGATGGCCTTGCGCCACAGGCATGTCCGGGTCCACCTCGATATCGAGATCGACCCAGGTGTGGGGACCGTACCGCCGGGTGCGCACGCGATGCGTATTGACGACATCCGGCACGGACATGGCGATTCGTTCCAGGTCCGTCAGGAGGTCCGGGTCCTGCTCTGTATCCACAAGGTCGTGCATCGAACCGATGGCGATGCGAAGCCCTGTCCTCGCAATGAACACGGTTACAACAAGGCTGGCCAGCGCGTCAAAACTGTCCGCGCCCGGAACAATCACACCGAGCCCAAGGCCGATGAATACGGATACCGAGGAGAGGGCATCGCTGCGGTGGTGCCACGCGTTGGACTCGACAACTCGTGATCGTATTTGCTTCCCAATCCGTAGAGTCCAGTGGAAAAGCGCTTCCTTCGCGATGACGGCAATGCCTGCGATCACCATACCCGCCGCGCCTACCTCGTGTCGGTGACCATGGATCACAGACCGAACGGCGTTGATTGCAAAGAGCGTCGCGACGAGAACAAGCAAACCGCCAATCAACAGGGAAGCCAGCGATTCGACACGTCCGTAACCGTAGGGATGATTCTCGTCGATCGGTTTTCGAGCAACTCGAACAGCAATAAGGGTGATTACGTCACTGACGAGATCGGCGGTCGAGTCCACAGCATCCGCGAGGAGCGCTTTGCTGTTCAGCAGAAGCCCCCCAACGGCTTTGACCAGCGCGAGACACACGTTGGATAGCGCTCCGGTGAGGGTAACACGTTGCGCAGCGCGCCGGTCGGATGATGTAGTCGATCTGCTCACGTCCTCTCGTGGTTCATCGGTACCGGTTCCGGTCGGGGAAAGCTACGGCGAGAATGGCCTTTCACCAAGTCTGATGGCCTTTCGACGGTTCCAGAGCGGGGGCAAAACCGTGAACAAAGAAGATGCTCGCCTGCGCATCCTCTCTGTTGCTCGCGAGAGTGACAAGTCCACATCGGAACGCCTCAAGTTGCTTTCATTTACTGTAAATGCAAGGAGATAGCTTCCGTCGGGTTCGACTGGACGATTTTCCCGGCGGATACCCGTGCGCGTATATTCAGAGCAGCCTGAGTCACGAAGGGACATCTCCCATGGCGACATCGAACGCACACGAATCACCCGGCGATCTTGCCGTATTCATCGAGCGAACCTCCGCGGAAATTGCCGCTGATTACGCAAAGGCGCCTGCGAATTTCCTGAAAAACAGTTCACCCCCCGAGATGATTGAACTCCGCGACGGTGGACGGATCGTGCTTCATTCCGCGATGCCGGCATGGAGCAAGGTGATTGGCTGGGGTCTTTCCGGGCCGGTGAGTGAGGAGGAAATCGCGGAAGTCGAACTACAATTCATGGACCGTGGATTTACTCCCCGTGCGTGGTTGACTCCGTTCCACAACAGGGAATTTGCCCGGAACCTTGGACGCCGGGGTTGGCACATCGCAGACTGGCAGCAGATGATGGGACGACCGTTGACGCCGGATGACGCAGCGTGGCAGGCTCCTCCCGGAATTGAGATTCGCGAGGCGGAGGATCCGGACGAATGGGCGAGGTTGATCACCGAGGGGTTCGGCGACGAATTGGGTCACACGCCCAGCCAGGAGTACATCATCCACCGCGGGTTTGCCGAACTCCCCTATGTTCGCTGCTATACGGCATTCCACGAGGGGAAACGGGCGGGAGCCGCAAGCCTGATGCTGCGCAAGGGGTTCGTCAATATCATCGCCGCAAGCGTGCTGCCGGAGTTTCGCAGACGGGGAGTGCACCATGCTCTGATTTCCCACCGGTTGAAAGTCGCAGCCGGGGAGGGGGAAACCCTTGCCACCTATTCCTGCGACCCGGGATCGGCAAGCCAGCGCAACGCGGAGCGCATGGGATTCAGCGTTCTGTATTCTCGCGCAACGATGGCCAAGGAGGGTTGATCTCGGATTTCAGGAGTTGGTCAATCGGGAACGTCATGGAGTGAACGCACATTCGTTCACTCCATTTGTTTTCATCATCTGTTCTTATGGATTGAGTTGCAGGTCGTGAAGATCGTAGGTGACAACGATGTCCCCCAGGTCACCCGGTGCATAGGAGTAGGGATGCTCGATGAAATGGACAAGTCCTGTATCAGGTGCGTAATACTCCTCGGCAAGCAGGTAGTCATTTCCGTCCATGAAATAGTGTAACCAGTATTGAAGGTGAAGGCACTTGGTAAATGTTCCATATCCTGTGACAACAGTTGAGTTAGCATCCATGATGACCCAATTGTAGTTTCCCCAATTCGGCTCATGACCGTACACCGTATCGAACACGAAGGAAAGTGTGTCCCCCACACGAAGTGGATTGAGCAGCCGGTAATTGGCATAGGGTGACTGGAGCGGATTGATGATATAGTCGAGGTACGCACGCGTGGTCCAGAGGAGAGTGTCCGACGAAGTACGAAAAAGACCTGAAAATCGGCTGAACTCAGGTCTTTCATCGACTCCGTACAGGGAAGTGTTGAACTGGTAGAGTGTGTCGCTCCGCCAGATCAGTGTGTCCGCAATATTCACCCGTATTTCCTTATTCAACTGTCCATCGATACTGTAAATCCACCGGTTGTTCAATTGGAGCGGGAAGTAGCGACCGGCGTCGTAAAAGGGCGTGCTTTCGAATGGATCCTCCAGAAAACAATCCGTGCAACAACCGAATGTTAGAATTGCGAAAAAAACGGAAGGAAAGAACATTCGTGCCAGTGGCCTGAACCTCGAAATCTTCATCAGATCAACCCGCCCCATTCTCGCCGGTTCAGCGGCGACCTTGAGATGTCCACGGAACAGCCTTCGAGCTCCAATTGCCCGTTCGAAGAACAGGAAAATCGGTATTCCCACCCGTCGGCAAGATTCATATCGATACGTTTGGCAAACTTAGGTGAGGTCGCAGCAGAAAACAACAAGTGGTGGACAGGTCCCGAAAGCGGCTCACGGTTCGACTGACCGATCAAAAGGTCTGTGATGTGGTGACGCTCGGTTTACTTTCCATCACAGAGGGCAATAAAAAAGCCCGGCGGATTGGATCCGCCGGGCTTTTCCAAGGTTACATTTCCCCCCGCGTGAATGACGCAGCCATTATTCCAGCCATCTCACGACATCGGACTTTGTTTTTCCGCGCCGCATATTCTTGGGTGACACACAGGCCGCGGTGATTCGCGGCTGTGCGAAGCCTTGCGCGATGGGTGGCCCGATCCCGACCGTTCGGGATCGGGTTTCATGCGATTGATGGGGCGCCTCCGTCCCTACCAGCGTTCGGCGACGGACTTCGCCTGCATGAACAGCAGCAGGTAGTCCTGGCCGCCCGCCTTGCTGTCCGTGCCGGACAGGTTGAAGCCGCCAAAGGGCTGCACACCGACGAGCGCACCTGTAATTTTGCGATTCAGGTAAAGGTTGCCGGTGAACAATTCCTTGCGCGCACGTTCGAGGCGCTGGCGGTCGCTGCTGATCAGGCCGCCGGTGAGGCCGTAATCCGTGCCGTTGAAAATTTTGATCGCGTCATCGAAATTTTTCGCTTTGATGATCGCGAGCACCGGGCCGAAGATCTCTTCCTGGGCAATTTTGTCGTTCGGCTTGACGTTGCTGAATACGGTCGGCTCGAGGAAATTTCCGCCGTCCAGTGTTTTGCCGCCGATCTCCAATTTGTTGCCATCCTTCTTCGCGAACTTGATGTATTCGACCATCTTCGCCAATGCTGCCGCGTCGATCACCGCGCCCAGGTTTGGATTGCTCTCCGGGTGGGCGACGTGCAGCTTCGCGACCCGCTCGACGACTTTTTTAACCACCCTGTCGTACACCGGGGCGGTCACGATCAACCGGCTGCAGGCGGAGCATTTCTGACCTTGGAATCCATAGGCGCCGATCACGGCCTGTTCCGCGGCGTAGTCGAGGTCGGCGGTTTCATCCACGATCAGCGCGTCCTTGCCGCCGAGCTCCATGATCGTCCGCTTGATCCACTTCTGTCCCGGCTGAATTTTCGCGGCGAGTTCATGGATGTGCAATCCGACTTCCTTGGAGCCGGTGAAGGCGATCATGCGGGTCAACGGATGGCCGACCAGCGTGTCGCCGACTTCGCTGCCAGAACCGGGAACGAAGTTGATCGCTTTTTTCGGCAGACCTGCTTCGAGCAGCAGGTCCACGAACCTCGCGGCGACAACCGGTGCGGTGGAAGCCGGTTTGAGCACAACGGTGTTGCCGGTGACGAGCGCGGCAACGGTCATCCCCGACATGATCGCGAGGGGAAAGTTCCACGGTGGAATCACGACAACGACGCCGATCGGCAGGTAATAGAGGTTGTTCTCCTCGCCGGCGTAGGGCTCCACTCTCTGCGGACCGCCGAGACGTATCATCTCGCGGGCGTAGAACTCGAGGAAGTCGATGGCTTCGGCGGTGTCCCCATCGGCCTCGACCCAGTTCTTCGACTCTTCGTAGACCATCGTGGCGGAGAACTCGTGCTTGCGCTGGCGCAGCAGATGGGCGGTCTTCATCAGGATCCGCGCACGAGCCTTGTAATCCCACCACTGGTACTCTTCAGTGAAGAACTTGTAGGCGCTCTCGATAGCTTTCAGCGCGATCTCCTTGGACGCCTTGCCCACCGTGCCGACAACGGTCTTCGGGGAGGCGGGATCGTAGGAGGTGATGGTCTTCTCGGTCTGCACACGGCGGCCGTCCACCAGCAGGTTCCAATGCTTGCCAAACTGTTTCTTCACCTTGGCCAAGGCTTTCTCGAAGGCTTCACGGTTGGCGGGTACGGTAAAATCGGTCAGGGGTTCGTTCTTGTATGGAAGGACGGACATGGGTTGCTCCCTTGCTTGGCATGACATCTGCGAAACAACGCGGAGGCCGCGCCCGGGCTGTGGAAAAGCGGC